>JANMUI010000825.1:0-3911 GCA_031391405.1 Betaproteobacteria bacterium
CATGGCATCACACGCGAGGGACTCGATCGGCTCAAGGCCGCGATGATCAAGGCCGAGTCGGGCGCGGCCCTCAAGCTCATCGGCTTGAAACCGGACCGAATCCCGGTATTGGCCGGTGGACTTGCAATCATGCTTGCGATCTTCGATGAGCTCGGATTGCAAATCATGGCGGTGTCCGATGGCGCGTTTCGCACCGGCGTGCTCTACGATCTGCTCGGTCGCGGCAGCCATGAAGACATGCGCGAAGCAACGGTACGCGAGTTGATGGTCCGGTATCAGATCGACGAGGCGCAGGCGTTGCGCGTGTCGAACACCGCGCTCGCCCTATGGCGAAACTTTGAATCCAGCGCGCGCGTGCCGCTCGAGGCACCGGTGGCCAACGTTCCGGAAACGGCGGAACGTATTCTCTATTGGGCGGGGCTGCTGCACGAAATCGGACGCTCGATGTCGCACAACGGCTATCACAAACATTCGGCCTACATTCTTTCGAACGCCGACATGCCCGGATTTTCGAAACGAGAACAGGCCGCCCTCGCGACCATCGTGCTTGGCCACACCGGCAAGCTGCCGAAGATCAAAGATCTCGTCGAGCAGGAGAACGACTGGCGGCTGGTGGCCTGTCTGCGATTGGCGGCGCTTCTCCATCGTAGTCGGAGCGAATCAACCGAGGAACCACCGGCGTTCAAGGTCGAGAAGAAAACCTATGTGATTGGTGTCGCTCGCGATCGCCTGGAAGGAAGCCCGTTGACCGACTTCGATTTGACGCAGGAAGTCGAGGAGTGGCGTCGGGTGGGGCGCGACCTGAGGATCGAGGCGCTGGATCGCTAGTCATAACAGATCGGGCGAGATGACGGCCCGAAGCACAACATTGGCCCCTTCCTCACGATCGCGACTGCTAATCCACCATACGGCCGCCTTTTTGACCGGCCACTGATCGTCGGCATTCGCAAGCAGGCGTGCCGCCACCCGCCCAAGGGTCGGCTGATGGCCGACGATAAGTGCGGATCGGGATGGCCAATCGGCCGCGGCAAGCACGTCTTCGGGCGAGCCGCCCGGCGCGAGTGTCGGTTCGATATCGAAGTGTCTGCCAAGGGCGCCTGCGGTCTGTCGGGTCCGCACGGCTGGGCTTGCCAGGATCACGATATTGTCTGACAGGCGCGAGACGAGCCACGACGCCATGCGACTCGCTTGTCGTTCACCGTGTTTGGTGAGCTTCCGGGCGAGGTCGTCGAAGCCGTCCTCGGCTTCGGCATGGCGCCATAGAATCAGATCCATTTGCCTCAGGGCAGCACAGGCGGAATTCAACGATCCGGAAGACGGCGCTTGTATCGAACGATCGGTACCCGAGGCTCTCTTGGCGGACCACCCTCGGTACGGTCCCGAAACGGCGGACGAGGCATCCCGCCAACCTCCCCACCGACACCGCCACCTGCGTCATCGCGCTGCGGTCGACCTTCACGAGGCTGGCCCTCGAATCGACCACCAGCACGCGGCGGCGGGCGCCGGCCGATACGCACACCCTTACGTGGCGGAGAGATGGTCAGAATCATCGTCTTATAGACGAGGTTGTGCTCACCGGAATCGACCATGATCGTTTGCGGATCGAATGCAACGATCTTGCCTTCAAGGCGCGTGCCATTGGTCAGAAAGACCGTGAGAATGGTCCCGTCGTCACGCCATTTGGCGAGCCGCGGGTCCTGGGCCGGCTGTGCTTTTCCTTTGTTCAGAGTCGCTCTCCCCCTGGATGTTTTCGGACTTGACTCTAGTCGGGGTCGTCGGGACCGAATTCATTCACTGCATTCGACTTTCGTTCTAGCCCACAAAAGCGAGGTACCCGCCTCTGGGCATCCCATGGCACATACCGCCCCAGGACGAATCGTAAGCGAATGACGCTCCTGGTTGCAATCACGTTTATTTCTTGGGCTCCCCGTTGGATCGCGCAAAACAATGGGACGCAGACGCCAAATCGCATCGACCTTCGCTGCGGCTGGCATTGCGATCGTCGAGGTGAATCACGATCGGGATGTGGTCGCCGACGCTCGCAGGGTCGGTACCGAGCACGGGGGGCGCCGGTAATGTGCGTTCGCCCTCTAACCTCTACAATGCCCAGCGCGCAATCGTTCGGCCAATCACCGCTTCGACGCGGCTTCGCTGACGTCGCCAAGAGGCGGTCGACCATGACCGCGATAGCGCCCGTGACGCAGGGGCGAATGAGGGGAAACGTCCCTTCATGAGGAAAAATATCAGAAGGAGGAATCCTGTGCGGTTGCCCCGTGCCGCCCTGGCGGTCCGCAAGCTGAGCCTTTCCAGTTTATCGGTCCGTGATCTGCTGATTGTCGGATTGCCGATGATTGCGCTCGTTGTGGGGGCGTTCTGGCTCGCCTACCAGTTCGTGCAACCGGCACCGCCATCGTCGTTCATTATTGCAACCGGCTCGGAAAGTGGCGCCTACCACGCCTTCGCGGAAAAATATCGCGAGCACCTGCGCAAGCACGGGATCGAGATCGAGATCAGGACGTCGGCCGGTGCGGTGCAGAATATCGAACAGCTTCGCGATGAAAATTCCAACGTCGACGTCGTCTTTACGCAAGGTGGCATTCTCCGCCCCGACAATACTGATGGCCTACTGTCGCTCGGTGCGGCGTTCTATGAACCGGTCTGGATTTTCTACCGTTCGAAAAAGCCGCTTGACAGGGTGCGCGAGCTGGCCGGTAAACGCATCGCAATCGGCTCGATGGGAAGCGGTACGCGGCAACTCGCGCTGGAGATTCTGCAGGCGAACGCCGCAGACGGGGCGCCGTCCCAGTTGCTGGATATGTCTGCCGAGAAGGCGGCGGTCGAGCTGCTGACCGATAAGATTGACGCAATGTTTGTGGTTGGCGCATCTGAAACGGGCGTGGTACGCGCACTGCTTTATTCGCCCGATGTGAGGCTGTTGAGCTTTTCCCGCGCGGCGGCCTATACGCGCCTTTTCCCGCATCTCTCAGCCGTGACGCTGCCGCAGGGATCGATCGATCTGGTGCGAGACATCCCCGCGCAGGACACCAAGCTCATTGCCACGACGGCTCAGGTCGTCGTACGAGAAAATTTTCATCCGGCCCTCGCCGATCTGCTGCTCGACGCAATGCGCCGTGCGCATGGCGGGATGGGCCCATTGCAGCAGACAGGCGATTTCCCGAACCCAAGAACAGGCGATGTTCCAATTTCCGACAATGCACAGCGATTCTACAAGTCCGGTCCACCGTTTCTTCAACGCTACATGCCGTTCTGGGCCGCGACCTTGGTCGATCGGGTGATCGTGTTGCTCGTGCCGCTTTTCGCCGTGTTGGTTCCCGCCATGCGCTTCGCACCGTCGATCTATACATGGCGCGTTCGCAGCAAGATCGCACGGTGGTATGGCGAATTGAAACTCCTCGAATACGAAATTCGGCATCGCTACGATGCGAGCAAACGGGCCGCGTACCAGCGTAGTCTCGAAGACCTCGAGGACAAGGCGTTCCAGCGATCGATTCCGCTTGGCTTCACCGGCCAAGTCTACATCCTTCGCGAACACATCGCGCTGGTACAAGACATTCTGGATCGGCGCGCTGCCGGACGCCTCCCGCCGGAAAGTGAAGCTGAATCCGGGCCCCGTCGCGAAAGCAACCATGGAGGCGCTGATTAAGGTGCCTCGCGCAATCAGCGTAATCAGCGTAGTCAAATTTTTCAGGGAATTTCATCAGGCAATTGCGATGTGGCGAGCCCCATTGTTCGCGCCGACCTCCAAAGCCCTGAGCGGCGACGCGCACCGCTTGTTGACGGGTCCACTTCGACATGGCGAAGACCATCTGCGCGTCGATGTGATCCGCAGATAAATGCGCGCAGTTTCGTCGTCGGCCCGAACGAGATAACGGTGAAAAAAATCACGGCTG
>JANMUI010000904.1:0-9951 GCA_031391405.1 Betaproteobacteria bacterium
ACCCTAGTTTCCAACGCCCTCGGACATCAGTCGATCGCACTTGGCGGCACCGGCACGATCCCGTCTGCTCCAGCAGTGATGCTATCGGCGCCTTCATTGACCTTCAGCGGTCAACCGGTTGGTACGTCGAGCGGACAACAAGCCATCTTGGTGTCGAACGTTGGAAACGCCACGTTGCCGATTTCGACCATCTCGGCTAACGGTGATTTCGGCGTCACGAGCAATTGCGGGGCAACCCTTGCGCCATCGACCAACTGCCAGATCGCGGTAACGTTCGCACCGACGGCGACCGGGGCGCGGACGGGTCAAGTGACCATCGCAACCGGCGCCGCGGGATCTCCGCACACGGTGAATGTGTCGGGAACGGGCATGCCCGCGAACGGGGCGACGACAAGCGGTTCTAATCCAAGTTCGCCATCGGCTGGATCGGGCGGCGGCGGCGGATGCACGATCGGGTCGCGCGATGACAGTGATCCGATTCTCGCACTGTTGGTTTTTGCGGCGATTCTGGGGCTTCGCCGGCGGTCACGCCGAACGGGAACGTTTCAGTAGTCCCTGAGATGCCTAACTAACGTCGACGCGCGGATTCTGCTCTGAAGCCGTCGACGGTTCGCCCGCCACGAGGAACCTAGTTCTGCGCGCAACACTCGCAATCCGTCGCTTCGATATCATTCCTCGATCGCGGCGCGGCACTGCGGACCCGATCGCGATCGGTGAGCACCCCGAGTAATGCGGCGCCGGCCTCTACGTCCGTTGCGTCCTGTGAAGCTCAGGACAATGCAAGGGTCAAGACCGGCGCGCAGCCAACGGGCCGCTCAAGCGTCCGTCGGGCCCAACCAACAGATAGGGCAGTTGTTGATCATCGAGAAAACCCCGCGCTCGCGTACCGAGGAGCATTGCAATCGTCGAATAACTTCCAGCGGCGATGCACACCGGGGCAATCACGCTGACCGATTGCCAGTGATGCACCGGCATCCCGCTGCGGGGATCGAGGATGTGGCAGTAACGCACGCCGTTGCGCTCGAAGTAGCGCTCGTAGTCCCCGCTGGTGGCGAGCCCGCCCTCGTTGATCTCGACCGAGGCGATCGTTGTGTCGTCTCGTCGTGGATGACGAATGCCGATCGACCATCTGCGCCCATCCGGATGCGGACCGATAACGCGAATGTCGCCGCCGAGATTGATGAGCCCGTGGTGAACGCCTTCGGCCAGACAGACGCCGGCAGCGCGGTCCGCGGCGTACTCTTTGCCGATCCCGCCGAAATCGAGCTCCATGCCCTCACGTGGCAGAAAAATCTCGGTCTTGCTCCAGCGAACCTTGTCCCATCCGATGAGTGAAAGCAATGGCGCAAGCGTTGCGCCGGACGGGACGATCGCCTCGCGAAAATTCCAGGCCCGGCGCAGTACGCCTGACGTGATGTCGAATCGCCCGCCGCTCGACTTGAAGCAGGATGCCGCATAACCGCATAGCCCCGCTGTTTCTTCATCCAGCCCGACAGCGTCGCGGCCTGCTGCGCGGTTGATCCGGCTCACGATCGAATCGGGCAGGTAGCGGGAATACTTCGCCTCGATGCGGCGGACTTCCGCGATCGCCGCCTGCGTCACGCGTTCGGCGACGCCCGCATCGGCCGCATAGACTTGGACCTCGTTGTCCGAGGCCATCGCCTGGAATAACGTTCGATAAATATTCATCTGTGGTCAAATCGATTCGTTTCGCACGCACGACCGGAGACCTCACACATGCTGCCACGCGAACGACCGCCATTTTCGCCGATCGAAGGCCGCCCGCCACTGCAATTTCCGGACAATCGCCGCTGACCGACGCACCGATTCAGGCGACGAGCAGAGCGTGCCCGCGGCCCAACCGCCATATGATTAGCGCGATTCAGGTCGTACTAAATAAATTGGGGAATATCGTGAATCGTCCGAATCCGTCGGTCCAGTCAGTATCAAGACTCGTCGCCGCATGTGCATTGAGCGCAACCATCCTAGGCGGATGCACGGCCATTGAATCTGTCCAGAAGGTGCTTCTCACGCCCTATGCGTCTGAAATGCCGGCCTTTGGCGAGTACCGGGATCGCGTGTACTTCGCATGCTGCAACCTGCATCAACAACGCGGCATCATCTCCGACGCAAACTTCACGTCGACGGAAATGATTCCCGTGGGCTCCCCAGTGAAGATCCTCGCTTTCGAATCGGATGGCCGCAACTTTGCCTGGGTCGAGATTGGCGGCCAGCGGTATCGGCTCCTCCATGAATACGGCGTTCGCAAGGGCGAAACATTCGAACAGTTCCTCGAGAAGACGTTACTCAAAGACAGTCCGGACCGCCGCATCGCCGGATTGCCGCCGGCGGTTCGTGAGACGGTTCGAGCCGGCCGCGTCGCTCGGGGCATGACGCATGAACAAGTGATTCTCGCGTTGGGTTATCCGCCTGCCACTGCTACGCCGAACCTTGGACACTCGGTCTGGCGCTACTGGTTTGGCCGGTTCGACGAATACGACGTGGTCTTCGATGAAATCGGGCGTGTGACCGACGTCGCCGCTTTGGTAAACATCCGCAGTCAGGTCGTTGCGACCACCGTCCGCTAATGCCCGACCAAGCGCTGCTGGGCTTGGTGCACCAAGTAGTCGGGCAACGCGGAGCCGTTCCGCCGCACGTCTTTGTCTGATTGGCGTCGCTCGGCGTTGCATGCAAAGTCGTTCTGGACGCGCTGCGTGACCCGCGCTGCGAAGGAACATCCGCATATTTGACTCTTGCGAAAAATTCATCCCGCGCGTTGTGTGATTTGATTCACGCGAAATTGTCACAAAGTGCAAACTGAAAGGGGATAGATGCACTGAAAATCGTACGCTCGAAGCTATCGCGATGCACTGCAACGTAGCTGGCCGCAGAAATCGTGAATCGGGGTCAAACCCGTTGAATTTCATGCAGTACGATTATCACGAGAACAAATAGTGAAGTGGATATCGCGCCTCGGAGGCGTCAGTTCTGCAACAGTCCTGTTGCGAGTGTCAATTAATGCACTCGTTGGAGCCGTCGCACTCGTTGCTGCAACCTCCGCATGCGCCGACGCAGTGGTCACGCTCGCGGTGACGCCGATTGGCCCAACAATCGATAGCGCATCTTGCATCGCGACCAGCGTGCTGTGCCAGTACGCTGGTGGGATGGACCTTTCCCACATGAGCTTGGCGGCTATCAATTCGGCGAGCCCGATTGGCGGACCACTCGCGGTTATCGAATCAACTTCTGTTCCACACGCATTCAGGCAGTGGCCCGGCGTAGCGTGGACGACGGCGACAATTGGGATTGGTCAAGGCGGCATCCCCATGGCCGCCGCCGCGCCGGCCGTCGCACAAGCCGCCTTCAACCCGATCATCGCTCTATCAGGCGGGGCGCTGGGCAGCGGCACCGCGGGGTCCTTCAATATCGGCGGAATAAATCTGGATACCGGAATGCCCGATGCGGAATTCAGCTACGCGACCGCTGAATCCCTCAACGTCATCAATGTGCCTGAACCCAGTACCTGGGGAATGGTGCTCAGCGGCTTGGCAGTATTTGGTTGGATCGCGCGCCGGCGAGTGTTGACCTAGGAATCTGGAAAGATCGCCTACAAAATAGAAAATGCACCATGAGGTGCCTTGTTCGTTTCCGGAGATGCTTCCCCCGGGTCTTCCAGCCTTTCAGGAGGTTCGTCTCGACTCGCGCCGGTCGATCACCGCAACCCACTTCCCTTCAATTTCTTCCGGACCTGCAATCAACACCGATCCATAGGTGATCATTTGCTCGACGCGATCCGCGACCGCTTCGCGTGACGACCCCTCAACGACAAACT
This sequence comes from Betaproteobacteria bacterium, assembly GCA_031391405.1. Lineage (GTDB taxonomy): Bacteria > Pseudomonadota > Gammaproteobacteria > Burkholderiales > SG8-39 > SHXR01. The sequence continues at coordinate 3,833 of JANMUI010000904.1, forward strand.
GCAATCCGATATTCGTCACCGTCGCCCATTCCTTGGCCACATTCTTTTGTGGCGTACGAACGGTCGCAATCCAATTGTTGCCGAGCCGACCGACGACCCCGACGGGCACCGCCCCCTGTCCCAATAGCTCCTTGACCGCTGCTTCGACATCCGCGCGCAACGCCGATTTGACGACGATGTGCTCCCCGGATCGGGTCGTTGTGACGGTGTTCATCAGGCTTTCCTCCTCGCCATTCCTTGTCTGGATCCCATCGGGTGTAGCACGCGAACACTCACTCGGGGTCTGAGTTCATAGCCTAGGCACTATGTCGTAATCAATCAGCGGGCTGCGTTAAATTGCGAGCAGTTCGCCACATGCAATACGGATTGTCACGATCGCGATCGATGGACAAAGAGTGGCTCGCTCGCCCATATCCCTACGTTGTTCCACCGCTACAGTGAAGCGCCGCCGGCTCGTCCGCATCGATCAGGACAAACGCAATCCGGCAGAGCTCGCGCCCGCGATTGACCCACGCGTGATTCGTACCCTGCTGCACCATCGTGTCGCCCGCCTCGAGGTGCACCTCGGAATCGTCCAAAAGCATATCGATCTCACCCTGCAGGACGATCACATAATCAATGCTTTTTGTCCGATGCATGAGGGGATGGCGCGCTTCGGTCGCGGCCGCGTGGCCTGCCAGTCCCATCTCGCGAATGACCGCCTCGTGATTCATCGACGAAGCGTCCGTAGGCGGAAAATCAACGATGCGAAAAACCGAACCCGCAGGCGGCGGTGCCACGCCAATTTCACGTATCGAACGATCCTGCGATCCCGATACATTGGCCGGCGACTCGTCGGTGGCCCAAAGGAGCGACGACACCAGCCCCCCGCTCGCCTTGCGTACCTTGACGTTCTTCGGGGCTTCGTCCAACAGGACAATGGCCTTCCCGTTCGCGTCGTGACCGGTAACGATTCTGCGAATTGCTTTTGTCATTGCATGCTCCAGGTTGATGCGCGTTGCGTCGCGAGAGAACACAGTCCCGGTCAATTGACACATTACGGCAAGTAGGCAGGTTTCGCAGGCGGTCGATGCCTTCGACCGCCACGCAAACACTTCCCGCGTACCTATCTCCGCGCCTGGGCAAAAAAGAACAAATGCGCACGCCCAGCCGCCCCGCCACTCGCAAATCCAAGACGCTGTAACGCTTCGATGCAGGTCGCGTCAAGCGATGTTGGCTCGCACGCCGTTGTGCCCGATGAAGCATCTTGTCCCACGACTGATTCGGCAATCAAGCCGCCGATTTCAGCGACGATGACATGGCGGTTGGGCTGTACGTCGTTCAAGGTGACCTGAATCGAACTGTCCGCACCGCATTGCACGCCACTGCCAGCGTTCGGCGGACATGCCTGGCGAAGGATTCGCAATACGATTTGAGCGGCTTGAGAGCTGGGCTGCACCGCGCCCTCGCCTGCAACCGTCGTGGCAAGCTCGATCCGCATCGCGTAATGGTTGCTTTCGATCTCGGATTGCATCCGGCCCGCATTCAATTGCGGCGCGATGGCAGGATCAGCCGGACTTGCGCCATCCGGACCACCCAGAACGAATCGCACGCCGCGGTAATTCCCCTTGGGCGCCGAGCCGCGCACTTCGCGTCTCGTTGCAGGTGTCCCTTGCACGCAGGGTCCGGACGCATCCTCGAGATCGAGGTTGGCCACGTTGCCGATTTGCCAGATTCCATCCTGCTCGAGCGCGAGTGGGAATATTTTTCCATCATAGCGAATCAGCTCTACCTTCGACACAGTGAACCGGAAATCGACAAGCGCAACGGAGATCTTGGCTTCTCCGATGCCGTCGATCGGATGGCCGCACGTCAATGCACGACCGTCGACCGCCGCCTTGAACTGGATCTCATAGTTCGCGGATCCTTCGACCAGCATGCCGACGATGGCAGTGATCGCAAGACCAATCAACGCCGGCATACCGCAGCAAAGCAGCAACAGTCGGAGGCGCGGGTACACGTGAGCGGGCGTCGTACGCTCAATCAACCAGCCTTCGCATCGCGGCGTACAGCGCCTGCTGGCCCTCGAAACCGATGCCGGGCCGATCGGACGGCTTCAAATAACCATCGACCACGCGCGCATCGTCAGCGTATCCCGCAAATATTCCGAATACACCAGGATAGGACTCACAGCCGCCCAGGCAAAGGCCCGCCGTAATCGCGAGCGACATCTGGTTACCGCCATGCGGCCAGAGGGATGCACGATTCCAGCCGCGCGCCTCCAGCATGGCCAGCGTCTTCGCATACATGCCGTAACCGTAGGCCTGCGGCGGATCGACCTGGATCACGTCCAGGCCGGCGCGGAACCCGCCGAACGCGACGAGATTCTTCACGTCCTGCATTGAATACAGATTCTCTCCCGTTCCAAGCGGTGACGCGTACATGCTTGCGAGCTCCGCGTAGGCCTCGAAGTCGATCGGGTCGACCGGTTCCTCGAACCAGCGCAACTCGAGCGGCGCCAGCGCTTTCGCGTAGAGCAAGGCTTCTTCGCGATTGAATTTCGCATTCGCATCCACGGCGAGCCGATCCCCGGATCCCACGATTGCCAGCGCCGCCTCGACACGACGCAGGTCTTCGTCGATCGGCAAGCCGCCCACCTTGATCTTGATCATGGTGTAGCCCGCATCCAGATGGCCCCGCATTTCGTCCTCGACATCCAGAAGCGTCTGGCCCGGGCGATACCAACCGCCGCCGACGTAGCAAAACACCTTCTCCGCGCTATAACCGTTGTTGAATCGCTCGGCGAGGACGCGATGCAGCGGCTTCTCTTCGATTTTGGCTACCGCGTCCCAGATTGCAGTCTCGATCGTGCCGATGCCGATCGAACGGTCCGAATGTGCGCCCGGTTTCTCGCCTTGCATCATGCAGGCAAGCGCCTTCGACGGATCAATGCCGCCCTGGTCGTCCTGCAGCGCGTCGGGTTTTGCCCGCAGAATTCTCGGGATGAATCGCGCGCGCATCTGGGCACCGCATGCATAGCGACCGGTGGAGTTGAAGGCAAATCCGACGATCGGCTTCCGGTCGCGAATGACGTCGGTCACGACGGCGACAATGGATGTCGTCATATCCGAGAAATCGAAAACGGCGTTCCGGATGGTCGAATTGATCGGAACTGCGGTCTCTCTGATGTCGACGATGCGCATGGGGCGCTTTCCCGGAGTTTCGTTCGATGGAGACGGAGGCTATCATGCGGTCCCTGCTTGTCGCGGACGCGCATTCCATCCGACCCGAATTGGCGACTGCAACGAGCGACTGCAATAAGCGACAGCGAGACCACAATGTCATTCCTCCAATCGCGTGCCGGCGAGGCGCCGCAAGGTTTTGGAAAGGGCGTCCTCCGACTCGAAGACCCGCGTTTGCTCCGCGGCGAAGGCTGCTTCAGCGACGACTTCAGGCTGCCCGATCAGGCGCATGCAATCGTTGTCCGATCCCCGCACGCACATGCGTGGATCCGACGCATCAAGGTCGACGAGGCGCTCGCCTGCAAAGGGGTCATCGCTGTTCTGACCGGTGCGGATATGCGGGCCGATGGCCTGCAACCGATCCCGCATCGACCGGTCCCGACGAACCCCCATGAGATCGCGCTCAAGAATCGCGATGGCTCGGCAATCTTCGTCGCGCCGCATTGGCCATTGGCAATCGACAAGGTAAGGATGGCTGGCGAGGCGGTCGCATTCGTGGTCGCCGAATCGATCGAGGCGGCGAAAGACGCAGCCGACAAGATCATCGTCGAATACGAGCCCATGTCCGCAACCACCGAATCGCGCGAAGCGACGAAGCCTGGTACCGCGACTCTCTGGAGCGAGGCGCCGTCGAATGTTTGCATCGAATCCGGCGGCATCGGCGATCTGGCCAAGACGACTGCGGCGTTCGCCGCCGCTCAATTCATTGTCGCTCTCGACACCTGGGTCAATCGCGCAACCGGCGTTCCGCTCGAGCCGCGCGCGGCGCTGGCTACATTCGATGCGGCAACGAAGCACTACACGCTGTACGCGGGCGGCGGCAGCAATATTCGCTTGCGGACCGACCTCGCAGGCGTACTCGGCGTGCCCGAATCAGCGGTGCGGGTGATCGCGAAAGACGTCGGCGGTAACTACGGTACCCGCAACAATTTCTATCCGGAGTTCGCACTCGTTGCGTGGGCGGCGCAGCGCATCGGGCGACCGGTGAAATGGGCGTGCGATCGCTCGGAATCATTCCTTACCGAGTATCACGGGCGGGACCTGGTTTCTCAAGTCGAGCTCGCGCTCGATGCCACCGGCCGGTTCATCGGATTTCGCGGCATGAACACCAGCAATGTCGGCGCGTTCGGCGTTTCGTTCGTGCCGCTTGCGAAAGGCTCCGAGATGTCGAGCAGCGTCTACGACATCGCAGCCGCCCATATGGTGCAGCGTGCGGTACACACCAACACGTCGCCGACCACGCCGTATCGCAGCGCCGGACGACCGGAAGTCATGTATGTCATCGAACGCCTCATCGATATCGCGGCGCAGCGACACGGTTTCGATCGCATCGAAATCCGCCGCAGGAATCTCGTCCCGTCCACTGCAATGCCCTATCGCAACCCATACGGCATGCACTATGACAGCGGCAACTATCAGGCGGTGCAAGAGAAAGCCGTTGCCATGTCCGACTGGGCGGGCTTTGCAACACGACGGGCCGAGGCACGCTCGCGGGGCCGCCTGCGCGGGATCGGCATCGGCAACTACATCGAAGTCGCCACCGGATTCCCGCGCGAACGCGCTGCGATGACCGTGCTCCCGGACGATCGCATCGAGGTATCACTCGGCACGTTATCCGCGGGACAGGGCCATGAAACCAGCTTCGCGCAATTGCTCGCCGAGTGGTTGGGTGTGGAGGTCGGCCAAGTGCGACTGATCGCAGGCGATACCGATGCTGCACCCGTAGGCGGCGGGTCTCACTCGGGACGCTCGATGCGAATGGGCGGTGTGGTCATGGCAGTCGCGGCGGACCGTATCGTCGAAAAAGGCAAACGCATCGCCGCACGCCTCCTTGAAACGGCGGAGGCCGACATCGAGTTCGCGCGACGGCGCTTCACGGTGAAAGGAACCGATCGCAGCATCGATCTCTTTGACGTCGCGCGTGCCGCACTTCGCAATGACATGCCGGATGATCTGCGCGGTCCCCTTGCCGCGGTTCATGAGGAAGTCTTGAGCCTGCCGTCGTTTCCGTACGGATCGCATGTTTGCGAAGTCGAAATCAATCCGGAAACCGGCGTAGTGGAAATTGCGCGCTATACCGCGGTCGATGATGTGGGCCGCGCCATCAATCCAATGATCGTGCATGGCCAAACGCAAGGCGGCATTGCACAAGGCGTCGGGCAAGCCCTTTGGGAGCGGTGCCACTACGACGCTTCATCGGGGCAGTTGCTGGCGGGGACATTCATGGACTACACGATGCCCCGCGCGGACATGCTCCCGTTCTTTACCACTGCGGTAAGCGAGGTGCCCTCCACCACGAATCCGCTCGGCCTGCGGGGCGGCGGCGAAGGCGGGACCACCGGTGCGCTCGGCGCGGTCGCAAACGCAGTCGTCGATGCACTCGCCGCGTTCGGCATCGAGCATACCGAGATGCCGATTACCCCTGAGCGTGTGTGGCGCGCAATACATGGCACGTCAATCGCGAAGCCGCAATGACCGCCGGCAACGATGCGATCGACACCCTCGAACGGTCGCCGTCTGGTAAGGTTCGCGCTACGCGTCCGTAGCTCAGCTGGATAGAGTACCGGCCTTCGAAGCCGGGTGTCGGGGGTTCGAGTCCCTCCGGGCGCGCCATGAAGTCCTCGAACCCTCACGCCCAATCTGGTGTCGTCCGGCTGATGCCGGTCATCATGACGACGGCATGAAGCGATTATCCGTCACGGAGGAAGACGGAAATCCGGGAGATGCGGGAATGTTGGTGCGGGCAGGTATCGCTCGAGACGGCGCAGTCCCCTGCATGTCGCGGTGCTCGCCAACCTCGACAGCAAGAAAATCATCCTCGGTGTCGTCAATCAAGCGGCGGTTCTCGCGAAGCAACCGATTGAACTGCTCGCGATCGGTCGTGTAGGGAAAGAGTGT
>JANMUI010000925.1:0-4999 GCA_031391405.1 Betaproteobacteria bacterium
TGTTCGTCGCCGATGTGATTACTGCGCCCGAGGTAACGCCGATGCTCGAAGCAGCCAGACGCCTTGGATGCGGAACACAGACCGGAATTGGCATGTTCAACGGCGTGGCCGAACGGATGGTTAGTTTTTTTCTCGAAGAAGGCCCGCTTGCGAAGCGGCGGCGCTGAATTGCATTGAAGGCGCTGGCCGTTCTTCGTCCGCCCCTATGCGATCTCGAACCCGGACAACCCGATTCCTTGAGACGACCCGATCCAGGGTATCCTTTGATTGTTGCGAGGACAGTCGTCGTTCCCGTAACGCTCTACACCCGTTCCGCTCCCCATGAACTTGGGCGGCCGGGACACAATCGCAGTTCGAGACATTCAGATTCACGCGAGGAGGAGAGACAGCATGATACGAAGCACATTGTTGTTGCTGGTTGCTTGCGCTACGGGAACGGCGTTTTCGCAGGAGCCGATTCGAATCGGTGCAATGTACCCGCTCACCGGCGGCGGCGCGGTCTACGGGGTGCCGGCGATGGCGGGCCACCAACTCGCGATCGAAGAGCTCAACGCGAAGGGCGGCATCCTCGGCCGCAAGGTGGTATCGATCGAGCGGGACGACAAGATGAATCCGTCGGCCGCATCGTCCACCATGAAAGAGCTCATCACCAAAGACAACGTGCACATCGTGCTGGGCGGTCTCAGCTCCGCGGTGGGGCTCGGCATGTCGGAGGTCTCGAAGCAGGAAAAGGTGGTCTACATCTCGACCATTCCCAAGACCATCCAGATGACTACCGACAAGCTGCACAAACACGTGTTCCGCACGGCCTCCAACACCGACATCGAAGGCGACACGATGGCGCAGCTGGTCGGCAAGTACAAGCTCAACAGGCTGTGCCACTTGCAGCTTGACTATGCATACGGCAACGATCTCGAGGCGGGTATCCTGAAAGCGCTGCCCAAGTACGCGCCCAACGCGAAGGTGATCCTGACGTTGAAGCCGAAGCTCGGTGCCACCGACTTCAACGCGTTCATTCCCCAGGTCATGGCCTCAGGATGCGACGGCGTGATCTCGGGCCTGTGGGGTCCGCACTTCGTCTCGTGGGTGAAGCAAGCCAAGCCGCTCGGTTTTTTCAACAAGATCAAGTGGATATCGGGTGGAGAGATCGCCTCGCATGAGATCGCAGGTGAGCTGAAAGACGACTATCCGGACAATGTGATCTCCAATACCTACGAGCTCTGGTACCACTCGCAAGACGCCTCCCATAAGGACTTCCAGGCCCGGCTTGCGAAGAAGCTCGGGACCTCGGAGACGCCGCAGTGGGCGCTGCTTGGATACATCGGCGTGCACTTCGCCGCCGCGGCGATGGAGAAGGCGAAATCGACCGAAGCCGACAAGATTGCCGCCGCGCTCGAGGGCATGACGCTCAAGACACCGGTCGGTCCGCTCACCATCGATGCGAAGACCCACCAGGCCAACACCGGGCAGTTCTGGGGTCCGATGGTCAAGAAGGCCGGGCGCGACTACCGGGTGATGGATCCGATCGAATACATCCAGCCCAAGTAGCGGCTTCCCGCGTCGTTTAGCGTTCCCTGCACCGGCGACGGTGCAGGGCTCATCGCGTTCGCATGCCTGCCGGTAACGATCGATGACCACCACCATGTTCGCCTTGAACATGTTCTATGGCCTTGCCCTGGCCATGAACATGTTTGTCATTGCTTCAGGACTCAATCTGATCTTCGGGGTTCTGAAGGTCATCAATTTCGCGCACGGCATGTTCTACATGTTCGGCGCGTACATTATCTTCACCGTGACCAAGTCGTGGGGCGCGCCGTTTTTCGTCGGCGTGCTGGCCTCGGGCGCGGGCCTGGCGATTATTGCCCTCTTCATCGAACGGCTCTTGCTCAAGCGGCTCTACGACAAGGAGCATCTGATGCAGCTCCTCTTCACGTTTGCGCTGGTGCTCCTGATGAGCGACGCGGCGAAGATGATCTGGGGCACCGACCAGTACTCGGTGGGTTATCCGCCGGGCCTGGGCGGCGCAGTGGATTTCGGCTTCATGCTGCTGCCGCAATACCTGCTCTTCCTCTGCGCGGTCGGACCGCTGATCGCGATCGCAATGTGGCTGCTGGTCGACCGTACGCGCTGGGGCCGCATCGTTCGCGCTGCCACCCAGGACCGGGAAATGCTCTCCGCGTTAGGCGTCAATGTCCCGATGGTGTACGCCGCAGTGTTCACGATCGGGTCGGCATTGGCGGGGATCGGCGGGGCGTTGGCGGCACCCCGGATCGCACTCGCGCCCGGCATGGATGCGACGATCATCAACGAGTGCTTCATCATCGTCATCATCGGCGGCCTTGGGAATATGTGGGGCAGCTTTCTCGGTGCGCTCGCTTTCGGCTTTGTCGTCCAGTTCGGTACTGTCTGGGTGCCGAACTGGCAGGACGTGTTGCCGTACCTGCTGATGCTGGTGGTGTTGTTGATACGCCCTTGGGGATTACTCGGCCGACCTGAATCGGGGCACTGACCATGCCAGCGCGCAATCATCTGATCGCCGCCGTGGTGATCGTCATCCTGCTCGCCCTACTTCCGCTCGCCGGCAGCCGCTACGCAGTCGATCTCGCGACCGAAGTGTTGATCTACGTGCTGTTCGCCTTGAGCCTGAATGTCCTCATCGGCTTCACCGGCAATGTGTCGTTCGGCCATGCCGCCTACTTCGCCATCGGTGGCTACGCCTGCGCGATTCTGCTCACGACCTACGGCTGGCCGCTCGCATTGAGTCTGCCCGCCGCGGTCGTCCTGGCCGGAATCGTGGCAGCGGTTGTCGGCTATTTTTGCGTGCGGCTCACCGAAATCTATTTCGCCATGCTGACCTTGGCGTTCGCCATGCTGGTGTGGGGTGTCGCGTTCAAGTGGAAGGAAGTGACCGGCGGCGATGACGGCTTTACCGGCATCAAGCTGCCGGCCATGCTCGCCAATCACACCAGCTATTTCTACTTCACCCTGATCGTCGTGTCGGGAGGGGTCGCCGCGCTCTGGATGATTTGCCGGTCCGCGTTCGGGCTCACCTTGATTGCCGTGCGCGAGAACGCCATCCGCGCGGGCTTCATCGGCGTGGACACGCGTCATATGCGATGGGCTGCCTTCACGGTCGCCGGTACGTTCGGTGGCTTGGCCGGCGCGCTGTTCGGCATGTATCACCGCGGCATGTATATCGAAAATGCCTTCTGGACCGAATCGGCCCAGGTGCTGATCATGGTGCTCCTTGGCGGCATCCACTCGTTCGTGGGTCCGATCGTCGGCGCGGCAGTTCTTTACCTCCTCCAGGTGTTCACGAATCAGTACACGACCTACTGGCCGACGGTGCTCGGGCTCATTCTGTTGTTGATCGTGATGGTTCTGCCGGAGGGGCTCGTTGGTCTCGCCGGCCGGCTCAAGGCGTACCGGAGCCGCGCATGAGCACGATGCTGAAGATTGGCGGGCTGTGGAAATCGTTCGCCGGGTTTGTCGCCACGCGCGATATCGCGTTCGAGCTCGAAACGGGAGAAACGCATGCCGTGATCGGTCCGAACGGTGCCGGCAAGACCACATTCTTCAACCTGATCACCGGACATCTGCGCCCCGATCAGGGCAACGTGTCATTCGAAGGGCGCGAGCTGATCGGCCTCGCCCCGCAGAAGATCGTTCGCATGGGCATCGCCCGGTCGTTTCAGCGCATCAACATCTATCCGCGTCTTACCGTGTTCGAGAACGTGCAGGTCGCGCTGATTGCCCACGAAGGCCAGCAATGGAATCTGTTCCGCCCGGGCCGTTCGCTGCATCGTGAGGAAACCACCGGCCTCTTGAAGCTCGTCGGTTTGCCTAACGAAGCCGAGGTGATCGGTGGTGAGCTTAGCTACGGCAAGCAAAAGCAGCTCGAGCTGGCGATTGCGTTGGCTTCGAAACCGCGCCTGCTGCTGCTCGACGAACCGACCGCCGGCATGTCGCCCCAGGAAACTCGCGAGACGATCGCGCTGGTGCGCGATATCGTCAAGGCGCGTGGACTGACATTGCTCTTCACCGAGCATGACATGTCGGTGGTGTTCGGTATTGCAGAGCGGATTTCGGTGTTGCATCACGGCGAGATCATCGCCTCCGGCACGCCTGATGCAGTCCGCAACGACAAGGAGGTCAGGCGCGTGTATCTCGGAGAAGAGAGCCATGTCTGACCTTCGCGTTGAAGGCATCCACACCGCCTACGGCTTGAGTCAGGTGTTGTTCGGCGTATCGCTCGAGGTGCGTGCCGGAGAATGCGTTGCGCTGATCGGCCGCAATGGTGTCGGCAAGACCACGACCATGCGCTCGGTGATCGGCCTCACCCCCGCGCGGCAAGGTCGTATCGTCTGGAAGGGCCAAGACATCGCGCATCTTCCATCGCACCGGATCTGTCGACTCGGCATCGGCTTCGTACCTGAGGATCGGCGCATCTTTCCCGAGCTGTCCGTCTGGGAAAACCTCGACATCGCACGACGAACCGGTGCCGGCGGCAAATCGACTTGGCGCGAGGAGCAGGTCTTCGCGCTGTTTCCCGACCTGGCCGAAATCCGTGACCGGCGCGGTGGGGTGCTGTCCGGCGGACAGCAGCAGATGCTCACCATTGCCCGCACCTTGATGGGAAACCCGGAGCTGTTATTGCTGGATGAGCCCTCGGAAGGACTCGCTCCCCTCATCGTCGAGCAGCTTCGCCTGCGTGTGGGGGAGCTTAAGGCTACCGGGCTTTCGATCGTGCTGGCCGAGCAGAACCTGGGATTCGTGATGGCGCTCGCCGATCGCGTGTACATCCTGGAAAAAGGCGAGGTTCGCTACACCGGCACGCCCGCTGATCTGCGCGCCGATGAAAGCATCGTGCGTCAATATCTGACCATCTGATTAATACCTAGGAGAATGACCGTTCGCCCTCTGTCCTTCGACAAGCTCAGGACAGGCCTGTCGAAGGGATGACCGTTCGCCCTGAGCCTGTCGAAGGGTTACGCAGGCT
>JANMUI010000956.1:0-4236 GCA_031391405.1 Betaproteobacteria bacterium
TTCAATCCACGCGCGCGCCGTGAGGCGCGCGCGACTCCCGACGATGAGACCGTTTGAACAGACTAGGCGGTTTCAATCCACGCGCGCGCCGTGAGGCGCGCGCGACTCTGCGCAGATAAGTTGAGGGCCTATCTGCCGAATTCCATCAACTCGCGCGAACCCCGCCACGCAGGGGAGCGCGAATGCAGGTTCAATATTCGAGAATCGATATTTCATAAGGACTTCAACTAGTTGCGCAACGCGCGAACGCTCCGCAGCCAAGACGGTCACTTCGGGTTCGCGCTCCTCATTATAGGACCAAGGGCGCGTCAAAATCGGTGGCCTTGAACTTGCCGTGCTCTCGAACCTCGCAGCCCTTGGTGTCGGCCAGGCGGTAAAGGCGCAGACAGTCCTGCTCCAGGTTCACTTCGACCAGAAGCCTTCGCTCCAAGTCTTCCATCTGCATCAGCGTGACCTGGCATTCGAATACCGATTTCTGGACCCGTTGCCCGGTGCCTTCACATACCTTGGCGACCCGCCGCAGCCTGCGGCGGCCCTCGCGTGTTTCGGTGTTGACGTCGTGGCAGACGATCACGAGCATGGTCTCTACCTCGCGACAAAGGGAAAGTAACCGTCGGCTTCGCCGCGGACGTGTCGCGCGAGCAAGCGCGCCTGTACCAGCGGCACGACACCCAGCGGCACGGCCTCGGCCAGCAGCGGGTGTGTGAGCGCGTCTTGCTTACGCTCCTGGAAAGCCACGACGACGGCCTTGCGTGCATCACCTTGCAGCAGTACGGCACCACCTTCGCGCAGGTCAAAGCCATCCGCGCCCACCTGGCCGCGGTTGACGAGCGTCAGGGCCAGGCGGTCGGCCCAGGGGCGAAATTCTTCCACCAGGTCGAGCGCCAGTGCGGCTCGGCCCGGACGCACGGCATGCAGAAACCCGAGTTGCGGGTCGAGCCCGGCGGCTTCACACGCCGAACGACAGTCGTTGGTCCACATCGAATACAGAAACGACAGTAGAGCATTCATGCGGTCGCGCGGCGGGCGACGGCTGCGGCCGTCCATGCTGAACAGCTCGCGCAGGTCGGGTCGCACCAGCAAGTTGAGCGCGGCAAAGTAGGTGCGTGCGGCTTCGCCTTCTACGCCGCGGAGGACGTCGAGGTCCGTTGCCGCCGGTAACGCGCGCAAACTGGCGGCAAGATCTTGTGCCGCGCGGGTGAGCTTGGCTTCATCGTCGGGCTGCTTGGTTTCACGGGCGCCCCGTTGCAGCACCTGCCGTTGGTTCTTCAGCTTTCCGGCCACCACGGCGCGCGCCAGCTCCAACGTGAACGCAGCATTGTCGACTGCGCGATGTTGAGCCTGCCGCAGCAGTACGTTGCCGGTGACCGCGCCTTCCAGCCGCGCCTTGAAGCGGCCATTGGCATCCAGCAGTACCAGCGCGATGCCGTCTTCGGCAAGCCGGTGCATAAGCGGCGCGCTCAAGCCCACGTGGCCGAAGCACACCACGGCTTGCAAGTGGTGCAGCGGCACGCGCAGCTTCGTCTCGCTTTCCACCTGCACGCGCAAGGTGTCGTTGTCCAGCCGCAAGTAGCTTTCGGGCGTGGTGACATAAAGCGTGTTGAGGAGTTGCACGCTACGCAGGCCTCGTGTTCGTTACCAAACGCAGCATCAGCCGCCGCCGCGCGGCGTTGCTAAGGCGGCGAGCAAAGGACGCTTGCGCAGCGCGGTCCGAGAGACAACGCAGAAGAAACCCTCGATATCCAATGGCGACTTGACAAGCGGCAGGATCCATTCCGCCGGCTCGATCGCGCGATAGTGGGTCTCCCGTACGAGCAAAACCGCCACCGGTGGTGGCAAGTGCCGATGGAAGACAAGCTCAGCGTAGTCGGTATCGAACGTCACAAGCCAGCGCGTTTCGGCGCGCGCAAGCGCGAGGACATCGCGATCGGCCATACCCGGGTGGACCTCGCCGATGGCCAACACGTCAAGGCCGGTCGAACGAAGCACCCGGGTCGATGGCGCCGGAAAATTCTCGTTGACGACCAATCCGGGTGTCAAGGCGCTACCTTGCCGATTGCAATAAAGCGGTCTTCCTTGAATAGCTCCGCCGCGAACGCAAGGGCAGCCTGAACTTGCTCGCGCGTCAGGTGCGGATAGGCTTCAAGAATCTCGTCGTAACTCCACCCGTCGGCGAAGCGGTCAAGCAGTAATTCAACCGAGATCCGCGTGCCCTTGATGATGGGCTTGCCAATGAGCACGTCAGGGTTGACGACGATGTGGTCTTTCCAGTTCATGGCTTCACTCGAATTCAAATTTCGGGCATTGGCGATCATCGTCTCACAGCGGGTCCGGTTCGAAAAGCACCCACAGCGAGGCGGTATCCGCGGGCGGCTATTGGCGGCTATTGGCGGCTATTGGCGGCTATTGGCGGCTATTGGCGGCTATTGGCGGCGTTGGCGTAGATGGCGTTGAGAAGTCGCCTAGGGCGACGGCGGCAAAGTCATTTGTCCGGGTCGAACAGGTCACGAGCAGAATCGCCGTCGCGCATGCGCACCAGCGCCTCGGGCTGACAGCGCTCGCGCAACGAGCAGCCTTTGCAACGCCGCACGTCCAGCGTGGGCGGCGGCAACTTGTCGCTGGCCAGCATGGCGCGCACGGCTTGCGCCGTTTGCGCCACTCGCTCGCGCAGCGCGGGGGTAATGGGCACGATGCGTCGGCGCCGCGAGCTGGCGTAGTACAGTGCCCCTTCGTTCACCGTACGCCCGGTCATTTCCTCCAGGCACCGTGCCTGCGCGGCCAGTTGAACGTCGTCGCACGCCGCAATGTCGGCCGCCTTGTGACGCGAGCCGTGCTTGTATTCCACCGGGTAGGGCGTGCCGTCCGGCTCGAACTCGACCACATCGGTCTTGCCAATCAGTCCGAGTGCGTCGCTCCACACAGGGAGCGCGCGTTCGATGCGCAGGCCCTTGCGCTCTTCCACCCCGGGTTTGTCGACCTGCGCGTGCACCGCCTGCCCGCGCTGCGTGTGCAGATTGTCGTCGAACGCTTGCTCAAGATGGATCAGCCCGCACTGGCGCGGGCAATAGGCCCAGTGCTGCAGGGCGGAGAGCGGGATGGGATCGGGATCGTCGGTCACGCGCCGGCCGCCAAGGGCAAGGCACGCCGCCGCACCGACTGGCCGGAAATCACAACCAGATGCCCTGCTACGAAATCGGCCCGGGCGAGCACGGCGTCATCACTCGCCGACGGCATTCGCTCACCGACCGACTCAACCTCCACGCCCGCTGCGCGCAGCGCGAGCAGGGTGGGCCGTGGAAAGTTCTCGTTGGCCAGCAAGCGGACCGTCATGCGGTCGCCTTGTGAATGGCGACGTACTCTTCGTCGCGCATCATCTCGGCCGCGAAGGCCAACGCGGCAAGAATGTCATCGGGCACGAGCTGCGGGTACGACTCGAGGACCATTTCGTGCGTCCAGCCATTCGCCAGCCAGCCGAGGATCAGCTTCACTGAAATGCGCGTGCCCTTGACCGTCGGTTTGCCGACCAGAATGTCAGGGTTGCTCACGATGCGTTCACGCCAGTCCATGGTGCCTACCTCCGTGTTGACTAATCAATCCAAAGTATGCGCCGATGTCCGCGCTGGTTGCGATCGCACGCCTGTTCGAGATGGATGGCGCCAACAATGCTCGATTGATATCATCGGCATCACCGCACTTCCGGGGAGATTTGCCATGGCGAACATCGTACTTCGCAATCTCGGAGACGAGATCAAGGAGAAGCTGCGCCGACGCGCCGCAAGCAACCAACGCTCCATGAATGCCGAGCTGCGCGAGATTGTGAGCACCGCGCTGGCACAACCGCGGCGGAGCAGCCGAGCCGACCTGAAGAGGCTGGCCGCCGACATACGCGCGCTGAGCGTGGGGCGCAGGCAGACGCCTTCCGAAGACCTGCTGCGCGAGAGCCGCGACCAGCGATGAAATGGGTCATCGACGCCAGCGTGGGCGCGAAATGGCTGGGATACATCGCGCGGCGATTGGCGGAGTTGGACCAAGCGCTAGTTGAAGGCATTCCCGCCGAGAAGGTGTTCGCCGAAATGCGTGCCATGACTGAGGTACACGCCTTCAAGGGGTGAGGCACTGCTTCATCCAGATCAGAACCCATCGTTGATCTCCGGCGTCAGCTTATCGAGATCATTGCGGGTGATTGAACCGTCAGGACCGACCGTGATCGAGCGGTGCACCTTGGCCGACGAGTGC
>JANMUI010000973.1:0-18266 GCA_031391405.1 Betaproteobacteria bacterium
GGCGAAGGCGAGGATGGGCATTTGTTCAAGTACCCCTTCTACGCCGGCGCGGGCTCGCCGATCGGTGGATTGCAACCCGATGGCACCAGCAGCCGCACCTCCTGGTCTAGCAGAAACTCGCGCACCTTGGCCAGGTACGCCTGAAACGCGGGATCCTTGTAGAGGGCCGCGCGTCTTCGCTCGCGTTCACCGGCATCGTCATACCCGAACATCATGATGACCTGGTTGATGTTGCCGATTTCCGTGCGGTAGAGGCCCATGAATCGGCCGCAGATACGTTGCTGCGGCTCGAGACCTTCCTGCTCAAAAAGCTCCATGAAACGGGCGACAGTGCCCGACTTCAGGGTGTACGCACGAAAATCGATGACCATGGCAACCTCGAATGATTGGTGGAGGGATCTGGTGTTCCGGGACAACCGGCAGGCGATGCATGTGGCCACGCCGTACCCGACGCACCTGCGAAGGCATATTCATCGAACGACAATCAAGGGGAATGCGCCGATTCTTGCAGCGTAGAACGTCGCGTTGCAACCGGCATCGTGGCCATCACCAGAAAGACGATTGCCGCCAAGGGCCAACTCTTCGCGGTGTAGCGCGCAACCATGACGAGTCCGATCAGCATGCGCTCGCGCGGGGCGCTCGTCTGCAACCAGAGTGCCGGATCGGGTGGTGTGAAATTGATGACTGCGAGGCTTGTTGCAACGAGAACAAGGGCCGTTATCGCTGCGGCACGGCGCGACAGTCCAAGCGTGAGGAGGGCGACCGCCGTGCCACTGATCACGCCGATCAGCACGTCGGGCGTGATCCACACAAACGCCGCGCCGATCTTCCAGAACGTAAGTTGGGCGATGACGCGGGTTACGATGGCCGCTGCGACGAGGATGAAGAACCAGCGAATCCGCGCCACGCTGTCGGATGTGATCAAGCGCATCACCAGGCCGGCAACGACAAGATTGGCTGCGACGATGTAGACCTCGGTCACAGAATAGACGAACGCCGGCAGGCCCAGATCCAGGGTCGCGCCGAAATTCCCGCGGAAGTCGCCGGTGCCGAAGAGAATCGTGCGTTGGGCAAATAACGCGACGAACCATCCCGCCAGGACGATGAGACCGATCTCCGTCACATGCCCGGGAACGAGCCAGCGTTCGCGATAGTGCTTGCCGCCTCGATGGTGGGCGAGCCATGGTGTAGACCAAACGGCGATGGCCGCGCCGAGCATGGCACCGGTGGTGTTCATGACCACATCGATGACCGACGGGAAACGACCAGGAAGATAGGCCTGCATCGCCTCGATCACCATGCTGCAAAGCGTTGGACCGAGGAAACCGATTGCGAAAGCCCGCCCGCCGCGGAAGCGTGGAAACAATGCAAGCGTCAAACATAGGCTCAGCACCACATAGCCTACAACATTCAACATCGCGTCGAATGGTGCGCCGAATTGAGGCACGGAGAACAAATAGCCAAAGGGATGGCGCTCGGCATCGCGCCATCCCTGAAACGGCCGCAGGCTGGCGTACACGATGATCGGAATGACGATCGCGAGCGCAAGACGGGCGAGGGAAAAAGGCCGTGCCGTGTTTCCCAAGGATGCTTTCGTCATCCGATCGAAAGTGCCGCGCTGGTCATCCGCTCAATACTGGGCACGCGATTTTTCGTCGACCCCGTAGCGGGACTCCAATGCTTGGACTTCGTTCATCCCGAGCAGATCGAAGAATTCGCGAAACGAGGGCAGGTCGGTGGCGAGACTTGCAATGGATCCGGATTCCTTCAGTGTCTGCAGAACATGGCTGACCGCGCGAATGGATGCGAGCATGACCCAGTTCGGATAGATCACGAGCTTGAACCCAAGCTCTTCGATCTGGGTCTTCGACAAAAACGGCGTCTTGCCGCTGGTTGCCATGTTGTAGAGCAGCGGCGCTTTCAGGCGCGGTGCAAGGGCGGGGAGCTGCGCCGCATTCGGTGCTTCGACGAAGAGGATGTCGGCCCCGGCTTCGCCATAACGTTCGGCGCGCTCGAGCGCCGCGTCGAAGCCTTCGACCGCAATCGCATCGGTACGCGCGATGATCATGAAATCCGGATCGGTTCGCGCATCGATCGCAGCCTTGATCTTCGCGATCATCTCCTCTGCCGGTACGAGTTGCTTGCCCATCAGATGCCCGCAACGCTTGGGCATCACCTGGTCCTCGATGTGAATCGCCGCCACGCCTGCGCGCTCGTAGCCTTGAACCGTGCGACGAACGTTCATCACGCCTCCATAGCCGTTGTCGGCATCGGCGATCAGCGGCAACCCGCTTGCATCAGCGATGCGTCCGGCGTTGTCGATCATCTCGGTCATGGTGAGGAGTCCGATGTCCGGCATTCCCAATCGCACGGCGGTCGTGCCGGCGCCGGTCATATAGATCGCGCTGAATCCGTGTTTGGCCACGAGGCGCGCATTGAGTGCATCGGCGACCCCCGGCGCCATCACGACCCCAGGCTGTTGCAGGAGAAGGCGAAGCTTGCTGGTCATGCGCATATCGGATCCTTGAACGGGTGAGGTCTAGCGCCGGATTCTCTCGCATTCGCGCTACCTGGTCTTCGTGTTGGTGAAATGCGGATTGGCTATCCATCTGTTGATGAATGTCGAGGATGCAGGCAGGCGATCATTCGACATGGCGTGCCGACCGATGCCGAGCATCAACGGTCGGACACAACTCGTCGACGACAGGTCGCGCCCACGACGAGAACGGATCGCGTTGGGCTTTTCATGCGGCTCGCGATCGAGCAAAATGGTCGTGCACTGACGGTTGGTGGGAGCGCGGCAGACGCGAATCCACAATGCCAACCAATAATAGGCGCAAGAACGATGCGTCGAATTTGATTTCGGGATCCACAAAGGAGGCGGCGCGGCGCATGGGAATCAACCTCGTTACGTGGAACGTGCAGTGGTGTTGCGGCGTGGATGGGATCGTCGATCCGCTTCGCATCATTCGCACTGCCCGCGCGATGGCCGATTTCGATGTGCTTTGTCTGCAGGAGGTCGCGCGCAATTTTCCTGATTTGCCGGGGAGTACCGGCGAGGATCAGTTCGCAATCCTAGAGGCTGCGTTGCCCGGCTTCACCGCGATCGAAGGTATTGCAACCGATGTGCTTGGCGATGAAGGCCGCCGGCGGCAGTTCGGTAACTTGATCCTCACGCGCTGTCCGGTGCTGCAGGTGTTCCGTCATCTCTTGCCTTGGCCCGCGGATCCCGCCGTTCCAAGCATGCAGCGTTGCGCGATCGAAATCGTGATCGCTACCGCGGGCGGTCCTTTACGCGTCACGACCACGCACCTCGAATATTATTCGGCGACACAGCGGGCGGCGCAAGTGGGTGCCCTTTGCAGTCTTCAGCGGGAAGCCGCGCTGCACGCGGCCGATGCGGTCAATCGCGAGAAGGCAGGCAGTCCATTTCAAAAACAGCCGCGTCCCGCATCGAGTGTGCTCACGGCCGATTTCAATTTTCGACCGGATGACCCCTTATACCGCGCGATCCAAGCGCCGATCGGCGCGGACGTACCGGCATATCGCGACGCCTGGAAGGTTCGTCATCCGCGCGAACCCCATGCTCCGACACTGGGGTTGTTCGACAAAGGGCAATGGCCGGGCGACCCGTTTTGCTGCGACTTCATCTTCATCACCGAGGATTTGCGCGAACGCGTGAAAGACGTCGTCGTGAACACGCTTACCAATGCCTCGGATCATCAACCGGTGTTGCTGCGATTGAATGATTGACATCGCGCGGGTTCCTATAGGAACGCTCGGAGGTTGTCGAGCACTTCGTCCGGGCGCTCGCTCATCAGGTTGTGACCTGCACCTTCCAGTTCCACGACGCGTGCGTTCTTGAATGCTTTGGCCAATTCGCGTCCACCGCGGGCTGGTGTCATCGCGTCGCGTTTGCCGAGAATGAACAGCGCTGGACAGATCGTTGCGGCCGCGCGCTCACTACCGGCGTTGTACGCGTTGCACGCATTGAAGTCGGCGAACAGGACACCAGGCTTCTGTCGTTGCATCAGACGCAGATTGGCACCGTGCACCCATGAACCCGGCCCAGGGTAATTCGGATAGTGGGCATAGGCGGAATGCGACCAGGCATTGATCATGTTCTGTGCACGACCTTCGTCTTCACGCGCCGCCGTGAGCAGCTCATTCGATACCCGCATTGGAAACGTCGTACCGAGCAGGGCGATCTTCGTTGCGCGTTCCGGCCGGCGGCCCGCGGTGTCGAGTGCGATCAGCGAACCCATGCTGTGACCGACCAGCGCAGCACGTTCGACATTGAGCGCATCGAGCAGGCTCACGATCCAATCGCTCATTCCTTCGATCGAGAAGAGCGGCGGACCCTCGCTTCGGCCGTGGCCCGGCAAATCCACCGCAAGCACGCCGTATCCATGATGGGCGAGGTAGCGCGCGGGCAGGGTCCACACCGAATGGTCGAGCTCACCGCCGTGAATGAAGACCACGACCGGCAAGGTTGCATCAAACACTTTGCCACCGGTATAGCAGTAGGCGCGCTTGGCCTGGGTGGTGAGCTCCATCGATCACCCTTTCGTGGCGGCGCGCAGGCCCTGGGTCAAGTCGTCGATCAGATCGTCCGCGTCTTCCAGGCCGATGGACAAGCGAATGGTCCCCTCGGTGATGCCTGCCCCTTGCAGCGCGGCGGCGTCCATCCGGAAGTGTGTCGTGCTCGCCGGATGGATGACCAGCGAGCGTGCGTCGCCGACATTCGCCAGATGCGAGAAGACCGTAAGCGCTTCGATGAAGCGTCGCCCGGCGGCGCGATCGCCGCGCAGATTGAAACTGAAGACCGCGCCACACCCACGCGGCAGGAGGCGTTTCGCAAGCTCGTGATCGGGATGCGACGGCAACTCGGGATAGGCGATCGATTCGACGGCCGATTGTTCGGTCAGGAATTGCACGACCTTGCGTGTGTTCGCCACATGCCGCTCCATGCGGATCGGCAAGGTCTCCACACCTTGCAGAATCTGAAACGCGGTAGCAGGACTCATGCACGCACCGAAGTCGCGGAGCCCTTCACGTCGCGCGCGAAGAAGAAACGCGCCAACGGTCGATTCCTCCTGAAAATCCATGCCGTGGAAACCCGCATAGGGTTCAGTGAGCTCGGGAAATTTTCCAGACGCTTCCCAATCAAAGGTGCCGCCGTCGACGACCACCCCACCAATGGCCACACCGTGCCCGCCGAGAAACTTGGTTGCCGAGTGGTAGATGAGATCGGCGCCGTGGTCGAACGGGCGCAGCAGGTAAGGCGTCGTGAACGTGGCATCGACCAGGAGCGGCACGCCGACACGATGCGCCAGTTCGGAGACGCGCGCGATATCCAGTACGTCGAGCCCCGGGTTGCCGAGGGTCTCGCCGAAAAAAAGCTTGGTGTTCGGACGCACCGCCTGTTTCCATGCATCGAAATCGCGCGGCTGCACGAAAGTGGTTTCGATGCCGAATCGCGGCATCGTGTATTCGAGGAGGTTGTGCGAGCCGCCGTAGAGTGCGCGGCTCGCGACGATATGCGAGCCTGCGCCCATCAATGTTGCAATCGCCAGATGGAGCGCTGCCTGGCCGCTCGCCACCGCGATGGCTCCCACGCCGCCATCGAGTGCCGCGATACGTTCTTCAAGCACCGCGTTGGTCGGATTGGAAATGCGCGAGTACACATGGCCCGCCCGCTCCATGTTGAAGAGGGCGGCCGCGTGGTCGGCATCCTTGAAGACGAACGACGTCGTGAAGTAGATCGGCGTCGCGCGCGCACCCGTCACCGGATCGGGCCGCTGGCCGGCGTGCAACGAAAGCGTGTCGAAGCCAAGAGGTCGGGGATCGGGCATTTGCTGTTCTCGAGCAGGCCGGAATAGCCGATTCTAGCGCCACGCTATCCGCCCGGCTCCACGCTCGGATTATTCTGCAATCCGCTCCTGATCTATCTCGATCGCGGAGGGGCCTTTGCAACCCGTTCTGGGAGCTCACCCGCGGCAACCGGCAGTTCGCGCGTTGCGCCGTTGCGCAATAGGTTGAGGCGAATTGTCTGACCCGGTTTTATCTCACCCACCGTCCGCGCACCGGCCAAGTCGATAGACAAAGTCGGCGGTCCTGCTCGGCTGATCGACTGTGCTATCGTCGGCGCGCATGGTGTCTCGCCCAGGCCTCGCAGCCGCTCATCGCGCACACTCGTTTGATCCTTCGCGTCTTCCTGCCGTTCTGCCTCGGGTACTTTCTTTCGTACCTGTACCGCGTCGTCAACGCGGTGATCTTTCGCGATTTGGTGGACGAGCTCAGTCTTCCGGCCTCGGCGCTTGGGCTGCTCACGGCCGCGTACTTCATAACGTTCGCATTGGCGCAATTGCCTCTTGGGTTGCTGCTCGATCGTTTTGGGCCGCGTCGCGTCAACGCGGCGCTCATTGCAATCGCCGCGCTCGGTGCCTTCCTATTCTCCGTCGGAACGAGTGCCTCGGAGCTCATGCTCGCTCGCGGACTGATCGGCTTGGGGTGTTCCGCTGCGCTGATGGCGAGCATCAAGGCGTTCATCGTGTGGTTTCCGCTGGAGCGGCAACCGGCATTGACCGGATGGTTGCTCGCAATGGGCGGGCTCGGGGCAATGGCTGGAACCGCCCCGGTGGAATGGCTCGTCGGTATGGTTGGATGGCGGCAAGGATTTGTAGGTCTGGGGAGCGTCACGCTGATCGTTGCATTGGTACTCATCATCGTGGTGCCCGAGCGCAAGACCACCGATCGGCCCGAATCGTTTCGCGAACTGGTGCACGGCTTGCGCTTTGTCTTGTCCGATGGCTACTTCTGGGCGATCGGATTGATTGGTATCTGTGCCCAGGGCGCCGCGCTCAGCCTGCAATCGCTCTGGGTCGCGCCGTGGCTTCGCGATGTGCAGGGGATTGCTCGCGGCGAAGCGGCGATGTACTTGCTGGCCATGAACTTCGCGCTGGTGGGTGGTTTCCTCGCATTCGGGCAGCTTGCGGATCGCTGGACCCGATATGGGCTCGGACCCGAACGCCTCGTCATGATCGGCGTCATCCTCGAAGCCATGTCTCTACTCGTCCTGGCGGCGGGCTGGCATGCATATTCGATCGCCGCCTGGATCGTATTGCATTTTTCGGCGGGCCTCTCGCCGATCACCTATGCGCTGCTCGCGCGGCGATTCGCAAAATCACTGACCGGTCGAAGCGCGACATCGGCCAACATGTGCGTGTTCCTCTCCGCTTTCGCGTTGCAGTTCGCAGTGGGGGCCGTGCTGGATTTTTGGCCGGCAGACGGCGGCGGATATGCGGAATCAGGCTATGCGATCGTCTTTGTCGCGTTCGCGTTGATTCAATTCGGCGCGACGTTCTGGTTTTGGCTCCGTGTCGGCCGCGCTTCGGCAATCGCAACGCCGCAATCGTATTGACGCTGGAAGCGTGATATTTCCAATGACGCGAGCAGCGTGAAGCTTCCATTGACGCCGGCAGCGTCAATTTCGATGGACGGCGTAGGATCGCGAGGAAATTGCGTCAAGCAGACTCTGCGACCGGCCGGGAGCGCACGATGAACAAGGCATTTACCAAAGAATCCGACGGCGACGATGACGACGATCTGATCGTGCCCGAATTGCCTGCGCCGGCGATCGGTAGCAAGAACTACATGACGCCGGCGGGCTTCTACCGGATGAAGACGGAGCTCAAGCAACTCGTCGAGATCGAGCGCCCGGAAGTCACGCGCACCGTGTCATGGGCGGCCTCCAATGGCGATCGATCCGAGAACGGCGACTACATCTACGGCAAGCGCCGATTGCGCGAGATCGACCGGCGCATCCGTTATCTCATGAAAAGACTCGAGAACGTCGAGGTTGCGGATCCGCGCGATCAACCCGCCGACCAGGATCAGGTGTTCTTCGGCGCGACGGTGACCTATTTGGCCGGGGAGAGCGAAGAGCGAACGATCAGCATCGTCGGTATCGACGAGGCGGATGCGTCCCGCGGGCGGGTCTCGTGGATTTCGCCTATCGCGAAGGCGCTGTTCAAGGCGCGCGAGGGAGATGTCGTTGCGCTGCGAACGCCAGGCGGCGTCGAGAACATCGAGCTCGTCGCGGTGCGCTATGTTGCACTGGAGTAATCAAGAGATTTCTCTTGAATCGCCACTGTCAATTCGCGCTCGGATTCGACCCCGCCGTTACCCGCGCGAAGTCCCCGGCGCGCACGATCGACATCCGTTCGAGGCTGACATACCGTCGAAGCGCATCATGCACCTGTTCGGTTGAAATACCAGCGATCGCTTTCTCGAAATCGATGTCCCATGCAAACGTGCGACCGAGCGAAAGGTAGTTGGTCAGGCGCGCCGCCAAGGTCGAGTCTTGATTGCGGGCCACACGTCTTGCCTGCAGCAAACCCTTCTTGGCGGACTCGACCTCTTCCTTGCCGAAGCCGTCCTTCAGCGCGGCGGCAATTTCCTCTTGTACGCATGTTTCGAGCCGTGTCCGGTTCTGCGGCGCGTAGATCGCGCTGACACCGAACTCGCCCACCGCATCCTCGGAGCCTGCGGTGAGCCACGAGCCAACGCTGTACGACAGGCCTTCTTTCTCGCGGATGCGCCTTGAAAGTCGCGAATCCGAGGAGCCGCCGAGCATGTAGTTGGCAAGAATCAGGGCCGGAAAATCGGCACTGTCGTCCTTCAGTTGAAGCATCATGCCCGCGCGATACACGGCGTTCGCCTTGTCGGGTGTTTGAATCGACCGGCTGAGCGCAGCGACGTCGAAATAGCGGGACGGTACACGGGTATAGGGTTTCGGACTCTTCCAATCACCGAGCAGGCGTTCGGCAAGCTTGGTCATCTCGTCCGCGTCAAAATCCCCGACGATCGTGAGCTCCGCGTTGGACGCACCGACCAATTCGGCGTGGCAGCGCTTCACATCATCGAGGGTGATCGAGCCCAGACGTTGGGCGCGCTCGTCGATCGATGGGGTGTAATACCAATGCGTCGACGGGTACGGATGCAGGTGCCGCGAAATCTGCAGTGAGGCGAGCGCCGACGGATCGGCGCGTTGCACATCGAGGCTCGTCCGCGAAGCTTCCCGCAACTGATCGAGCTCGGCGGCAGGGAAGGTCGGTTGTCGCAGCATTTCGGCCATCAAAGCGAATGCGGCCGGCAGACTGGGGCGAATCGTATCGAGCGTCGCACCCTCGAGCGAAACGTTGATATTGGCGCGCAGCGTGGTCAATGCGTCGCGAAGCTCGGTGCGCGAGTGCTTTGCCGTGCCGCGCGAGAGCAGTGCGCCCGCAAGATTGCAGGCCACGCCGCGATCAGCCTTCGAAGCTTCGTCGCCCCAGCGCAGGGAAAGATTGGCAACCACTGTCTCGCCGCGCGTTTTCTTCGGCAGCAGTGCGAGGCGCATGCCGCTGGAAAGCTGGCGTCGAATGAGCCGGCCTTCGATGTTTTGCGGCGTCGCATCGAACACTTCGCCTTGCGCGAGCTCGGCGCGGCCGGCAAAGCCATGGAGCACCGCTTTGAGGTCCGGTGCGGCCGGAATTTCCGCGCGATCGGGTTTGTCGGTCGGAACAAAAAGACCTAGCGTGCGGTTATCGCGCTTGAAATAGGTGAGGGCGACGCGCTGCACGTCGTCACGCTTTACTTTTGCAACCTGATCGCGAAACCAGAATAGAAAGCGCCAATCACCAAGAGCGACGAACTCGGTCAGGGTGATTGCGAGCGTCCTGCTGTTGTTGGCTGCTTTTTCTATCTCACCCAGAAGCGCGCTGCGGGCGCGTTCGACTTCCGCATCGGTGATCGGCTGTTTGGCGATGCCTTCCACCGTTTCGAGCAAGGCTTCCCGTGCGGGATCAACGGCAGCGTCCTGTCGCACACTCGCCCCGAAATACGCCGCGCCGGCCTCGCGTTGCTGGCGTTCCACACCGAACACGAAAGCCGCTTTCCCGGATTCGATCAGCGCCTTGTGAAGTCGTCCGGCGGGCACGTTCGACAGAATCTGCGTAAAGATATCGAGCGCGGGATAGTCGGCGTGGGTGCCCGGTGGGATGTGGTACATCGCGCTCACCACCTGGACGTTGCCCGCGCGCCTGAGGACAACGTGACGTTCACCGTCCTGGGTCGGCTCGGCGGTGTAGGTGGTTTGCAACTTGCGGCCGGGTTTGGCGATCGGACCGAAATGCTTGGCGACAAGCCGTAGTGTCTCCGCCGCATCGATTCGACCGGCGATCAGCAGCACCGCATTGTCTGGCTGGTAGTAGTGGCGGTAGAACGCCTGCAGTCGCTCGATCGGGACGTTCTCGATATCCGAGCGATTGCCGATCACCGACCGGCCGTAGTTGTGCCAGAGATACGATGCCGCGCCCATTCGTTCGCGCAGCACTGAGAACGGGCTGTTTTCGCCCGACTCGAACTCGTTCCGCACGACCGTCATCTCGCTGTCGAGATCCTGTTTCGAAACGTATGAATTGATCATCCGATCGGCTTCAAGCTCGAGCGACCACGACAGGTTGTCGGCCTGGGCCGGGAACGTCTGGAAGTAGTTCGTACGATCGAATGAGGTGGTGCCGTTGTAGCGGGCGCCCCGCGTGAGGAACTCGCTTTTGATATTCGGATGCGAAGGGGTGCCCTTGAACAGCATATGTTCCAGCAGGTGCGCCATGCCGGCTTCGCCATACCCCTCGTGGCGCGATCCGACCAGATACACGAGGTTGGTCGTGATCGTGTCCTGCGAGGCGTCTGGAATCAGGACGACCGTAAGGCCGTTATCAAGGCGGTATTCGCTGATGCCTTCGACCGACGGGCCGGCGATGATGCCCGCTGGCAGGATGGCGGCACCTTGCGCCTGTACGGCGGTGATCATGATGGTGAGCAACGCAGCGGCGACTGTAAACGAAGGCGTAGGAAAGCGCATGCAGGTTTCCTGAAGGGATAGTTGTAGGGCGAGTGGGAGAGCGTATCGATGCGATGTGCCAATCTGCGGTGGGTCGAGCTATTGAATCAGGGGGTACCAAGCCAGCGCGCCGCGTGCAGTGCGAGCATACCGGCTAGGATCGTCGAAAACGCGTGCTTTGTGCGTCAGCGTATCAGTATCGCGGCCGCCACCATCGGTGCATCGCGGATCACCGCGATCCCCAACGCGAGAAACGTTAGGGGAGCGGCAAACTTAAAAGGCCACGATGTGGGAAGTGCAGCGCCAGTCATCACCCCCTAGGATTATACCGGCCTGATGGGACGCCCACTCCGCGATAGATGAACCCATCAGCCGGCTGTGCTTGTTCGGTTCGTAGGGTGGTGATGCGAGCCGTCCGACGCGACACCCGAGCCAAGTGTCTGAGGGGTTGAAATGCCGGTATTCGGCCCAACCTGCCGCGCGTTCCCTTTCGATCTGTTCGCCCACTTCTCCCAAATTCGAGGCACGCATGACCACCGCCACAACGCTTCCCTTCCAAGCCGAGGTGAAGCAGATCCTGCAGCTGATGATCCACTCGCTATACAGCAACAAGGAAATCTTCCTGCGCGAGCTGATCTCCAATGCATCCGATGCCGCCGACAAACTGCGTTTCGAGGCCATCGCCCAGCCGGCGCTGCTCGCCGGCGACGCAGAGCTCAAGATCCGCATCGGGTTCGACAAAGACGCACGGACGGTCACGATCTCGGACAACGGCGTTGGCATGTCCCGCGACGAAGTCATCGGCAACATCGGCACGATCGCCAAATCGGGAACCAAGGAGTTTCTCGCCGCGCTGACCGGCGATCAGGCGAGCGATACCCGACTCATTGGTCAATTCGGCGTCGGGTTCTACTCGTCGTTCATTGTCGCGGATCGGGTGACCTTGGTCACCCGGCGCGCCGGCGTCGACGCGGCGCAGGGCGTGCGCTGGGAATCGGATGGCTCGGGCGAGTTCACGATCGAATCGACCGATAAGGCGACGCGTGGCACCGATGTCACGCTGCATCTCAAGGAGAGCGAGTCCGAGTTCCTGGCCGATGCGCGGCTGAAGGGCATCGTGCGCAAGTATTCGGATCACATTTCGTTCCCGATCGTCATGCAGAAGCTCGAGTGGAATGACGAGAAGAAGGAAATGGTCGCAACCGGCCTCGAGGAATCCGTCAATCAGGCGAGCGCACTCTGGGCGCGCTCGAAGAGCGACATCACCGAAGAGCAGTATCACGAGTTCTACAAGCACATTTCCCACGACTTCGAGGCGCCCCTTGCCTACGCGCATGCGAAGGTGGAGGGCCGGCAGGAGTACACGCAGCTTCTATATGTTCCGTCCCGTGCGCCCTTCGATCTCTGGGACAGGCAGCAGAAACGCGGACTCAAACTCTATGTGCGGCGCGTGTTCATCATGGATGATGCCGAGCAACTCCTGCCGCTCTACCTGCGATTTGCCAAGGGCGTCGTGGATTCGAATGATCTGCCGCTCAATGTGTCGCGCGAAATCCTGCAGGAAAGCCGCGACGTGGAGGCGATCCGCAACGGCTGCGCGCGCCGCGTCCTTGGCCTGCTGGAAGACCTGGCCGACAACCAGAAGGAAAAGTACGCAACGTTCTGGAAGGAGTTCGGCCGGGCGTTGAAAGAGGGCGTCGGCGAGGACAGCGCGAATCGCGAACGGATCGTCAAGCTCCTGCGCTTTGCCACGACGCACGCGGATTCCGACGAGCAGAACGTGTCGCTTGCCGACTACGTCGCCCGCATGAAGGAAGGCCAGGACAAGATCTATTATGTGACGGCCGACTCGTACCTCGCGGCCAAGAACAGTCCGCACCTCGAGGTATTCCGCAAAAAGGGCGTCGAGGTGGTGTTGTTCTTCGATCGGGTCGACGAATGGGTCGTGGCGCATGTGCACGAATTCGAAGGCAAGGAGCTTCAGTCGGTTGCGAAAGGCGGGCTCGATCTGGGCAAGCTCGAAGACGCAGCGGGCAAGCTAGAGCGCGAGACCGCCGTATCCGAATACAAGGATCTCATCACAAAGGTGAAGGACGCTCTTGGCGATAAGGTCAAGGAAGTACGAGTGAGCGGACGGCTCACCGAGTCGCCGTCATGCCTTGTGGCTGACGACTACGACATGTCCGGCAATCTGCAGCGCATCATGAAAGCGGTCGGACAGAACGTCCCGTCGGCCAAGCCGATTCTTGAAATCAACCCCAATCACCCGATGGTGCAGCATTTGAAGTATGAAGAGGCGCGCTTCAGCGAGTGGGCGAATCTGCTGTTCGACCAGGCGCTGCTGGCCGAGGGCGGGCAACTGGAAGATCCGGCCGGATTCGTGCGACGCCTCAACCAGTTGATGCTGGATCTGGCGGGGGCGGGCGGCTCAAGGATCTGGACGCCGAATTAGGGCCTGGGCCTGATGGTGCTGCCGGGACGCTCAGTTTCAATGAATTCCGTCAAGGCACGATCGGGTAATCGATCGCCAGATTTGATGGCTATTTTGCATCTCTTTTTCAGCTTTGATACGTAGATGTGAAATACTACCGTTCGTCTGTCCCATTATGGGCGGGTGGGCATTGTGCCGTGTGGGCAAGAATCGCAGACTCCTCTCGCAACGTCAAAATGGACTCGACTCGATACTCCGTCGAAATGATCCGGGCAGATGGTGAGCCGGGCACACGGCTCCGGTCCGGATTTTCGAAGTGTCGACCGGTGGATCCCGATGCGGACGGGATTTGATCGGTAAGGTCGGTGCACCAGAGGCGAATTGCAACGGGATGGGGCGCCGGGGGCTTTGGGCAACCGGATCGACGGGATGCAGCGAGGTGCTCGATGTGCCGTCGCGTGCATGGTTCTGGACAACAAGATTTGTTGGCGATGCTCCTCCACGACGATGCCTTGGACGATCGAAAATCCGCGCAACTCCAGCTTTGTGGTCAGTGATAACCTGTCGGTTCTTCCAATGGATGAGCCGCAAGTGACACAGACCCGACCGCCGACAACGACTGAATATGTCGGCGATCCCGTCGGCGCGACTTCAGACCTCTGGCGCCTGCTCATCACCGCCGCTGCCTACTTCGCGGTCGAGCGGGTTTCCTCCGAGCTTTCCGCGATCGGCACCGGTGCAGGATCGATTTGCCTCGGCCTCGCAATCGCGTTCGTTTCGGTGGTCCTTTACGGTTACCGGATGGCAGGCGGCGTCCTGCTCGGCGCATTGGCATATCGCCTTTCGGTAGGGTTTCCGCCATGGATCGCGCTCGCCGCCGCCGTGGGCGAGGCGCTTGCCGTTCTCGCGGCGGCGGCTTTCCTCCGCCGCCAAGGATTCGATCCGAGGTTGGTCCGGGTCGCCGACGTCGGCTCGATGCTGGCGGCGGGTGTCCTTGGCGCGGGGCTGATCGCCGCGGGACTGGAGGTGGCCGCAGCGGTTGCCGCCGGCACCGTATCGCCCGCACTCGCTGCGGAGAGATGGATCGGCCGCTGGGCGGCACTGTCCCAGGGCGTTCTCCTCGCAGCGCCGCTCTTCTTTACCTGGCTCGCTAGACCGATTGCCAATCGCGAGGCGCTCCGATCGCTCGTGGTCGGCATTCTGAGCGCGCTGTTCCTGGCGTTGTCGCCGCTTGTACTTTCGCGTGTAATCGGGCCGCAGTTGGCACGAGACATCGTGGTTTTCGCGTTCTTTCCGATTGCCCTTTGGGCTGCTTATCGATTCGAGCCGCGCGAAGCGACACTCATCAACGTGTTCATTGCGATCGCAGCGGTGATCGGTCAGTCCTTCGGCTTGATTGCGATCGCGAACGAGGCGGTGAGCGGCGTGCTGGTCGCCCTGCACGGTTTCATCGCCTGTTTCGCGCTGACGACCTTGACAATCTCGGCGATCAATGTCGAGCGGCGGGTCGGTGCCGAAGCCCTTGCGGAGAGCGAGGCGCGTTTTCGCAGTCTCACCGAGATGGCGAACGATTGGTACTGGGAACAGGACGCTGATCATCGCTTTACGATGGCATCGAACGGTGCGTCGGCCGTCGGGGTCGACCGATCGACATTGATCGGCCGGCGGGTGTGGGAGTTGCCGTTCGAGGTTTCACCGCAAATCTGGTCGGCACACCGCAAAGTGCTCGATGCGCGCCGGCCGTTCCGCGATTTTCTGCTGACACGACGGCTTGCGAACGGCGAGATCCGGCACTTCCTGACGAGTGGCGACCCCGTCTTTGACGCATCGAGCCGCTTCCTCGGATACCGCGGCGTCGTGCGCGAAGTCACTGCCGAGAAATGGGCGGAAGAGGCGCTCCGTGAAAGCGAGCAGCGCTACGCCAGCGTGTTTCTCAATTCTTCTGCTGCCATTCTGGTCGTGAAGGTCGACAAGGACGGTCGGTTCCAGTTCGAGTCCTGCAACCAGAGCGCGGAGTCGCTTTTGGAAATTCCCGCCCATGAGCTGGTCGGCAATGCGCCCGATCAGTGTCTGCCGGACGATCTCGCGGCCAACATTGTCGGCCGCTTGCAGCGGTGCCTGGCGGCGGGATCGCGCATTACCGAGGAGCACGACCTCGCAGCACGCTCTGGTGCCAAGAACGTTGTGGCGACATCGGTGCCGATCCGGCGCGATTCCGATCGGGTCGAGCGAATCATCCTGATTGCGATCGATGTCACGGAGCAACGCAAGGTCGAGCAGCGCGCCCTCGAATCCGAGCAGATGTTTACCCGAGTGTTCCACGCAAGCCAGGTGCCGATGGCGTTTTCACGCCTTGCCGACGGAATCGTCACGGAGGTCAATGCGGCTTGGCTCGCGCTTTTCGGCGGGTCGCGCGACCGATCGATCGGTCGCACCGTGGAAGAAATCGGGATGCTCGAGGGGCAGGATGCGTATCGGCGCGGCATGCGCACGCTCCAGGAGAATCAGTCGGTGCATCACCTGGAGCTCAGGGCGCCCCGCGTCGATGCGGCTCCGTTGGATATTCTGTATTCGGCCGAAGTGCTCGAGCTGGGCGGCGAGCGGGTTGTCGTCTCGTCGGTAATCGATGTCACCGAACGCAAACGCAACGAAGAGGCGCTGCGGCATTCGCAGGAGCGCTTCTCAAAGGTATTCCACGCGAGTCCGGTGCCGATGTTCGTCATGGCGTATCCGGAGCGCCGCCACATCGAAGTGAACGACGCCTGGACAATTTTCTTTGGATATTCGCGCGAAGAAGCGATCGGCAAGTCGGCGTCGGATCTGCGGGTCCTCGTGTCCCCGCAGCAAACGGTCGGCGAATGGAGTGAAATCGTCGGTGCACGTGGCGTGCGCAATTCCGAGCAGCGGGTGCGGAAGAAATCGGGCGAAGTCGTCGATGTGTTGATTTCGTCGGAGACGATCGAGCTGGGCGGTGAGGCGAGGGTGATCACCACATTGATCGATATCACCGCACGCAAGGTCGTCGAACGCCAATTGCGGGACAGCGAGCGCCGGTTCCGCGATTTTGCCGAAGCCGCCGGCGAGTATGTGTGGGAAGTAGATGCGAATAGCGCCTATACCTACGTGTCCAATCGTATCGAGGCCGTGACCGGATTCAGACCGGACGAGCTTCTAGGCCGCCGTCCAGTCGATCTCATGCCACCGGGCGAGGGGGTGCGGGTAAGAGATTGGATCAACGCGAACCGTCGTCCGGACGGTTCGTTCCGTAACCTCGAGCATCGCGCCTTCACGAAATCAGGCGTGTCGATCTGGCAATTGGTGAATGCGGTTCCAGTCCTGGACGACCAGGGTGTCCACATGGGCTATCGAGGCACTGCGCTCGATATCACCGAGCGCAAGATCGCTGAGCAGCGGATCGCGGAGCTCGCCACCCGTGATCCGCTCACTGGTCTTCCCAATCGGCGCCAGTTCGAAGATCAACTCGTGCGTGGCACCGCGCATGCCCAGCGCACCGGGCAATTGCTCGCACTGATGTTCATCGATCTCGACAAGTTCAAGAGCGTCAACGATTCACTCGGCCATCAGATCGGCGATGATCTGCTGAAGGAAGTGGCGCGCCGCCTTTCCGCGGCAATCCGCAAGGGCGATACCTTGTCGCGGTTTGGTGGGGATGAGTTCGTGATCCTGCTGGAAGGGTTGAAGTCCCCCGGCGACGCCGGTACCGTGGCGCAAAAGATCGTGGGCGAGATCAGCGCGCCCTGCGAGATCGACGGCCACCAGCTGGTGACCACTTGCAGCATCGGCATCTCGGTGTTCCCGAACGACGCGACGGATATATCGACATTGATGCGGCATGCCGACGCCGCCATGTACGCGGCCAAGGCGGGCGGGCGGGATACCTATCGGTTCTTCTCGGCTGCGGATGTTCCGCGCACGGTCAACCCGGGCAAGCTCGGCTTCGAGATCCGCATCGCGCTCGATCGCGACGAATTCCGCCTCATGTATCAACCTCGCGTGGCGATGGCCGATGGCCGGATCACCGCCGTACAGGCGACGTTGCGCTGGCGCCATCCTCAGCGCGGACTGCTTGCGCCCGAGCGGTTCGTGAAGATCGCCGAGGAGGCGGGGTTGTCACGGTCACTTGGCGAATGGGTGCTTGATCGTGCGGCACTCCAGGCGCGCGAATGGCGCGTGCTCCCTGATCTCAATATTCCGATTGCGGTTGGCCTCTCCGGGATCCATCTCAGCCCCTCGATGATCGACATGCTGCGCAACACTTTCGATCGGCACGCGATCGACGCGAGCGGCATTGAAGTCGAGTTGTCCGAAGCCACCTTGATGCGCAACATCGAGGAAGCGCGCACGCATGTCATGCGGCTGCGCGAGATGAATGTGAGGGTGCTGGTCGATGATTTCGGCACCGGCTATTCATCGGTGCAGTATCTGCGCCGCCTCCCAGTGGCCGGCGTGAAGATCGCGCCTTCGTTCGTCCGTGAAATCGTTGCAAGCCAGGACGATCGCGCGATCGTCCGGGCGCTGGTCGGCATGGCGCGCAGCCTGGACATCGCGGTGATTGCCGAGGGCGTCGATACGGTCGAGCAACTCGAAGTCTTGCGGGAGCTCGGCTGCACGGAGTACTCGGGATCGCAATATATGCCGCCCGTGCCACCGGTGGAATTCGAGCAGCGCGTGCTGCGCGAAACCAACATTTCACGGCTGGCGCCGCGCCGATCCAGCAAGCCCAGTTGAGATGGCGATAGTTGGCCGCCGACGAGCGCGTCCGCCGGTGGATCAACCACGACGACGCAACGACTCGACGATTCCTCGCTATTTCGCCAATACCTTCATCGCGCGCTCGAGC
Source organism: Betaproteobacteria bacterium (assembly GCA_031391405.1). Classification (GTDB taxonomy): domain Bacteria; phylum Pseudomonadota; class Gammaproteobacteria; order Burkholderiales; family SG8-39; genus SHXR01. The sequence goes on from JANMUI010000973.1 coordinate 18,181, forward strand.
CCTTGGATGGTCGTCGAGTACATGCGATTCTTCATGACCTCCTGGATCACCTTCACCGACTGCCGGTAGGGCCAGATTTCTTCCGG
>JANMUI010000977.1:0-8285 GCA_031391405.1 Betaproteobacteria bacterium
CGCATCGCCCATCATCTCTTTCATGAGCCCGCCCATGTTGCCCTTGCCGTCGATGCGCTTCACCATGCGCTCGACGACGCCCGGCCAACGGGATGGATCGTGCATCGCGGGGTTCGGCAGGTGATGGCACTGCACGCAGTAGCGCACCAACAAACGTGCGCCTCGCGATTGCGGGTCGGGCAACTGCGCGGCGGTCAACGTCGGTGGCAGGATGCGCTCGAGCATCGGACCATGTGGCGAATTCGCCCAGCGCTGCTTGGCGGCATCAATCATCTGCTCGGCTGCGGATGCGCCCATCGTCCACGTCGAATTGGCCAAGCAGAAGAAGAGGATTGCTGCGGCAACGACACGTCGGGCCATCACGCCATCCTCGCTGCCGGATCGATTCGGGCTAGAGCGCCGAACGACGATCGCCGCTGGTAAAGCCGATCAGTGGGGTATCGAATCCGTTGGTGAACGCGATGGCCTTGAACAGCTCCCCCATTTCCGCGGGCGATAGAAGTCGCTGCACCGCATTGGCCATCGGCAGATAGCGGTCGGCTTGCTCCGGTGATGTGCGCGCGAGGAGCGTGGTAATGCCGCAATTGATGAGAAAGCTCGCCTGCGAGGTGTATCCCGCCAGGGCCAGACCTGCTGCTTGCGCGCTGGCAGACATGGCGGAAAAATCCACATGCGCGGTGATGTCCACCAGGCCTGGAAGGAAAAACGAATCATCCAGCGCACGATGCCGGAAATGGCATCGCAAGGTTCCCATCGAGCGTTGCGGGTGGTACAGCTCGCGCGCCGGAAACCCGTAGTCGATAAAGAGCGCGGCGCCGCGTGCAAGCATCGCGCCAACCGACGACACGAATCCTCGCGCGGCCAACGAGATCTCGGCGGTGTACGGCGGGGTGAGCGAGAGGGACTGACCGATCCTTTCGAGCTCGCCCGCCGCTTTCCGCGGATCGAGGCGAAATTCGCCGCCGCTTGCATCCAGTGCGACCCCAAGCTCATCGATGCCTTGATCGGTGACGCGAAGCAGATGCACCGGCATCGCATCGAGCACTTCGTTGCCGATGACCAGGCCGTTGAAAAGGGGCGGCAGCCGATTCAGCCAGATGACCCGCTCCATATGCTGCGGAACGCGCGCACCGATGAGATCGCGCTCGCGTTCGCGCAGATCGGCAGACACCTCGAGGATGTAGTAGTGCTCCGGCAGGCAGTCTTCGCGCTCGAGCTCTTCCAGCATGCCCGCGGCGAGCGCGCCGGTGCCAGCGCCGATTTCGAGAATGTCGGGGCAGCCTGCGCGAATGAGTTGCATCGCCTGGCGCGCGATCGCATCGCCGAACAGCGGCGTCAATTCCGGCGCGGTGACGAAATCGCCGCCACGCCCGAGCTTGCGGCTACCCGCGCTGTAATACCCGAGAGCCGGCGCATACAGTGCCTCGGACATGTAGTCGGCGAAACTGATCCATCCACCGGCTGCTGTGATCCGATTGCGGATGTGTGCCACCACGCGGTGACTGTGCTCGCGCGCGTCGGGTGAGGGCTCCGGCAATGGCGTGGTAGGCGGCATTTGAGGGGATGGTGGACCAATCCAGTAGAATCCACAACCTGCCAGGAATCTGCGCTGGAGAGCGCGCAGATTCCTTAGGGATGACACTAGTCGTGGTCAATAACCTGAAGGCTGCAAACAGCAACGCCAAAATGAATCAATTCAATTCGGCAGGGCCCCGATCAACTGAACGGGTCAGCCAAATAGTAGTCTGGCCGCGCTGCCGCGCAGACTGCTAGTTCGACCCCCGTTCCGATCCGAATCGTACATGTCTACCACCCCTTTGGCCGGCAAGGCTGCATTGATTACTGGCGGCGCCAAGCGCGTCGGCGCGGCAATTGCCCGGCGCCTGCACGCGGCCGGCTGCGACCTCGTTGTGCATTACAAGACGTCCCATCGCGAGGCGCATGCCTTGCAAGACCAGTTGAACGCCGCGCGCGAGAAGTCGGTGAGCCTCGTTCAGGCGGATCTGCTCGATATCGCGGGGCTAAGCGAGCTCGTCAAGACGACGGTTGCGCGCTACGGGCGGCTCGATGTGCTGATCAACAACGCCTCAACATTCAGCGCGAGCCCGGTGGGCGAGATTACCGAGCAACATTGGGACGATCTGGTCGGCTCCAATTTGAAGGCCCCGCTCTTTCTTGCGCAGGCGGCGGCCCCCCATCTGCGCAAGGCGAGCGGCGTCATTGTCAACATCACCGACATTCACGCGGATCGGCCCCTGAAGAGTTATGTCGTCTACAGCGTTGCGAAGGCGGGGCTGGTCGGCCTCACGAAATCCCTCGCGCGGGAGCTCGGGCCCGAGGTGCGGGTGAACGGCGTGGCGCCCGGTCCGATTCTGTGGCCCGATGACGGATCATTCGATGCGGTGACGCGGCAGCGGGTCATCTCGCATACGTTGCTCAAGCGCGTCGGGGATCCTGACGACATCGCGCGGGCCGCTTACTTCCTGATTGCAGACGCCCCCTATGTAACCGGGCAGATCATCACGGTCGATGGCGGCCGGAGCGTTAATCTGTGAGTCACTGGAAGCGCTCGCTCGCTGCGATCCTCAGCCTTGGCGTGTGGTGTGCGCTTGCCGCGATGGCCCAGGCGCAACCAAGCTCCACGCCGGGTGACAGCGCGCGACCCATCATCGGCTTCGTCGAGGATGTGCCCGTCACCGAACAGGTCGCCGGGCCCGGCAAACCGGTCACGCTCGAGCCGCATGTGCGCGTCGCCTTTGCCAAGACGGCGGACGGCTGGAAACCCGCCTGCCTCTACAGCGAGGGCGAAACCGAGAGCCCCGAATGTCTGGATCTGGGCCTGATACGCAAGGTTTCCTGGACCGTGATGCATCAGAGCAAGCCGATCGGTGTGGTCGAAACCGATGGTTGGTACGATGCGCGGTACTACCGGACGCTTGGCGTGCTGAAGCGCATCTCATCGTCCGTGCCGCGCGTGGGCAAGCCGGAAAAGGAATTCGCGTCATGGTTGGCGCCGGAAGCACATCGCCCCCTCGTTGCTTTGCGCGACGCGAAACCAATGGGCGCATCCGGGTGGGCCGAAGCAAAGCCCTCGAGCGCCGACATGGCCACGATCCACGCGATCTTTCTGCTCGCATTCAAGACGCTGCCCAATTGCAAGGCCGATGCGGGTACCAGTCAGCCGATCGAGTCGCGACATTTGTCGGTATCGCATTCATCGCAAAGCAAGGCGGGTGAACGATTGCTCGGCGTACGGCTGGATCCCAAGCTTGCCAGTGGCTGCGAAGGACCGCTTGGATTGGAATGGTCTGATCTCTGGTTCCACGCGCCCCCCGAGCGGCCGCCTGCGATGTTGCCGGTCGAAATCGAGACCGATCTCGCGCCGTTTCGAATGTCGCTCCTCGAGATGAGTGACCTCGATGGCGACGGCAAACCCGAGGCGCTGTTCTGGTTTTCCTCGCACAACGTCGAGGGCTATCTTCTCATCCATGACCAGTTCGAGCGGCCGGTCCGTTTCTTGTGGAAGTATCAGTGAACGCCCCGGATTTCCAGCGGATGGAGAAGGCGGCGCGCGAGTCCAACAAGCTCGATCGCCGGTTGTGCCGGGCGGTCGGTCAGGCGATCGCCGACTTCGACATGATCCGCGCCGGCGACCGGGTGATGGTGTGCCTGTCGGGTGGCAAGGACAGTTATGGAATGCTAGATGTGCTGCTCAAACTGCGGGTTCGGGCGCCTATCGACTTCGAGATCATCGCGGTGAATCTCGACCAGGGCCATCCTGGGTTTCCCGAGCGCATATTGCCTGATTACCTCACGCGACTCGACGTGCCCTTTCGCATCGAAAAGCAGGATACCTACTCGATCGTGAAGCGGGTGATTCCAGAAGGCAAGACAATGTGTTCGCTCTGCTCGCGCCTGCGGCGGGGCGTGTTGTACCGGGTGGCGGGCGAGTTAGGCGCCACACGCATCGCGCTCGGCCATCATCGCGACGACATCATGGAGACGTTCTTCCTCAACCTCTTCTTCGGCGGCAAGCTGAAGGCGATGCCGCCCAAGCTGGTGTCCGATGACGGGCGGCATGTAGTGATCCGGCCGCTCGCCTATGTGAAGGAAGCCGACCTGGAGCGTTATGCGATCGAGCAGGCGTTCCCGATTATCCCGTGCGATCTATGCGGGTCGCAGGATCAGTTACAAAGAAAGCAAGTGAAGGCGATGCTGCGCGACTGGGAAAAGCGCTTTCCCGGGCGGATCGAGTCGATCTTTCGCAGCATGCAGAATGTGCGGGGTTCTCATCTGCTGGATCGCACGCTCTTCGATTTCGCAAACCTCGCGCCGACCGGCGTGCCGGATCCCGATGGTGACAAGGCGTTCGATGGCGAACCGTGTGAATCGCCGGCCATTGGCGGATTTCCGATTCCGGTGAAGGTAATGTAGGCGGCAAACCGGAAACGGCACAGGGGAAACGGGAAAGGGGAAAGGGGAAAGGGGAAAGGGGAAACGCCGGGCGGGCGCGGGAGACGGCCCCCTTGATAAATGAGGTGCCAGAGCGAAGCGTGGCGGGGATTCGAACTGACCCAGCCTCTTCTCAAATCCCCGGCACATTGCATTTAGCCACCCCCTTTGAAAGGGGCAATTCGGACGTTACTTTGCGGGCGCCGAGTAGATAGCCGGAAAAGAACACAAAGAATGTAGCCGCCTCCAGCATGTCGCCAACATCCAGCAGGGAATCGGGTCCGGTTTTCTTGAGCTACAGCCGCTCTGATCGCGATGCATGCATCGCTTTACGAACGGCGCTGGAAAAAGCAAGTCTTCCCGTCTTTCGCGACGAAGACGCGATCCGCGTGGGCGATCGCTGGATGACCCGTCTGGAAGAAGCGCTGCAGCTCTGCTCGGCATTCGTTCTGCTGGTAGGCCGCAACGGCGTGGAACGTTGGGTGGGCGCGGAAGTGCAGGTTGCGTTGATTCGTCATCTTTCGCCGCACGAAGAGAAAGAGCGCCTGCCCATCTTTCCGATTCTCCTCGGTGACACCGATCCCGCATCGCTGCCGCCGTTTCTTTCACTGCTGCAGGCCACGCGTTGGTCGCCCACTGAAGCGCTACCCGCATCGCTGATTGAAGCCGTTCGGGCGCGCGCGACGCGCCTGGCTCCGCTGGAACGTATCGAAGGCAATCCATTTCGCGGCCTCAACGCGTTCTCCCGCAATGACGCCAAGCTCTTCTTCGGGCGACGCAAAGAGACCCTTGAAGCGATCGCCTGCCTGGGCGATCAGCAACAGGCGAATCCCGAGAGCGTTACGGAAGGTAAGAGCACGAGCTTTCACCGCTGGTTGCAGATCGAGGGCAACAGCGGCGCCGGGAAATCCTCCCTGATTCGCGCCGGTATGCTGCCTTTGATCGAGCAAGGCGCGCTTTGGGCGCGCACGGGTTTCGAACATTGGCGGATGCTCGGGCCAATGATGCCGGGGGAGGATCCGGTTCTCAATCTTGCGGAGGCGTTTGAGCAGGGATTGATCGCCGACGAGACCAAGCGCTCAACGCGCGTGCGGAAAAGTGGATTCGAGCAGGACGCGAAAGCTCTCGCTGCCGACCTGCGAGACTTCAAGCGCGAGGGCACCGCGTTCCTCCTCCTCATCGACCAGTTCGAGGAGCTGTTCACCTTCGCGGCGGAGGCGTCCCGCAAGCAGTTCGACGCGCTGTTGGCTGCGGCGTTGACCGACGCGGGCTGCGCACTCTTCGTGATCAGCACCGTTCGCGCCGACTTCCTCGATCGCTTCGAGCACTTGCCGCGGCTCCAGGCGATCTACAACAGTCGATGCAAGCGCTACTTCCTACCCACCATTTCGGAACATGGGCTGCGCGAGATTGTCGAGCAGCCGGCGCGGCTGGCTGGGCTCGATGTAAGCGAAGTAACTGGCGCGATTCTGAACGACGCGCGCGACGAAGTGGGGGCTTTGCCTTTGGTCGAAAACGCGCTCGACACGTTGTGGCACGCCAGCGACAAGAAGCAACTGAGCGGTGAGCTGTACCGGCGTCAAGGCGGTATCACCGGGATGCTGAGCGCCCGGGCCGATGACCTGCTTGGCCGCATCGAGCAGACATTGCCAGGGAAAGGTCGACTCGCATCGCTGGAGCTGCTCTTGCGCCTCACGCGCATCAACGACGAAGGCCGTCACACGCGCCAGCGCATCACCCGCGAAGAATCAGTGATGGTCGCAGGCAACGGCAACGCGGCCGTGGGCGAGCAAGTCGTTCGCGTTTTATCCGGCGCGGGTTCACTCGATCAATCCGACCCGACCAGGCACGGGTCGCTGCGTTTGATTACGCTGAGCGAAGAGCGCGGCGCCCATTACGTCGACCTCATCCACGAGACATTGATTCGCTCACGAAGCAGAGACGAAAAGACCGGAAAACGCAGCGGCTACTGGCCCACGCTGTACGACTACATCGAGGCGAATCGCGACCGCGACATCCACCGACAGGAGCTCAAGATCCAGGCCGAGCGCTGGCAAGAGAGCGGCTGGTTCGGACGCCGGTGGAATGTGGCAGGGTGGCTCGATTTGAAGCGTTATCGGCGGGTCCCAGTTCCGAAGGCAAGTCTGGAAGGTCGGTTTCTCGCGCGCAGTCGCCAGAAGGCATCGGTGCAGGGTGCCTTGCTGGCCGCTGTGGTGGTTTTCGTCGGCGAGTCGTTCCTCTGGACCATGCTCCACGACTTACCACTGGATTCCATGCTCATGCAGCAGCGCTATCGGTTCGGCTACGCGCCGATTCCGGCGATGGTCAAGATTCCGCTCGGATCGTTCGAGATGGGCGAACAGGACACGCAATTCCGAAACAGGTACCGAGATGCAGATCGACGACACTGGGGCGCACCGGTGAGGAGCATCGAGATTCCGCAACCTTTCAAGCTCGGCAAGCACGAAGTGACCTACGAGCAGTTCGACTACTTCGTCTGGGAGCAGCATCGCGCGGGCAATCGCGCGTTTCCTTACCCGAATACCGCGAAAGGCGGGCGTGGCACACGTCCCGTCGTGAATATCAATTGGCACGAGGCGACCGCCTACGCGACTTGGTTGGGTGAACGAACCAAAGCCGAGTGCCGCCTGCCGACGGAAGCGGAATGGGAGTACGCCGTCCGAGCTGGAACCAAGAGCGCTTACTGGTGGGGCGATGAAATTGGTGAGAACAAGGCGAACTGCCGTGAGTGCGGGAACCTTTCGGATGGCACCCAGTCGAGCCCGGTCGGCAGCTTCGAGCCCAACAAGTTTGGTTTGTTCGATACACTGGGGAATGTTTGGGAATGGACGTGTTCGGCATTCAAGGACGAGCTCGATGGAAGCGAGAGGTCCTGCGTCGATCAAAAGGACGGCGTGATTCGGGCGGTGCGCGGTGGCGCTTGGTTCAATGGTGCAGGCCTCGTGCGCTCGTCCGCCCGCAACTACGTCGCGCCGGCCGACCGCGGCGGCTACATCGGCTTTCGTGTTGCTTGTTCGTCCCCCATTGAATAGCTGGGGGCCGGCCCGCTGGCCACTGAATCACTGGGTTGCGGTTCACTGACTGCCGCGCAGCGGCAAAGAATTTTTTTGCGTATCTTGCTTTGGCCGTCCATACTGCTCCCAGCAGGGTGTCTTGAAGTGGAAAAACTCTGCGGGGTTCCCTGAGACGTGATTCGGGCGGTGCGCGGTGCTTGGAACAATGAAGCAGACAACGTGCGCTCGTCCGCCCGCAACAACAACGACGCCGACAACCGCAACGACAACATCGGCTTTCGTGTTGCTTGTTCGTCCCACATCGGGATCTTCTCCGCCAGGTGCCTATCTTGTCTGTCGGGCGCCGCCGGAATTGCCGGCCGACCACGGTTTGCCGGCCGAGGCCGGAGAGGGTCGATGGCGCAGGTGAGTCCCGTCCGCACGTGGCGGTAGCGCGTCGGGCGCATACAAAATACGGGCGCCGCCTGGATTTGCTCCCGCGGCACCCACCTTATTCAGCGCGCAGACTGCTTGATCCATCCGCCCAGCAGCTTGCCGATCTCGGCGACTTGGCCGCTGACGTGTGCATACTGTCCGTCGTCGAGCCAGTGCCATCGATGCGCAAGGCGCAGGTAAAGACGCAACGATTCAGTGCGACGTCTGCTTCCGCCAATGCATCGCGCCGGCGTGCATCGCGTGCGCTTTGAGCGGTGAACACTACTTCCTGGCAATCCAGCGCGGCATTCATCATGCGTTGGGTAACCGTCGATCGATAAGGCCTCGGAAATCGTTCGACCTTCGGCAGCAGCCACGTCAATA
>JANMUI010001022.1:0-14148 GCA_031391405.1 Betaproteobacteria bacterium
TGCATGGGTTCCGGTTGCGGCGGTCTCGGCTTCCTCGATCTCGGCAAGAATGCGACGGCAGTCGTCGGCGTAGCGCGCCCCCGCGTCGGTGACGCGTACGAAGCGGGTGGTGCGCGTCAGTAGCCGCAATCCCAACCGCTCTTCCAACTCGGCCACCGCACGCGTTACGAATGGCGGCGAGAGGCTAAGCTTGCGCGCAGCGCTGGCAAATCCGCCACTGTCGACGACGGCGACGAAGGTCGTCATTGCCTGCAGACGGTCCATGTCGTTTCCTCCTTGGAAGTAATGAACGTGATTAGCAATGATCCTCCGCTGCGCTACGAATCATGGCCAATCACCCAAAGATTTCGTAGGAACAAGGGGAGAAAGGCCCCCTTGTATATCCCCCAAATGGAACAAGGAAGCTTCGCCCCCTTGTTGATCCCCTCCATAGCGGAGTTTCGTTGGTAATCAGGATAATGAACTCCGGATTGCGCGGGACGGGGTCGCCAACGTAACACTTGCGACTGCGCATTGCGCGTGCCGGTGGATCGTGATCGAGGTCATCTGTGGTGCGGGCGCACCGGCCACCTGCGCAATTCGTCCAGGCGCACCGGCCATCCTCGCAATTCGATCCGGCGTAACATCGTCGCGACCTACCCCGCGCGAAGGTGATTCCCATGCTCGAGCTCTATCACAGTGTCAATTCCGTCTGTGCGCAGAAGGTGCGCATTGTGCTGGCCGAAAAGGGCCTCGCCTATCAGGAACACCTGATGACATTGCAGGGTGACCAGTTCACCGCCGAGTACATGAAGCTCAATCCAAATGGCGTTGTCCCGACCCTCGTGCATGACGAGCGCACTGTGATCGAATCCGCGGTGAACCTCTACTACCTCGACGAAGCATTCCCGCAGCCGCCACTCATGCCAAGCGATCTGCACCAGCGGGCGTCGGTCCGCCAGTTCAATAAGCTGATCGACGAGTATCTGCACAATTCATGCATGATCCTCACCTTCGCGACGGCATTTCGGCCGTGGTTTGCCGGCCTCACCGGTGAACAGATCACGGCGCGCCTGGCGAAATCGCCGCTCACCCAGCGCACCGAGTACAAGCGCGATGTCGCACTGAATGGCCTCGAGTCGAAGTATGTGCGCGACGCCGTCGGCCATCATGGCAAGCTTCTCAAGATGATGGACCACGCGCTCGAGCGCGGACCCTGGCTCGCCGGGAACACGTTCTCGCTTGCCGATGCCGCGGTGATTCCGTACCTGCTGCGGCTCGATCTTCTGAAGCTGCGGGGATTCATCGAGGACCGGCCGCGTATCGCGCAATGGTATGCACGGATGCGCGAGCGGCCGTCGGTGAAAAAAGAGCTGCTCGATCGGATGACACCGGCGGACAAGGCGCCATTCGAGAAGCTGGAGCCCGATCCGTGGCCGAAGGTGAGGGCGTTGGCTACTTCTTGAGGAAAGCGCGCACGGACCGGGCTACTTGGCCCGCGCGCTGATTCGCGAGTACTTCAAGTTTGTTGGTTGGAGCGGCGGGTGTGGCGCGCTTCGACGGCTATTTTGGGCCCCATGAATATTGCAGGCCAGTAATCAGGAGCGAGTCGCTTTTCTTCCTGCCGATCGGGGGCGCACTGTTGTGGCGGAACGTGTAATTTACGACCAGATTCCAGCTGCCAACGATTGCCGTGGTCAATCCGGCGTCGAACTGTATCCGCGAGTCGGATAGATCGTCAAACGGGGCATAGGTGGCCAAGCGCTGCTTGAACGATGTCGATGGCGAGATCTTGTGAATCGATTCCTCGCCGATGAGTATTTCGGCATCCCGCGTTTTTGGTTCCACGTAGTACTTCGTCTCGGCGTACGCGACGCCAGCGAAGACGTTGAACGTCGTTGCTTCGGAATTGATGACATGCAAACCAAGGCCCGCCTGAGGAAGGAGGCGTTGCTGAATGCCAGCGAGCTTGTCATGTTCGTATTCCATGCCCCCGAACGCGTAAAGTCTTTCCGTCAAATCGCGGTCGTACTTGCCGCCTAGTCGAAAGATCTGCGCGGACGTGCTTTGTTGCCCTGCGGCATCCTTGCTCGTGGCGAAGATGTCCTGCAGATAGAACCCGATCTTGTCCACAGTTGTCTGGCGCACGATGTCGGCGTTCAAGCCGAGATTGGTGGTCTCTGTATTGCCGCGTGCCGCGGCCGCGGATAGGCCGATGCCGCCACGCCATTCGCCGTCAGGCTTGGGTGCAGTCTGGGCGAATGAGGTGCTGGCGATAACGCTTGCAGCGAGTGTCGCGAATCGCTTGCGTACTAACATGCGTTTCCCTCTTTTTTGGTTGGTTTGTGATTGGCTTGGGGCATCAACGCGCAGGCAGAGGATGATCGGCTTGCTCATGCGCACATGCCGTGTCCTGCACGGTCAGATGGCCGCGCGGATGCTATCACGCACTAGATTACGTAACGACCTTCGACCTTCGAGCAGCGACTCTAGCGAGCGTGGCGCGTGCATCTCCCGTCGCATTCCCTCGCCACGCTACATGATGATCTGGACGAATCAGTGCCAGATCCGCGCCGTACAAGTCGCGCGCCTCCTCGCTCTCCACATCAATTATCGTAAGGGGCATGCCAAGCGAAGCCGCAGCATCCACATACGCCTGAGCGTCCAACAGATTCTTCCCCATCCGCACGAGCGTGAACCCGCGTCCGAATCGATCGAAGATCGAAACGTCATCGCTGACCCACAGATGCGGTGCGCGTGCACCAGGCGTTGCGTTGGGGGTGTACAGATTCCAATCATCTTTCGGCGCAGGTGTGCCGTCGCTCGCGATGATCGGTGAACCGCCGTAGAACATGCCGAAGTGGATGCCGGGGATATCGAATTCCACATTGCAATGGTGAAGAAGCGCTGCGCCGAGTCGTTCGCGCGCCGCGTGACCCGCGGGTGAAGGCGTTGGCTGATGCGGGGTGAGGAGACGACCTCAATCGCATCGATGAATGGCCTTCATTGCAGCTTCTTGCGCAACCGCCGCGTCGTCGCCTCATCGTTCGCCTTTCCATCCGGCGTGAGGGCGACCCCGTATTCATCACGGGCCACCTTGGCTGACACGTAGCCACCTCTCACGTCGGCGGTGACCGCCTCGATGCTGCGTTCATGCGGTTCGCCATATCCTGCACCGCCAGCGCAACGCACCGCGTACACGTCGCCTTGATGCAAAGTGAGGGTTTTCTTGGCATGGACGGCCTCGCCATTGACGGAGACGGAAGATGTGCCGCCAGGTCGCCCGCCGGACAATCCGAGTGCCGGATGCGTGATGCGATCAAGACGCACGCCGATCGTTATGGGATCTTTCGCGATGGATCGAACAGCGAGGTGCGCCGCAAGGCCGCCGCGCTGCCGTCCGGCACCGCCTGAATCGCTGACCAGTTCCCGCTCGAGAATGAGAAGCGGCTTTTCGTTTTCGGTGACCTCGACCGGAATCCCGGCGATATTGGCCGGCCAGCCGATCGAGGAAACGCCATCCATCGTCGGTCGTGCACCCATGCCGCCGTTGAGAAACATGATATCGACATAGCGCCGGCCGCCATTGCCAAGACCCATGTAGGCGGAAAGATGCGGGGGTGTGCCGGTTTCGGCAATGACGCGATCGGGAACGGCTTGCGCCAGGGTGCGGAAAACAAGCCCCTGCAGATACATCGCGACCAGCGCGCGTGCACCAAGGGCCGCCGGGTAGGCCGCGTTGATGACGGTGCGCTCGGGGACACTGAAGGTGATCCGCTTCAGCATTGCGCCATTGACCGGCGCATTGGGCCGTGCGACGCAAACGCAGGCGTAGGCAACTTCCGCGAACGACCAGCGCTTGGTGCAATTGATGCCGAATTCCTGTTGCGGGGACGATCCTTCGCAATCGACATGAATCTCGTCGGCCTTCACCGTAATCGCGCAACGCAACGTGATGGGGTGGTCGAACCCATCGGTCTCCACTTCTCCGCGATAGGTGCCCTGTGGGATCGTTTCGATGGCTTGGCGCATCGCAAGGTCGGAACGCTCCCATACCGCGCGGAACAACGCGTCCGGATCGTCGAGGCCTCTCGCTTCGAGAAACTCCACGAGGCGGCGCGCCATGATTGTGTTCGAGGCAAGCTGCGCCATGAGATCGCCGACGACGATATCCGGCACGCGTACATTGAGGCGAATGATCCGGAACAGATCTTCATTGGGTTCGCCGCGGCGAAACAGTTTCAGAATGGGCAACCGGAAGCCTTCCTCGAACACTTCGCGCGAATCCGCGGACAGCAGGCGTCCGCCGACATCCGGCGAATGGGACACGCTCATCGCGTAGGCCACGATCCGCGTTCGATAGAACACGGGTGTCACGAAGAACACATCATTGATCTGGCTCGCGCCGATCCAGGGATCGGTCGTAATAAGACTGTCGCCGGGCTCAAGCGTGTTGGGCGGGAACGCAGCGAGAAAGTCATGCAGCGCCTGCGCCATGCAGCCGAGAAACGCCGGCAATCCATGGCGGCCCTGCGCGATCATCTCGCCGCGTGTGTCGAAGAGCGCGCAGCTGAAATCCCATGCTTCGGTGACGATGCGCGAGAACGCCGTCCGCAGCAACGTTACCTGGGCCTCATCGACGATGGTAAGGAGCTTGTTCCACGCCATCGTGAGCGTCGTTGCGTCGAGCGCGGGTGCCTTGTTTGCCATGTCCGTCACTCCCTCAGTGTGATCACGAGCATGCGCAGCGCATCGACCTCGGCGCGTGCATCGGGCGGTACGACGGCCGTCGACTCCCGATCTTCGATGATCGCGGGCCCGTTGATCTGCGTGCCCGGCGTCATGCTGCTGCGCTCGTAGACCGCGCAATCGACCGGCTCGTTCGACCCTTGAAAGACGACAGGGCGGCGGCCTTTGAGGGGCGATTTCGTCGCGTCCTGGCCGGGCCACGTCACGACGAGATCGGGTTGCGGGCCCGAGACGGTGAGGCGCCAACTCACGGTTTCAACCGGCACCTCGCGAATATCGCGACCGTAGTGCTTGCGGTATGCGGCGTAGAAATCATCGTGCAGGCGCTCTAGTAGCGCCGGGCCAAGTGGGCCATCCGGAAGCGGGACATTGACTTCATAACGCTGACTGAGATAACGCATGTCGGCCGAGTAGCGGGCAGTGATCCGATCATGGATGCCGGCCTCGGCAAGATAGCGGCGGCCCTCTTGTTCCAGGGCGGCATAACGCGTATTGACGCTTGCCCAGTCAACCTGCTTCAGCTCTCGCATGTAGCCGAACACATAGTCGAAAGAGACCGGAGAGGCGAGACAGCCGAGGGCCGATAACACGCCCGCTGCAAGCGGCACGCGAACCTCGCGGATGCCGAGGCGGCGCGCAACATCACAGACGTGCGCAGGCGCCGCGCCGCCGAAAGCGAGCATCGAATACTCTCTCAGGTCGATCCCTTGCTCGGCAGCATAGACCGACGCCGCATTCGCCATGTTGTCGTTCACCACCTCGTAGATGCTGAGCGCGGCACGGGTGACACTGACACCAAGCGGCTTGGCAACATGCTGCGCGATGGCACTCGCGGCGCTGTCCTGCCGCAGCTTCATTGCGCCGCCGAGGAAGTAGTCAGCGTTCAGATAGCCGAGCGCGAGGTCGGCATCGGTCACCGTTGCGGCCGTACCGCCGGACCCATAACAAGCGGGGCCGGGATCGGCGCCCGCACTATCCGGACCTACGCCGAGCAGTCCGAGCGCGTCGACGCGGGCGATGCTGCCACCGCCTGCACCGATCTCGATCAAGTCCACGGCTGCTGCCTTCAACAGAAGACCGCTGCCTTTCTGGAAACGCCGCACGCGAGCAACCTCGAGCTCCGCCGTGCGTGTCGGTTGGCCGCCTGTTATCAGCGATATTTTGGCGGTCGTCCCACCCATATCGAAGGCGAGAACATTGGGACGGCCAAGTCGATTGGCGAAGTGCGTGGCGATTGAAATGCCCGCGGCAGGGCCTGATTCGACCAGGCGCACCGGGAACTGTTGCGCGAGATCGAGGCTCAGCGTGCCGCCGCTCGAGCTCATCACGAAGAATGCTCCCTTCATGCCGCGTTCTTTCAACGCGCCGGCCAGTTGCGCGAGGTAGCGTGACATCAAAGGTTGAACATAGGCGTTGGCGACCGTTGTGGATAACCGTCCGTACTCGCCGATTTCAGGCAGGACCCGCGATGACAGTGATATAGACAGACCGAGCGACTCCGCCTCGATCGCGCGTGCAGCGGCGTCCTCGTTGGCGGCGTTGGCGTAGGAATGCAGGAAGCAGACGGCGATCGCTTCCACGCCATCGGCGGCGAGATTGCGGGCGGCGGCGCGTACCTCGGTCTCGACTACCGGCGTGAGGACCGTCCCATCGAACAGCACGCGCTCGGTGATGCCGATACGCCGCTCCCGCGGCACGAGTGGTGCTGGAAACTCGATGAACAGGTCGTACAACTCATAGCGAAGCTCCGTCCCTGTTTCGAGTGTGTCGCGAAAGCCGCGCGTCGTGAGCAGCGCCGTGCGCGCACCTTTGCGCTCGATGATCGCGTTGGTGGCAAGCGTCGTGCCATGCACGACGGTTCGCACGCGGCCGTGGTCGGAGTTTGCGGCGGCGAGGACCTGCGCAATCGCGCTGAGAACAGCCTCGGCGGGGCGATCGGGTGTGGTCAGGACTTTGGCCGAGAAAATAGCCCCGTTCGTCTCGTCAACCAGAACGACGTCGGTGAAGGTGCCGCCGATGTCGACACCGATGACGATAGGAGTCGCTTTATCCACGGTGCTCACTCGCTCCCTTGTCGAGATCGCGGGCGCCGGCAACGCGCCGCGGAAATGCCGGTTGGAGCGGGAATAGTAATCTCACTTTGCCGCTTGCGTGGAAGCACTCAAGGGCGCAGGATGAAAATCGTTAGAATGCGGCGGGCGCCGTGTCATCGACGCCGTGTCATCGAATTTCGACTTGTCGGGAGGAATGACGAATGAAAAAGCATCTGAGCGTTGTGGGTCTTGCGCTGGTTACTGGATGTCTTTTCGCGAGCGAGGCATTCGCGCAAAACAAAGTGACGCTTCGCATCGGTCACGTCACCAGCCTGCAAGCCATCGCCGGCCAAGGTTCGTCAAAACTCAAAGAGGCTGCGGCGCAACTCTCCAATGGAGAGATCGACGTGCAGATCTTCCCGAACGGCCAGCTTGGCGGCGAGCTGGAGATGCTGTCACAGGTGCGTCTTGGCTCACTTGACATGGTCATGGCGGGCTCAGGCATCGTAGCCAACATCGAACCGACGTTTTCGATTACCGAGCTGCCCTTCGTTTGGAAATCGCGCGACCACGCCTGGAAGGTTCTCAATGGCCCGATCGGCGGCAAGATGTTCGCGCTCCTCGAACCCAAGGGCATGAAGGGACTCGCTTGGGGCGTCTGGGATATGCGCGGCTTCCTGACCAGCGGCTTCGAAGTCGCGAAGCCCGATGACTTGAAAGGCAAGAAGATCCGCGTCATCGAGAATCCCCTCTATGTGCGCACGATTCGTGCCTATGCGGGCAATCCGGTGCCGATGGCGTGGCCCGAAGTCTATTCGGCACTCCAACAAAAAACGATCGACGGCGTCGAGACGAACTATCACGGCATGACCGATGCGAAGCTGTTCGAGGTCGCGAAGAACCTCGCGGTTTCCGACCACATTTGGACCGCAACGGTGTTCGTGATCAACAAGAAGAGACTCGAGACATTATCGGCCAAGCATCAGGAAATAATGTCGGCCGCTGCGAAAGCCGCGGGTGAGACGATGTTTGCCATGGCCGGCAAGGCCAATGCGGATGCGATCGCGCTGATGGAAAAGAACGGCGTCAAGATAACGCGGCCGGACCGTGGGCCGTTCGAGAAAGCGGTCGATCCGGTGCACAAATATTTCGAGAACCTTGTCGGTGCTGAGCTCCTCGCGGAGGTCAAGGCGGCCCAGAAATAGTGGATGCTGCGAGCCCCGTTTTTGCGCGGAGTTCGCAGCGTCACGTGGCCCCTGGGGGCCGGCTGAGGCATTCAATCCAGCCGCCCACTGGCGCTCAACTGCGTCGAGTTGCATAGGCTCATCCGCCGCCCATGTTGCGTGTACCGTCGGAGCTCGTTGGCATGCTTGCGTTGCTCGCCCTGGGTGCGGCCTACTGCACCTACGCGATCCGCGATGACTTCCGGCGCGCCGATGGCACGACGGACCCTTGGGGGATCGTCGAGGGGCTCCTCAGCCTCTTCTTCATTCTTGCAATGCTGGTGTCCGCGGGATTGCAGGTCGCGGTCCGCTATGCCTTCTCCGATGACCTTGATCTGCCCTGGACGGAAGAGTTTGGTCGTCTTGCGCTCATCTGGGCCGCGTTCTGGGGCGCAGCGACGCTTCAACGCGTCGACGATCACATTCGCATGACGGTCGTCTACGATCTCATGCGCCCGGGCGCGCAGTGGTTTTTGCGCGTTACCGGCGATGTGGTCACCATCGTCATCCTTCTCCCGCTTATTTGGCTCGGCTGGGAGACGTCACGCGGGCTCGATATCATGCACACCATCGCGATTGGCATGCCGCTGTCGACATTTGCCTATCCGGTGCCGATTGCCGGCCTTTTGATGCTTGCGCACACCGTGGCATTGCTCGCACGACGCCTGACCGGGCGCGAAATCGGCCTCTCCATCGTGCCACCCAATAGGAGCTAGACGCGTGGACGGGATATGGGCCATCGCGATCGTGTTCTTCGCTTTGTTCCTGTTGCGAGTGCCGATCGCAATCGTGTTGATTGCATCGACCATAGTCGGGCTATGGCTCGCCCCACGGCCCATCCCGCTTACGACCTTGCCGACGACGCTCTGGCAGGGCATCAATCACTTCGTACTGATGGCCATCCCGTTCTTCATATTGATGGGCGACCTCGCGCTCGCAAGCGGGGTCACGCAGCGGCTGGTCGATCTGGCCAAAGCATTCGTCGGACATATTGCCGGTGGCCTCGCGCATGTCAGCGTGATCGTCAACATGATCATGGCCGGTATGTCCGGCTCGGACCTCGCCGACGCGGCCGCGACCGGACGTGTTCTCATTCCCGCCATGCAGAAAAGCGGTTATCCGACCGGATATGCCGCGTCGATCATTGCCGGTGCGGCGACCATCGGCCCGCTCATTCCACCGAGCATAGCGTTCGTGATTTTCGCGGCGGCCACCGACGCGTCCGTTGGGCGCTTGTTTCTGGGCGGTGCGATTCCCGGTGTCATGCTTGGCCTTCTGCTCATGCTGCAAGCGTATGTCGTCGCCCGGCGCAACGGCTATCCGCGCGAGGAAAGAGTCGCCTGGGGTGGCCGGGCGAAGGCAACCGTTAGGGGTTCGCCCGCGCTCATGATTCCGGTAATCGTGCTCGGCAGCATCTTGGCCGGGATCGCCACACCCACTGAGGCCGCCGTGCTTGGCGTCATCGCGGTCATCCTCGTTGGTGGCGTTCTTTATCGTGAACTGTCGGTGGCGTCGTTTGCACGCCAGGCGCTATCGACCATGCGGACCATCGGATCGGTATTTATCATCATTGCGGCCGCCGCGGCGTTTGGACGCGTGCTGACGCTCTATGGCGCTGCCGACGGATTGGCGCAATGGTTCACCGGCCTCACGAACAGCCCGACCGTGTTCCTGATCGGCGTGAACATCTTGTTCCTCCTCCTTGGCTGCTTTCTCGACACCGTGCCGATCCTGCTTGTCTTGGTACCGCTCCTCGTGCCGACCGCGCAGGCACTCGGTATCGACATGGTGCATTTTGGTGTCATCACGGTCTTCAATCTTTTGATTGGGCTCGTAACACCACCCTACGGCCTGACAATGTATTTGCTATGCCGCATGGCGAACATTTCGCTCCAAGAATTCTGGCGGTATCAATGGCCGATTTTTTTGATGATGCTGTTCGCGCTGGGACTCGTCACCTCGTATCCGCCGCTGACAACCTGGTTGCCGAATCTGGTGATGCCTCTCAAGTAGCGCGCGCGGATTCGGCGGCGGCTTTGATTCACGAGCCGAAGGGCGAGGCGCTGGCGCAGAATGCCGATCTCGCCCAGTACGGCATAATCTCCGATACCCGTCACGGATTCGAGGACCAAAGGAGAAGACACATGACGCACATCCGCCCCGTGCCCGACATATCGCGTCGCCGCGTGATCCGAGCATTGGCAGGCGTTGGTGCGGCCGCCGTCGCGGCCCCGGGCTTGCTACGCCTCGCGCACGCGCAGGCCAAGACGCTTTACGTCAACACGTGGGGTGGCAGTTGGACCGCTGCGGAAGACGCCGCCTACTTCAAGACCTTCACCGAGCAGACCGGCGTGCGTGTTCGCACCGTCGCACCCGTGTCCTACGCCAAACTCAAGGCACAGGTGCAATCGAAGTCCTATGAGTGGGACATCACCACGATCGAGCAAGGCGAGTTGCTGCGCGCCGAGCGCGAAGGGCTGATCGAACCGATCGACTGGAAGATCCTGCAAAAGGACAAGCTGTTTCCCAATGCCACATTCGCCAACGGCGTCGCCGCGTGCGCGCTTGGCACCAACCTCGCATATCGCACCGACAAGTTTCCCGGCGGTGGGCCGAAGAACTGGGCCGATTTCTGGAATGTCGATAAGTTTCCGGGGCCGCGCGCCATGATCAACAATCCGGTCCGTGCGGTCGTCTTCGCGCTCGCGGCAGACGGCGTTCCGGCGGACAAGATATTCCCGCTCGATATCGATCGTGGCTTTCGCAAACTCGATCAGATCAAGAAGCACATCAAGGTCTGGTGGACGCAAGGCAATCAGTCGCAGCAACTCTTGCGCGATGGCGAAGTCCATATGATGGCGATGTGGAACGCGCGCGCGAGCGAGTTGAAGCAGCAAGGTATGCCGGTCGAAGTGGTTTGGGACGGCGCCACCATCCATACGACGATGTGGTGCGTCGCCAAGGGTGCGCCGAATCGTGAAGCAGCCTGGCAGTTCATTCAGCATGCCGTGCAGCCAAAACCGCAGGCGGAGTTCTGCAATCGGTTGTTCTACGGTCCGTCGAATCCGGCAGCCTTCGAGTTCATCAACCCGGCGTTTGCTACGCAGATGCCCACGCATCCGACCAACGCCAAAGTGGCCATTACCCCGGATCCGGAATGGTTCGCGAACAACGCGGCGAAGATTCAGGAGCGCTTCACACAGTGGCTCGCGACTTGAATTGGCTATTCCCCGTGGTCTCGCCGTGGGGTTCGATGATAGGCGCCGCCAATTGTTGCCCGTTCGTCCTGAACTCGTCGAAGGATGAGCGCGCATGTTTGATGCCTTCACCTGCGCCCGTCGCCGCAAGTCGCCCCTGCGTCCGCCCGTTCGACAGGCTCAGGGCGAACGGAGGGCAGGTCTTACCACGTGGAATGGCGATTCCACCTGGGATGGCGATTCCCCGTGGTCTTGCCGCGCCTAGATCGGAATGGCCGGTACCGTAGCCACGCAGGGAAGCTGGGCCGTCTGTGCGATGCTCGCACCGGCGGTCGTATTTCTGGTCGTGTGCTTCGTCGCGCCGGTCCTCTACATGCTTGCGCTGAGTGTGACCGGCACCGATGCGCCGTTCGGCCAGTTTCATCGCCTGCTGACGGTGCCGGTCTACCTCAAAGTCCTGCTCAACACATTTACGACCGCGCTCATCGTAACGCTCTGGTGTCTGGCGCTGGGCTATCCCCTGGCTTACGTGATGGCAACCCGCAAGGGCACGCTCGCCCTCGTACTGTTCGCGATCGTCGCAATGAGCTTCTGGACCGGATTCGTCGTACGCACCTATGCCTGGCTCGTGATGCTCGGCAACAAAGGTGTGCTCGTTGCGCTCGCCGCACTTTTCGAGGTGCCTGCACCGCCGCAACTACTTTTTACTTCATTGGCCTCCACCCTCGGAATGGTGCACATTCTGTTGCCCTTCATGGTGATGGCGCTCTATGGCGTGATGCGCCGGATCGATACGACGCATTTGCGTGCCGCACATAGCCTTGGGGCCCCGCCACATCGGGCTTTTCTCGAAATCTTCCTGCCGCTTAGCATGCCCGGCGTGGTGAACGGTTCGGTGCTGGTCTTTACGTTATGCCTTGGGTTCTATGTCACGCCGATCTTGCTTGGTACGCCGCAGGACATGATGATCTCGCAGCTCATCACGCAACAAGTCGAAGAGCTGCTGGCGTGGGATTTTGCCGCTGCGCTCGCCACGGTACTGCTGTTCGTGACGCTTGCGTTGCTCGCGATCTACAACCGCATCGCCGGATTGGATCGGCTATGGGGATGAGCGGCGTGCCGGTCGTTGCGCTTGCGGTGATCGCGGGCTTGTTCTTGCTTGCACCGATCCTGATCGTGGTCCCCATGTCGTTCTCGACCGCAATCTCGTTCGAGTTTCCGCCGCCCGGTTATGGCCTCGGTTATTACCGCAAGTTTTTCAACGATGCGGATTGGCTCGAACCGACGATGAACAGTTTTGTGGTCGCGGGCGGAACGACGATCCTCACCTTGTTGATCGTGCTGCCCGCTGCGTTTGCCTATGTGCGCCACCGGTTTTGGGGGCGCGATGGTGTCAATCTCCTCATCATGCTGCCGCTGGTCGTACCGCATGTCGTGAGCGGGCTTGGGTACTACGGCTATCTGAGCGCGCTGCAGTTGAGGGGGACTGCGCTTGGCGTTGTGATCGCGCACACGGCTTTGGCGATTCCAGTCGTGTTTCTGGTCATCACCGCGGCACTGAAAGGATTCGATCGCAATCTCGAGCGGGCTGCCATGAGCTCGGGGGCCAACCCTTTGCGTACGTTCTGGTATGTGACGTTGCCGGTCCTGCGACCAGGCATCTTGGTTGCGGCGCTGTTTGCCTTCCTCACGTCCTTCAACGAGGCGGTGATCGCGATCTTCATCGCCGGTCGCGATGGATCCACTTTGCCCAAGAAAATGTTCGAGAGCATCCGGCTCGAATCCGACCCCGTGATCGCCGTGATCTCGACGCTGCTCACCGTCAGTGTTCTCGTTGGTGTCGTCGTAGGGTTGCTGATCAGGAATCGCTCGCACCATGCAGCTTAGTGCTCTTCTCGCGCCTCGCTCCATTGCCATATTGGGCGCCTCGGATCGCCCGTCCATCGGACGTGCGCTGATCGAATCCCTGGATCGCATGGGGTTCGATGGCGAGGTCTTGCCCATCAATCCGAAGTATCCGGCGCTCTTCGGGCGGCGGTGCTATGCGTCGGTCGATGAATTGCCCGCACCACCGGATGTCGTCGCCTTCTGCGTGTCGTTCGCGCGGGTCCGCGAGAATCTCGAACGCGTGGCCAAGAAGGGCGCGCGTGGTGCGGTGATCTACGACGGTGGATTCGCCGAGCGGGGCGAGGAGGGCAAAGCATTGCAGGAGGCGGTGGTGTCGATTTGCCGCGAGGCGGGCATCGCACTCAATGGCCCTAATTGCATGGGCATCCTCAATCCCATCAATCGCACCACGACCTATATGCAAGAAGTGCGTGAGGCCGAGCGTCTGAATGGCAATGTAGGGCTGATCTCGCAAAGCGGATCGGTTTGTATCGGCATGCTCGCCGACCTGCGCCGCTTCGGCTACAGCCACGTCATTTCGTCGGGCAACGAAGCGGTGGTGACGCTCGTCGACTATCTCGACGTGTTGATCGATGAACCCGCGACCAAGGTCATTGGGCTGTTCATCGAATCCGTCCGCAACCCGGAGCGCTTCGTCGCCGCGCTCGACCGGGCCGCCAACGCGGGCAAGCCCGTCGTGCTGCTGAAGGTCGGACGATCACTGCGCACGCAGCGTGCAGTCACCAGCCATACCGGCGGACTGGCGGGCGAATCACGCGTGTTCTCGGAAATCGTCCGCTCGCATCGCGCCATCGAAGTCGATGATTTGGATGCGTTCACCGAGGCGCTGGCCGTTTGCCAGAGCAACGTGTTGCCAAGCGGTCCGCGCATCGCTGTCGTTACGGCTTCCGGCGGCCAAGCCGAGCTCATTCTCGATGTCGCGGAAAGCTGCGGGATCGATCTGCCACCGCTGCCGCCGGATATCCTCGCTGCAACCGAGCGGATCGTCGGCCCGCTGGTGGGGGATGGCAATCCACTCGATGCATGGGGCAATGGTGACTTCCGGACAAATTTCCCGCA
>JANMUI010001036.1:0-1775 GCA_031391405.1 Betaproteobacteria bacterium
ACCAGAATGACGTCGGTGAATGTCCCACCCACATCGATACCAATGCGATACATGACTCAATTCCCGGGAATGTTACTCATGCCGGCAGGACCACCAGGTGCTCCGGCGCCCAGTCCACCTGCGCTCCACTACCCGCACGCAGCGCGCCACCTGCTTCGGTATCCGACGTTTCCGCGACGAGCTCGATGCCATTTTCAAGCTTCATCCGCAAGCGCAATGTCGGACCGAGGAACCGTGCATCGGTAATGATGACAGCGTGGCCGGTCGCCCCCTTTTCGCCGATGACGACGCGCAACTTCTCGTAGCGCAATACGCCGACGGCGTTCGCGCCGACGTCGATCGGCACGGGAGAACGTCCCGGGGTCCGCCATCCGCTCGCATCCAGCACACAGTGCCCATTGGGGCCGTTCTCGATACATCGACCCTCGAGCAGGTTCGCATGACCGATGAAGCTTGCCACGATACGATCGCGCGGTTGCTCGTAGATCTCGCGCGGTGTGCCGAGTTGAACGATGCGGCCTTCGGCCATCACCGCGATCCGATCGGACAGGGCAATCGCCTCGCCTTGATCATGCGTCACGAAGATCCAGCTGCTGCAGGTTTCGCGATGGATGCGCTTGAGCTCGTCATGCATCTGCAGGCGTAACTGCAAATCGAGGGCCCCAAGTGGTTCGTCGAGGAGCAGCACCTCGGGCTCGTTGACGAGTGCGCGGGCGATCGCGACGCGCTGCCGCTGGCCACCGCTCAGCATATCGATTGTCCGATCTTCATATCCGGGCAATCGAACGAGCGCGAGCGCGTCTTTGACCTTTCGATCGACTTTCCCTCGCGCCAGCTTCTTCAACTCCAGTCCGAAGGCGATGTTCTGCGCGACGGTGAGATGCGGGAATAGCGCGAGATGCTGAAAAATCATGTTGGTGCGCCGCCGGTAAGGTGGGTCCCCGACGACGTTTCGCTCACCAATCAGTACGTCACCGGCCGACGGATCCTCGAAGCCGCCGACAATGCGAAGCAGCGTCGTCTTGCCACATCCGCTCGAACCCAGCAGCGAAAGAAATTCGCCGCGACGCACGTCGAGCGAGACCGCGTCGAGCGCCGTCACAGCACCGAAGCGCTTCGTGACAGCGCGGACCGAAACCGCAATATCACTCACCTGCTCTGCCTGCGGCCCGCCATGCGAAGCCCTGCCATCAAGCGCTCTTCACCCGGCTCCAGACTTCGATCCACGCAGACAGGTTCGGCGGCATGCGCAATGGGTAGTGCTTGGTTGATCCATCGGCAATGCCATACCCCCAGCGTTTGCGCTCATCCGCGGAAAGGTCGAGCGCCCCGAGCTTCGACACGGAAAGGTATCCGGACACCGGCGAGAGCTGGCTTGCATAGGTTTTGCCGAGCATCGCGTTGATCATTGCGTGCGCCGCATCCTGATTCTTCGAATCCTTCGGGATGTACCCGGTCTGCACGAATGACAACACGCCCTCCTTGCACCATGCGTTCGTGATCGGGAAGTTCTTCTTCTGCAGGTTGTAGCGAACCGGGATCGGACCGAAGGTACAAACGATCTCCCCGGATGCGAGCAGATTCTCGGCTTGCGCGAAGCTCGTCCACAACGTGCGCACGTTCTTCTTTTTCGAGATGAGGAATTTGCCGACGTCGTTCAATTCGCTCGCGCTCAATTGCTCGGGCTTGTCCTTGCCCATGTACAGTGCGGCGGCCATGATCATTTGATGCGCGGTATCGAACCAGCCGATCTTGCCCGCGTATTTGTCCTCGAA
>JANMUI010000007.1:0-3003 GCA_031391405.1 Betaproteobacteria bacterium
TGGCTGGCGCGCCGCTTCGAGTACTTTCTGTAGCCCTTTCTGTAGCCCTTTCTGTAGCCCTTTCTGTAGCCAGTTGTCTATCGCCAGTTGTCTGCAGCCAATGGTCTGGCCACTCGGGCACGCGATTTGCGCGATGACCAAGCACGAAGCCCAGACCACCATTCATCCACAACGTGAGGGAGCCGGACCATGTTGAAACTAGGAATGATTTTCGCCGGCGTAATCGGCGCAGCACTGGCAACGCTTACCGCTATGGGCCGCAGCCGTCGCGACCGTCTCGACGAACACGCACACAAAGAGGACCTCTCGCGTTGGGAAGACGAGGGTGGCAATCTGCCTCCGGGACGCGTCGATCGGCCGCAACGCGACGCGTCGAACCCCGGCTGACATTCAGATACTACGGGCACGCCGCTTGCGCACGCTATTCGTGCACGCGCCCGCGACTGGCGCGTGAAGCGGTCGTTCGTTCATTTCAACAAGGAGATTGTCATGCTGTATTGGGCTGCGGTTTTTCTGGTGATCGCATTGATTGCAGGTGTGCTCGGCTTTGGTGGCATGGCAGGCACCGCTGTGAACATTGCTTGGATACTCTTCGTGGTCGGGCTGATTCTAGCCGTCGTGTTCGGCGTGATGGGAAGAGGGAGAGGAAGAGGAGGGCTATTGCGCTAGCGACAGGAGCGCGACGATCCGACACGCCACGTAACG
Source organism: Betaproteobacteria bacterium (assembly GCA_031391405.1). GTDB lineage: Bacteria > Pseudomonadota > Gammaproteobacteria > Burkholderiales > SG8-39 > SHXR01. The sequence goes on from JANMUI010000007.1 coordinate 706, forward strand.
GCAAGGGCTTGCCTGAATCGAGTGCGAAGCGTGCGTAGGATCGCTTTTCTCGCCGTGTTCATGTCCGCTGGAGCCATCGCGATCGGGTGCACGGTGGGCCCGCCGGCGGACCCGTGGACTGTTCACGCAGAGGATCGTCTCATGGTCGCCTCGGTGGATGCCACGGGTTTGGTCGGCCCCCGAGTAATCGGTGGCGATATCCGCGCCGCCGATTACTCGTTCGAGCGATGGATCGAGAATTTAAGGACGATCCAAACCTCACTCACCGACGTCGAGCGGTGGCGCGCGCTCAGCCGCCGTACCTCGATTGATTTCGCTACCGAGGCTTTTCGGCGCATGGTGACGGCGTTGCCTCGAAACCGGCAGTTTGGCGAACGCCATACCCGCGCCTTGGCAGGAGCGTCGAATCCGCCGCAAGGGATGTCGTGCTATCAGTTGCTGACCGTTGCGGGATGGCGCTACCAAACGAATCCGGAACATGGGGCCGATCTGGAATTAATCGGCCGGCTGGCGCGCGCGCTCGGTATGGACCACCAGCTGATCGACACCGACGAGGACGGGACCGTCGAAGCGAATGCCGCAATCATCGCGGCGCGCCTGCGCGAGCCGCACCGTCGACCGATCGTGATGTTCAGCGTCAGCAAGGGTAGCGCTGAAGTGGCGCTCGCACTCGACCTTGTGGGTCACGACCCAATCAAGCTTCCCTCTCGCATCGCTGCCTGGATCAATGTCAACGGCCTCATCGGTGGCACGCCGCTCGCTGACCGATTGATGAGCGCACCAGCCCGATGGCTTGTCGCCGCGGTGATCGCCGCACGCGGCGGCTCCATGCAGACCATCGCGAGCATGACTACAGAGGAGCGTCGCAACGTGCGCGGCAGGCTTCGGCTCCCACCCGGCCTGCTCGTCGTGAACTATCAGGCGGCCCCGTTCACCGATGCGATCGGACCCGACGCGTCGATCGGCCACTGGTTGCTGTCCGATTTGGGGCCGAACGACGGTGTGTCGCTCCTGGCAGATGCGTTGGTGGCCGATGCCATCACATTGCTCGAACCCGCTACCGATCACTTTCTTGGCCTTGCCGATCGTGACCACCGGATCGAGGCGCTCCTGCGCGCCACCGTGGACGAAGCACGAAGCGCGTCCGGTACAGCGCCCGGACACTGTCCCGACTGATCGCTACACTGCACCGATGGCGAAACTGCGATCCAGGTTGTTTTCTTCGCGTCGGTACCAATTACCGGAAGTCGTCGCCGTCAGGTTGGCCAACCGATCAGGCGCCGGTATCGGGCGGTCCAATCTCGGGCGGGAACATGGTTTGCGTACCGTCGAGGGTTCCAACACATTGCAGGTGAGAAACCATGAAGCCCATCACCACGTTTGGAATCGTGCTCTCCGGCGGTGATCTGTCCAGTCGGATTTCAAGCTAAAGGGAATTAGCCGATGCTAATCGATGTGACCCCCCGAACCACCATCATCGACGCGCGCGACGTTGTTCGTCAACGCATCGCATCCGCTCGTCAATCGGCCTGCGAACCTTCGCGAATGACCGCCGCCGATCCGCGCCGTAACCGGCTGCTGGCGGCCTTGCCCGAGTCCGAACTGGCACTCTGGCGTCCGCATTTGGAGCTCGTGGATATGCGTCTTGGTGCGCTGCTATACGAGTCGGGTTGTGCGTTGACCCATGCGTATTTTCCGACAACATCGATTGTCTCGTTGCTATCGTTGACGAACGATGGGGCATCGGCCGAGATCGCGGTTGTCGGGCATGAAGGCATCGTCGGCTTCTCGCTGTTCATGGGCGGTGATACGACGCCCAGCCGCGCGGTCGTGCAAAGCGCCGGGCAGGGGTTTCGGCTTAAGGCGAGCGTAATGATGCAAGAGTTCAACCGGTCCGGTCCCGTGTTTCAGTTATTCCTGCGCTATACCCAGGCTCTCATCACGCAAATGGGGCAGATCGCCGTGTGCAATCGCCACCATTCCCTCGATCAGCAGGTGTGCCGATGGCTGTTGTCAAGCTTGGACCGTGTGGCGTCCAACGAGCTCGTGATGACACAGGAGCTCATCGGCAATATGCTGGGTGTGCGCCGGGAAGGGGTCACCATGGCGGCTGGCCATTTGCAGGAAGCCGGCGTGATCCGCTACCGGCGCGGTCACATCACAGTGCTCGATCGCGACGGGCTCGAAAAACGTGCGTGCGAGTGCTATGCCGTCGTCAAGCGGGAATACGATCGCCTGCTCCCGGCGCTTTGCACGACCGCGCGGCTGGGCGTCGTATCACCGCCCATGAACAGCGAG
>JANMUI010000061.1:0-1633 GCA_031391405.1 Betaproteobacteria bacterium
GCCTCCGTTCGCCCTGAGCCTGTCGAAGGGTAACGCAGGCTTGTAGATGGCGCGCCATAGTCCGCTCACGGACCCTCCAGCATTCACCCTTCGACGGGCTCAGGGCGAACGGTCAATCGCTTCAGACCAAGAACGACAGAACGCGGACGCCAACTATCATGTCTTCGAGTGAGAGGACGGCGTGCAAATCGTTGAGGTGGCTCAGTAAGCGCCATTCTCCTCCGTGCCCTCATTGTTCCCTCCGCGTTTCCTCCGTGGTCATTTCTGAGTGCTCTACGCTTCTAAACCAACTTGAACCCATCTCGATGGCGCATCCACCGATAGGCCGATGGATCCGGGAAGTGCGTCGCGAACATCAACGCATTCGTGTCGGCATATTTTTCGCATAGGGCGCGCCGCGTGCGCGCTGACATCTCACGGTCCCAGCAGAATGCGGAAGAAAGCGATGGATTGCCAAGCTGCGCCGGGGTATGCAGCGCATCGCCGATGAACACGCCGTGATCATCGCGGCTCTTGGCGTGCAGCAGGCAGGCGCCGGGTGTGTGCCCGTAGGCCGGCTCCAGATGGATGCCGTGTTCGATTTCATGATCGCCCGCCACGAACACTGCACGGCCCGCATCGACGATCGGTAGCACGCTGTCGGCGAACGAGCCGTGATTGGGTGCGGGCGCCCCAGACGCAAGCGCGCCGCGATGGGCGCGTTCCCAGAACTCGTACTCGCGGCCATGAAAGAGATATTTGGCATTGGGGAATGTCGGGATCCAGCGACCGTCCCGCATTTGCGTGTTCCACCCGACGTGATCGGCGTGCAGGTGCGTGCAGAAGACGAAATCGATCTGCTCGGGACGGACCCCGAACGCCGCCATTCGCGCGAGATACGGATGCTGCTGGCGATGCCAGATCGGCCGGGCCGGACGTTCCTTGTCGTTGCCGCCGCAGCTATCGATCAGGATCGTGTGCCGGCCCGTACGCAGGATGAAGCTGTGAAAGCTCATCACCGCCCGCCCATCCGACGGATCGATGTAGCGCGGCTGCAGCCAGTCGCCGTGCTCGGCCATGAGATCCGGTGTCAGGTCGGGGAGCAAGTCCCCAAGCAGTGCCCACGGACCTTCCATTTCCACGACCCGATCAACACGAAAGTCGCCGATGGCGGGCACGGCGGCTATTTCCGTTCGATCAGCTCAACCTTGTAACCGTCGGGATCCTCGACGAATGCAATGACCGTCGTGCCACCCTTGACCGGACCGGCTTCGCGCACGACCTTGCCGCCGCGACGCCTGATGTCTTCACAGGCCTTGTGGGCGTCGTCCACGGCAAGCGCGACATGCCCATAGGCAGTGCCCAGATCGTATTTCTCGACCCCGTAGTTGTAGGTGAGCTCGAGCACCGATTGCTCATCTTCCGAGCCGTATCCGACGAAGGCGAGCGTGTACTTGTTGCTCGGATTGTCGGACTTTCGGAGCAACTGCATGCCGAGGATCTCGGTATAGAAACTGATCGAGCGATCAAGATTGCCGACGCGTAGCATCGTGTGGAGCATGCGCATGGAAGAGCCCTCGTCTATGCGGTGGATCGAGCCGGAAGGCTACCGCATTTCTCAGGCAAACACGAAACGAATCGGCTCTAAAACTCC
>JANMUI010000069.1:0-7490 GCA_031391405.1 Betaproteobacteria bacterium
CCACTCATCGACCGCGTCGGGGCCAGGGGCGACCGCGATTTTCAGCGGAGCGCTGAATCGTGCGACCGTTGCAGCGAGCGCGTCGATGTGCGCCGGCGAATGCGTACCTGAACCCTTGTACGAGATCGGGTCCTGAAACAATAATCCGTCGAGCGGGACATGGCGTCCCAGGTCCTGGTAGATCTCGACGATACGGTTGCGCACGGGCGCCGTCTTCGGCAACTGCGAATGCATTGACGGGCATCCACGCGTACACGTCGATTTCGATCCGTGTCTGGATCTGGCGGGCGACGCGTGAAAACAGATTCGCGCGCATCGGCAGATTGCGATTCGGAAAGTACAGTGCATCGGCAAGCCCGTCACCGTCGGTATCGGCGAATGCCTGCAGGTAGATGACGTTCGGCTTGAGCGAGTCGATTCTGTCGAGCAGCCGCGAGAGTTTCTCTTCCTGCGCTTGCGGGCTCGCATCGAGCACGTCTTCCAGATCGACGCGCATGGCGCGCCGGGGTGCCGGCTGTGGCGCGAGCAGCTCACCGATGAAATTCGGCAGATCGGGGTTGTGCCCGATCAATACGCGTTTGAGCGTAGCGAGTGGTTGATCCGGGCGATTGACCCCATCGTCCAAGGTCAGTCCGATCTCCAAGCCAAGCGATTCGGCGATCCCCGCCGTACCCATGCTGTAGGCGCCGAAAGGCCACACCATCGCGCGCGGCCGCGTGCCGGTCTCGCGCGCAATCAGATCTGCATTCCGTTTGAGATCACGCTCGATCCGCGCACGGTACGCGTTCTCCGACTCGTAGCGGCCGGTCGTCCTATCGAATACACGCGTCACGGCAGCGGGCACGGTATTGCCTTGCGGATTGGCCACCAGACCCTGATGCAGGTCGTAGGAATGCGACGCGACTTCAACAAGACCGGAGGCGATCATTTCGCGCACTTCGCTCCAGCCAAGGAAGTGATCCCGCGGCGTCGGGCGATCCGCGTAGGACAGCGTTTCACCCGGCTTTCCGTCCATCCACTTGCCAACGAGCGCGATCACCGCGGGATAGTTGAAGAGCTTGAGTAGCGGGAAGACGTGCGTGTAGACGCTGCGATGGCCGTCGTCGAATGTGAGCAGGACGGGTTTGGCAGGCAACGGCTTTCCGCCGGCGCGCGCCGCAAGGACATCTCCCAGACTCACCGGCATGTAGCCCGCTTCTTTCAACCAGGACAACTGTTCGGCGAACCGGTGGAAATCAACGGAATAGCGATCGTCATGATCGCGCACGTCATCGACGACATCGTGATAGCAAAGAATGATCAGCGATCCCGGAGGATGCTCGATCGTGGCGGCACCGGCGGGTGCAGCGAGGCAACAAATCGACAACAGGATCGCGGCAACCATTCCATGGAGCGTGGTCACGTTCAGAATCTCCAGTTCAATCCGAAGTGCAGGGCGTTGCGTCCGGCTTGACGCCCATCGTACGGATGCACGGTACGGCTCAAGCCATAACGCGCTTCGAATCGTTCATTCCATTTGAGGACGTGTTCGTACTCTCCGCTCCAGATCGGACCCGCGGAAAATCCCCGCTGTGAATACGTGCCGGCGAGCGCCGTGAACCGCTGCGTGAGCGAGCGGGTGTATTCGCGCCAAGTGACCCACTCGAGCGTCGTTGCGCCTGAAAGCGAGGCGTCATCACCCGGGTTGAAGTACGCCGTGCCATCGAGGCTGTTGCGCGACGTATACGCGCTAAGCGTAGTGTTCAGTTTCAGCCGCGGCCCCGAGACCCAACGCTCGTTCCAGCTTCCTGAGAGCGTCTGGCGGCGATTCGAATCGGAAAACTCCATGGCGCCGAACGTGATATCGAACGATCGCGACTCGTGCGCGCGATAGACCAACTCGACCGCGGCGCGATTCCCGCTGACATTCGCCTGGCGCGCCTGCAATGGCACGGCGTTGCTTTGCGATTCGATCGATCCGGCAACATTCCAGTAGTCGTTCGCCCACCAGCGTGCGGCGATTGTTCCGCCGACCGCATCGCCGCCACTCAAATTTCCAGTCACTTCGCCCGTCAATCGCCAGTCGCGCACGCGATACTCCGCGCCGACGCCGCGCCGATGCCACGCTACGTCGCCCGCCTCGTATTTCGCTTCGGCAAGGTGGAGGTGGCCAAACGCGCGCCATCGATAGTCGATGGGTGACGAATAGAGAAAGCTGTCAATGGATAGATCCTGCGTCCCGCCGGGCGCATTGCCGCGTGAAAGGCCGCGTGATGCTTCCACGACCAGTTCCGGACTGTTGTGAATATCGAGGTGCCGCAGGGCGCGCTGCGTTCGCTTGTCTTCCGGCCGGCGCAGGCGCGCTTCCGCGACCCCGCGCTCCGCAGCGCGAAATTCATGCACCTCGAGAAGGGCGGTCACGCGTTCAGCATGTGCGCCGGCGTTGTCCTCTTCATGCTGGATCACGCTTTGCAGCTCGGCATCGGCAAGCCGGGGGCGTCCGCGCGCCATGTCGAGGGCGGCATTTGCGAGACGTACTTCATGGCTTGCCGGCGCGGCACGGCGCAGCTCGCGGATCATCCGCTCTGCGTTCTCAAGATCGTCGGCATAGGTTCTCGCATTGACCCGGGCAACCTGCGCGGAAACGTAATCCGGATTGTCGCGGGTCGTGGGGTCGCTCCATGCACCGATGCGCCGCGGCAAGGCCTCCGACATGCGATCCATGAACGCGATGGCATCGAGGTGGCGTTCGTTTTCCACCAGCGCATGGAATTGGCCGAACAGTCCGATCACATCCTTCGGGTCCAGGGCATCGGCAGCTTCGTAGAGTGCAAGGGCCTGGCGCGGTTGCTCGAGATAGAGGTAAGCGTTTGCGGCGGCACGCTTTCCATAGGCCGGAATCGTGTGGTCCGATTGGAATAGAAGCTCGAAGAGCGCCACTGCGTCGCGCATCCGATAGCGCTGCGAAAGGGCATGCAGGCGATCAACGAGAAGACGGCGCTCGGTCGCATCGATGCTCGCGGGATTCGCGCTAAAGCGTGTCGCGAGTGCATCACTCTCTGCGAGCGCGCCATCCAGCATTGCAAACCTTGTGGCGCGCGGCTCGGCGTCCGCCATCGCAGCCCCCGCCCGGATTGACAGTGCAACCTGATCGCCGATGAGCGAGGCGAGCTGCTTGGCGTCGATCGCTTTCGGATGGCGATTCGCCAATTCAACGGCGACTCTCGGTGCGCCAAGCCGCGATGCGATACGGGCCTGTCCCGCAATCGCTTCGGCACGCTCGGGCTCCATTTGCTGCACGCGTTGGTAATAGGTCAGGGCTTCCAAGAACTTTGCTTGGACCTCCGCGACCTGCGCGCGCGCAATCATCCAGTCGGGGGCGCGGCCATGAATGGGTTCGACACCGAGAAGCGTCTGCCGGGCACCCGCTGCATTTCCGCTCTCGCGTTGCGTGTGGGCAAGTCCGATCACCGGCGACAATGCATCCGGTGCGACAGCCATCGCATAGCGGAAGCGCGCGGCGGCGATCGCATGTTTGCCCAGGTTTCGTGCGGCGCGTCCGATCGCTTCGTGCACATACGCTGGCGCTTGCGGCGGCACCCGTGCGGCCAGCCCAAGCACCTCCTCATTGCGTCCAGCCCAATTGAGCACGAGGACATAGTCGTAGAAGTATCGCGGCTGGTCGACGCGGTGCCGGACGAGCCGCTCCAGCGTTTCGAGAGACTCGCGGTACGAGCCGGAGCGCGCCTTGGCAACGGCCTCGCGATGCGCTTCCTCATCGGCAGGTGCGGCGTATAGCGCGGATGCTGCAAGTCCGGTGACGGCGAATGCGCCGCTACGCAGCAACCGGCGTACAAATGAATTGGAAGGTGGCATTGGCGGCACGGCTTGGAGGGCATTAGTAAGAAATTACCGACCCCAGTTCATCGGTGCCGCGGCGCGGGCACTTAATTGCGTGCGTCGAGTCCCGGAACTTATGACCGCAATCTGCGCGACTGGTGGGCAGTGAATGCAAGCTTCATCATCAACCGGATGGCGAAGCAACTGATTTGTCAGCAGGTATAAAATGTCCGCATCACAAGGGACTGCGTGCGGCGTCGTGCCGCGAGGAGGTCGATCTATGAGAACGATTCTTCTGCTCGTCGGCTGCGGCTGGGTGTCCTCTGCAATCGCGCAAAGCTGGACCATCGAGGCCTCTCTCGGCAACGCCTATAACCTCCGGGCGCCCCTCAAGGTCGAACAAGACGGTGGATATTCGCGTTCTTTGACGGCCGACTATGAGACCCGCGCCTTCGAAGCACCGCCGCATTACATGTTGCGGGCGTCGCGTTGGAACGATGAATCGGCGTGGGAGCTTTCGCTGATCCATCACAAGATCTATCTTGAGAATCCGCCCGATGGCGTCAGCTCTCTCTCGGTGAGCCATGGATTCAACATCGCTACGCTCAATCGCGCCTACCGGTCTGGCCACTGGCTGGTCCGATTTGGCGCCGGGCCGGTCATCACCCACGCCGAAGCCATGATCAACGGCACGCGCTACGACGGACCTTACCGGCTATCCGGTATCGCGGCGCTCGCCGGCGGCGGCTACCGCTATTACCTTCGGCAGAAGACCTTCGTCTCGCTCGAGGGAGCGGTGACGGCGGCCTATGCGCGTCCAAAGATGAGCGGACCACCGGACGCGCGTCTCACCATCACGAACATCGCCCTGCACGGGTTTCTCGGCATCGGCCAGGAGTTCTGACTCGCACCGATGTTGGCGGAAGACCTGCCCCCTTCGACTCGCTAACGTTTCTTCTTCGTGCTCTTACGCGAGGTACGCGCGGTTGCTGCAATACGCTTCTTCACAGCGACCTTCTTCTTGGCGCTTTTCCTCGCCGGCGCGCTCGCCTCCGGCATATCGAGCTTCAACATTTTCAACGTGTTGCCAAAGTAGATCTTGCGCCGGTCGCCATCTTTCAGTTTGAGCTTCGTGATCGCCTTGATGCTTTCGCGGATGAACATCGGGCCGCCTTCCGGATCGAACGGGCAGTCGGTACCGAACAGCACATGGTCGGTGCCGAAGAAATCCAACCCGCAACGAATCGCCGAGGCCGAGCCGTTTACCGCGGTGTCGCCATAGAACATCTTGAAGTAGTCGACCGGGCGTTTGGCCATGCGCTTCAAAATGTGTGTGTAGTCTTCGTCCGACGCTCGCGTACCGAGCTGGTCCATGCCAAGACCGATCCGCGCATCGAAGTACGGCGCCATGGCGCCGAGATGATGCGTGATGATCTGCAATTCCGGCAGCTTTTCCATCATCCCGGAGAAGACCAATCGCGCCATGAATGCGCTCGTCTCGTAGGGCCAGCCGAACAGCCACCAGATTTCGTACTTCGAGCTCGATTCAGTCGCGTAGTCGGAAAACCGATGCGGGCGCGTCGGATGCACCCAGATCGGCAGATCGTATCTTTTCGCCATGCGCTCGAAGATCGGATAGAACTCCGGATCATCGAGTGGCCGCCCGAGCACGTTGGTGAAAATCTGGATGCCTTTCGCGCCGAGCCGGGTGATCGCGCGGTCCATTTCTTCAAGTGCCGCCGGCACATTGTTCATTGGCAACGATGCAACGAACGCCGGAAAATATTTCGGATGCTTCGCGACGATATCGGCCATCCCGTCATTGGCCAAGCGGGCGAGCGCGGGCGTCTCATCCGGTCCGCCGAGGAATTCGACAGCCGGCATCGACAAGGTGAGAATTTGCTTGTAGCCCTTGAACCTGTCCATCATCCGGATCCTCGTGTCGAGGTCCCATAGCACGGGAATATTCAGCCAGCGTTTGATTTGCGCGCCGAGGCCAGGGTTCTGCGCCGCAAGCTCTTTCATTCGCTCGAAGTACGAGAGCGGAATGATGTGCGGGAAAACATCGAGCTTCATGTCGGACACCGCGGTCTCCGGGAAGGATTGTTGTTCGGCCGGATTGCCGAGCGCGATGTTACTGCGAACCTGCAATCTTTGACCGTATCGTTGTCCTTCAGGAATTTACGGGGTTGGCCGCGCAAATTTCCGTCGCTACCAACTCGTGTGTTCGCGCTTGACACCCGAAGGTATGGGGTCGGGCAAGGTCGCGTCGCGATCAATCAGGGGTTGGGCGCGCGCGACCGCCGCAGTGCCAAGCGGACATGCACCCGTTTCCACTGCTGTTTGCGCGCCGCGCCGCAGCGCTTCATTCGGGTCTGACAACGCACGGGTCAGGTCATCGGCAATCACGCATCGGGGCGTGAAGCCTTTGATGTAGTCGGTCGTACCGTCCGCCGCGATGCTGCGAAAGTTGATCGCGTTGACGACCGGATCGTTGGGATCGTCAATCCCGGGGCGCGTTTGAAACGCCTGGGGCAGGAATCCAAAGGGCTTGCCGCAGGTAGTGTTTCCGCCGACGACGAAAAAATCAGCCGACGGAAGTGTGGCGCGCAGGGATGCAAGCGCCTCTTCGGAGGCGGAACAGGTGCGTGAGGAAACAATCACCGCCACACGACGAATCCCGGTTGCGCGAAGGAACGACACGCCGCCTTCGGTATCACCGAACCGGAACGTGAAGTTGTTCGCCGGTGCCTGGCGCGTGTTGTATTGCAAGGACGCGAACACCTTTCCCTCGTGGGGTCCACCGAGCACGTGGCTCGCCAGGCGCGAGGCCTCGGATACACGTCCACCGCCGTTGTAGCGAAGATCGACGACGAGATCGGTGACCGCACTCCAGCCCGGTTGGGCAAAGGCCGCCCGAGTTTCCGCTTTGGTGGTCGCGATGAACTGCTTGATATGCAGGTAACCCACGGTCGGTGACATCAGCTCCGAGCGCCAGACGCTCGCGAGCGGGTACGTGGCACTCGCGATCGTAATGTCGCGCTGTGACGCACCATCGAATACCGTAAAACGCGCCTGAACACCGGCCGTGATCACACCAAGCTGCTGCTGGTAGCCCCCGCCGAAACCGGTGTCCAACTGCGCCGTGGTGAAGCCGTTGATCGCGAGGACGTTGAAGCCGCGCTGCAATCCGCCCAGTGCCGCGGGTGAGCCCGGCTCGGTATAGGTGATCGCAATGACATTGTTCGGACGGCGTGAGAGGCCCACGCCGTACCCGGTCGATTTGCCCTCTTCGAAGAAGGCGAGGTAATTGGCAACGGTATCGACGTAACTGAAGCGATCGTATTCGAGCGGCCGGTACTTCACGGCTTCCACCAGCGCGTCGACCGTCGCGAAACTGTTGGGTGCGAGGACCGGCACTTGATCGCACCAGAGGTAGGTGTCCTGCAGGTAGGCGTAGACACGCTCGTTCAACGTGTTCGCGTTGGGGTTTGGCGTCGGACAGACCTGCGTGGTGGTGGCCGCGGCGCCCCCGCCCGAATCGCCCCCACCCCCACCCCCGCATCCTGCAAGTAGCAGTCCCGCCAAGATGCAGATCGCGATCCAGACCCGTCCGGGCATGAAGAAACGTCCTTGATTACTATCGGTGATCACAACGTCCGCCCAATCGG
>JANMUI010000072.1:0-10791 GCA_031391405.1 Betaproteobacteria bacterium
ATCAACGGCCACGTCTACGAAACGCTCGTGGTGCGCGGGCTTTCAGTGGGCGTACCGATCCGGCGTATCGTGCGCAACGAACTCTACACCGGCGCCGCGGTGGGCACCGCCCTCGCCGTCATTGCCTACCCGTTGATCTGGTGGCGTTGGGGCGATGTCAATGTCGCCATCGTGGTGGCGCTCGCCCTGCTGGCCGCCTGCTCGACGGCGACCGTAGTCGCCATGACATTGCCATGGCTGTTGGATCGCCTGAATCTCGATCCCGCATTCGGCAGTGGACCGCTCGCAACCGTGATTCAGGATCTGATTTCCATCATCATCTATTTCGGATTGGTCGTCGCGCTGGGCTGAGAATCTTGGAGGTCGCACGCACAGATCCTTGATCGCGATCAAGCGCCCTTGCGGCCCATGTCATCCAATGGCAATCATGATGGAAACTAGAACGCATCGTCGTCACGGGTGGACCTCGGTCCGGATATTTTTCGCGGCGGCGATCACGATCATCGCCGCCTTGCCCGTCCAGGCGGAAGACGCCGCTCGTCCGCTTGCGCTCACCAATGTGAACGTCATCAGCACGCAGGACGGAACGGTCGAACGCAATGCGACGATCCTGGTTGAGGGGAACCGCATCCGCGCCGTAATTCGCGGCGCTGACGCAAGAGCACTTCCCCAAGGCGTGCGAGTCGTGTCCTTCGCGAACAAATACGTCATCCCAGGCTTATGGGACATGCATGTGCACAGCATGCTCAACGATCAGGATCCCGACTGGTTCTATCCCCTGCTGTTGATAAATGGCGTGACCGGGATCCGCGACATGGGAAGCTTTGTTCCGCTTGCGAAAATACTCAGGGTCAGGGCCGAGATTGAAGCGGGGACGCGTCTTGGGCCGCGCATTCTCGTCGCCGGCCCATTGATCGACGGATTCAACACCGAATGGGCCGCACCCTCCGGGGTACCCACCACCGATGAGGCGGCGCGGGCGGTACGGTTGTTGGTCCAGCAGGGCGCCGATTTCATCAAGGTCTTCCCGCTCATTGGACGGGAGGCGTATCAGGCGATCGTCGCCGAAGCAAACCGACTACGCATCCCGGTGGCCGGGCAGGTTCCGGAGCCCGTCACCGCGGCCGAGGCATCCAACGCAGGTCAGCGCAGCATCGATCACCTCGATCACATCATCCTCGGGTGTTCCGACGCCGAAGCCGACATCGTCCAGATCAAGGCCGACGTCCTGAAGAGGCTGCGCATGCAACCGGGTCGTGAATCATTGGCACAGTTGCTCCCGACCGCCGAGGAAACGGCATTGATCCTCGAGACAGTGAATCCGGATCGGTGCGCGAAACTGCTGGCGCTGCTGGCCCGCAACGGCACGGCGGTCGTGCCGACGCTCCTAGTGAGCAGGCTCTATCGGCAGGCGACAAGACGAATGGATGATCCGCGCCTGGACAGCCTGCCCAGGACCGTCCGCGAGGCCTGGCTCGCCATGAATATCATGATCGAGCTCGGCGCGGAGGATCCGTCGCAGCTTGTCACCATCGAGTATCTTTCGCGACGCCTGGTAGGACCGCTTGCCGATGCGGGTGTCCCGATTCTTGCCGGAACGCACGCGGCGGCGATCACCCCATTCATCTTTCCCGGCGCGAGTCTCCATGATGAATTGGCGGCCCTCGTCAATGCGGGGCTATCGCCGCTCGAAGCGCTGCAAAGTGCAACGATCGCGCCGGCGCGATTCGCAAATCGAGAGTCCGACCTCGGTTCCGTTGCCACGGGCAAACTGGCCGATCTGGTCGTGCTCGACGCCAATCCCCTGGAGCACATCAGCAATTCCCAGCGCACCCATGCTGTCGTCGTCAACGGACGGCTCTTGGAGCGAGCGGATCTCGATGCGCTGGCACGGGGCGTCGCGGCGATGAATCGGTAGCTTGAAGGGAGAAGGGAGAAGAGGAACGGGAAAAGGGAAAAGGGAAAAGGGAAACGCCAAACGAAAAACACCAAACCCATAAGGCTCCCTTTTCACTCGTTTCCCGTTTCCCGTTTCCCGTTTCCCGTTTCCCGTTTCCCGTTTCCCGTTTCCCGTTTCCCATTTCCCGTTTCCCGTTTCCCATTTCCCGTTTCCCATTTCCCTTTTCTCGTTTCCCACCACCGATTCACCCTTCCCGACCTCCCAGCCATCGCTGATTCTCGGCAAGCACGAACAACTCTGAGACCGTCGTGATGCCTTGTGCGCGGGCGCGCTCGAACATGACCTGCAGCAACTGCGCGGTGGCGAGCGCATCGGCAAGCGCGTTGTGTCGTTGGAACGGGACGATATGGTAGCGGTCCAGCCAATCGTCCAGTCCACGACGTGCCGCAAGGGTTTCGGGATCGAGCGCCGGCGCGAGTACGGCGAGATCAAGCCAGCGATGGCGCATCCGCACGCCAAGTACGTTTTGCATGGCACGACGAATCATCATCTCGTCGAAGCGCGCATGAAAGGCCACCAGCGGCGAGCTTCCGATGCGTTGAAGGAAATCGCGCAGCACCTCCGCCGGCTCGTCCCCCGCCAGTTGTTCTGTTCCGCTGATGCGGTGAATCAGAATGTTCGCCGCACTGCTCGCGCCCTGCTGGCGAAGATTGCGATGGAACACCTCGGCGATCATGACGCGCTTTGCCTCGATCGGCACTGCGCCGATCGCGATCAGACGATCACGATGGACATCAAGCCCCGATGACTCTACATCGACGACGCACCAGCGAGCCTGCTCGAACGGCGCGTCGCCGTCGAACGATGGACGCGCGCGGCACGGATCGATTCGTCGTAGTGCCGAGAGCGTGGGTCCTATAGCCCGCCGCCACAGGGTCATAGTCGATAATCCAATGCCATGCGCTGTTGCATCGCGCGCGCGCCGCAACGATTCCTTCAGGATCCGGCGATCCAGCGCATTGAGATCGGCCGGATCGACCCGATTGGGCAAGGCCGGTTGGCGGTGCTGCTGCCGCAATCGCAGCATCTGGAGGAAATGGAACGCATCGACGCTCGCCTCGACGTCTTCACGGGCGATGCCGAGCAGCGTGGCGGCGGCGCGCATGCGTTCGGCGGTATTGGTGGCCTTGATGCCAAGCCGCAGAGCGTACACGCGTGCCGCATCGACGAACAGACGCGTTCCCTGCCGCTTCAGATCGATCCCGGGATGTTTGGAATCTTCCTCGTCCGGAACAAGGTCACCGAAGAAGCCGATGGGTACCCGCGTACGAAAGGCTTCCTCCGCGAGACAGCGCTGATAAAGAGAACGATCCTTCGCCGCCTCACCGACCCAGCGCCGCAATTCGTTCGCCAACCCGTGGTGTCCCCAGATCGGGCGGAAATCGAAGAAGATCATGGAATGCAGCAGTGCTTCAGGCGAGAGGCTTTGCATCCACTGGTCGAACTGCGTGCGCCATGCCTCAAGCGACAGACAGAGATTCGGGTTGCTCGCCATGATGTTGCCCTTGCATAGCGGGAAGCCGCATGCATCGAGGGTCTCGTTCACCTGCCGCGCGAAACCCAGCAGCCGGTCGCGAACAAGTGATGCCGATTCGCCGGCGGGTACGGTGAAGATGATCGCGTTGTCCTGATCGGTTGCAATCGTCTGTTCCTGCCGCCCCTCGCTGCCGAGCGCAAGCCAGCACACCGCTAGATCACCGATCGCATGGTGATCGACGGTGATATCAAGAACGCGCTGGGTCAGCCGATCGTTGAGCGTCGAGATCAGGGTGGTCAGGCTCTGCGCGCCGATACCCTGCGCAAGCAGGCTGTCCGCGAGTCCACGGATTTCCTGCGCGGCGCGAACCAGCTCGCCTTGCGTCGTTGCGATCGCAATGCCATCGGCGACCTGCGCCATCGTCCGCCGTTGCAGTGCGAACAGGTCGCGCTCGGACACAATGCCGACGAGATGTCCGTCGTCGACGACGAGGACGTGGCGGATCCCGCGTTCCACCATCGCCAACGCGGCGTCGGCTGCCAGCGCGGAAGACGGAACGGTGACGAGCTCGCGCTTCGCGTAATCGATAATCGGACGTTCAGGCGCGAACGATTCTGCGGCAGCAACGCGGACCAGATCCCGCTCCGTAAAGATGCCCATGGGACGTCCCACTGAATCGGCAACGATAATCGCGCCGATGCGATTGCCGGCCATCAACCCAAGCGCCTCCCGGACCGGTGTCTCGGGTGGGCATGTAATGGGCGCCCGGCGGATGATCGAACCGAGCGGATGCATCATCGGATGATCCGACGATGCAGCGCTCGCGAAGGGCCCACGCGAAACCGCCGTGGCGCGTTCCAGCAAAGCGTTCAACTGATGCGTGCAATAGCGCTCGAACGCCCGGCTCTCCTCGCCAAGGCGCGCGACGGCGCTCGCATCGATTTCGTACGCGAATGTGTCTTCGATCGCCACATAGTCGAGTGCGGTCGAACGCGCACCGACGACCGCTGCAATCGGGAAGGCCTCGCCCGCGCCGAACGCCAGGTGGTCGATCGGGTGGCCCGCTGCTTGGGAGGGCGGGCGCCCGTGGACGCGACCGCGCTGAACGATGAAGAGCATTCTGGACACACCCGCATTGGCTGTTACGACACAGATGCCTTTCGGGTAGTAACCAAGCTTGGCCTCTTGTGCGAATGCCACCAGGGCGCTGCGCGCCACCGCATCGAACGGCGGATGTGCGCGCAGGAAATCGACGGCGGCCGTGACCAGCGGATTTGTCAACGGATCAGCGTGACCGGTACGTTCGCCAAATGCAGCAGCTTGGTTGCGATCGACCCTAACACAAGCCCCCCGAATGCTCCGCGCCCGCGCGTCCCCATGAAGATCATGTCGCAGTGATGCGCTGCGCAAATGCGCACGATCTGTTCGGCAGGTTCGCCGACTGCGGTGTGCTCAACGGTGGTCAGGCCGGCATTCGTGAGCAACGTGCGGGCTTCCTTGAGCGCGGCCTCTTCCTCCTCCTTGTAGTAGCGCGCCAAGGTGCCGGGTCCGAGCACACTCGATACGCGGCCAGCCAATGGTACGGTGAGGTGGACAGTCACCAGATGGACCTCCGGCCGCTCTTTGTACCAATCGACCGTTTCGACGAGTCGCTTTGTCGCGCGCAGAGCTGTTTCGGATCCGTCCACCGCGAGGAGAATTTTCAGCATGGACGCTTCGCCCTTGTTCACGATCGCTATTCCAGGATAGGGGATTCTACCGACTGCGGCACCTCTGCATTTGCGCCAAATCAATGCCGCGTCAGCGCTTCAATTTGGACACTTCCTCGCCGTCTCATGTTGGACGACTTGGCGTGGTCCGACCCTAGACTACCGCGTGTGCCCGGTGCACAAGACTCACCAGCGCAAACGTCGTAATCAAGCCGCCCGCGACGTAACGCGCCGCCCGCTTCGACCAACTTGAGGACACCTTGCTCAGCAACGCGCCGGCGCCCAACATTCCGGGCAATGTTCCGGCGCCGAATGCGGCCATGGTCAGGGCACCAACCGGCGCGGACCCGGCAGCGGCGGCCGATACCAGCACGCTATACACAAGTCCGCATGGCAACCAACCCCATAACGCACCCAGGGCGAGCGCATCGCCAAAAGAGCGCGCGGGCAGGCGTCGTGCGGCATATGGAGCGATGTGCTTCCAGAGGCGTGCGCCGGCTCGTTCGAGCGGCGCGATGAATCGCGTAATCCCAATCAGGTAGAGGCCGAGCCCAAGCAGGATGAGCGACGCCACACCATTGAGCACGTGTTGAACCGGCAGGATATCGTCTGCAAGAAGCACCATCGAGCCCACCCCGCCCACCACGCCGCCTGCCATCGCATACGACACGATTCGCCCGATGTGATAACCGGCGGTGAGCGCGGCGGTCGAGGCGATCCGCGTGGCAGTCAGCATCGCGCCGCACATTGCAATGCAATGGCCACCTCCAGCGGCACCGACCAGAAACATCGCCAGCACCGATTCGATCGACATGGATCAGGCCACTTTCGAAAAGGCTGTGCTCGCTCGCGCGCTTTGAATGTACGGGTCGAAGACCATGGAGAGCGGACGCACAAGGAGGCGTCCTTTCGGCGTTACCCGGATTGCGTCGCCGTCGCATTCCACGAGACCCATGCGCTCGAACGGACCAAGCGCCGCAATCTCCGCCGCGAACGTCGATCCGAAGTCGAGCCGGTGCGTCGCTTCGATGGCCTTCATCGAGATCATGCCCTGGCACATGAGGCCCATGATGATGGCGCGCCGGACGATGTCATCCGGGGTGAGCACGATGCCGCGTGCCACCGGGAGCTCCCCGTCGTCGAGCAACGCCTCGTACGCCTGGATCGCGCGGACATTCTGGCTATACGTGGTGCCTAGCTTGCTGATTCCGGACGTGCCAAGCGCGAGGAGGTCGCAATCGGGTTGCGTCGAGTAGCCCTGGAAATTCCGCTGGAGGCGGCCGGTTCGCAGGGCGATCGCGAGCTCGTCATCGGGTTTGGCGAAATGATCCAACCCGATATAGACGTATCCCGCGCCGGTGAGCCGTTGCAGCGCGAGGCGGAAGATCTGCACGCGCGCCTCGATATCCGGACAGTCGCTCTCGCTTATGCGGCGCTGCGGCTTGAACCGGGCGGGAAGATGCGCATAGTTGTAGAGCGCGATCCGGTCCGCGCCGGTCGCGATAATCCTATCGAGCGACGCGTCGAAACTCGCCACCGATTGTCGGGGCAATCCATAGATGAGATCCAGATTGATCGATTTGAAACCATTGGCGCGGGCAGCCGCGATCGCGTCGAAGACGAGGCGCGCGGGTTGCACCCGGTGGACCGCGCGCTGTACATCGGCGTTGAAATCCTGCACGCCGATACTCATCCGGTTGAAGCCGAGCCGACGCAGAAATTCGATTCGCAAGGCAGACACGGTGCGAGGATCGATCTCGATCGAAAGCTCGCCATCCGGCGCGAATTCAAACGCCCGGCGCAGCACCGCCATGAGTCGATCGAGATCATCGTCGGTCAGAAACGTCGGGGTCCCGCCGCCGAAATGAAGCTGCGACAACCGCCGATCCCCGCCCAAGTGCGGTACCTGAAGAGCGATCTCCTTGGCCAGGTAATCGACATAGCGCGACCCGCGGCGCCGATCGTGGGTGACGATCTTGTTGCAGGCGCAGTAGTAGCAGAGCGATTCGCAGAACGGGATATGAACGTAGAGCGAAAGGGGCGCGTCGACATTGCGGCCTGCAAGTGCCCGCTTATGGTCGGCCGGGCCGAACGACTCGACGAAGCGATCCGCGGTGGGATAGGAGGTGTAACGCGGACCGGCGAGCGCGAAACGGCGCACCAGGTCGGGATCGGGATCTTCTACGATTGATGAAACGAGCGGTGGCATCAGAGCACGGTCGCATTCTGGTGGGCTCACTATGCTTGCAGACGGAGCGAGTCGATTGATCTGCATCAACCGCGACGCTGGACACCCGTCAGATGAACAGCCTTCACCCTTCACCCTTCACCCTTCACCCTTCACCCTCGCCCGCCGGCCGGCGCGCGAGAAACATCGTCAACGCGCTCGACAACGCGCACACGCTCCAGAAGCAGAAAAACCCGACCGTATAGATCGCCCGCCGCGACAACTCGAGCGTGTCCCCGAAAAAATGCAGCTCCTCCGGATCCACGAGTGTAAAGAAGACCACTTCGGCGAAGCCCGCCACCAAAAACGCGGGCCAGACGACCCACATGATTCGGTGCGCCTGCTCGCTCGCTTTCCAGGCACCCTGCAGATCGGGCGGTTCACCGGTGGAGCCCTGCATGGGCGATTCGGACATGGTCATGCTCCTATCGGATCGACGCGGCGTCTTGGGAATTTGCCGGCCGCAGCGTAACGCTCTCACCCGGCCCCGCGCGCATGGTGCCTATCAGGCGCCATTCCGAGGACTCGATTGCAACGCGCGAGGGTGCCGCCCCGCCCATGATGAGATCGAGATCGCCTTCGTAGACGCCTCGCTCGATCGCGGCGAGGACCGCGAATCGATCCTCGGCTGCGCGAGTCGAGTGAATCACTCTTAGGGTGAGCGATGGCGGGAGCGCGCGCGCCGCATCGGCGGCCTCGAGCGCAACATGGACGCGGCGCGACGCGGGGTCATGGCGCATCCGCGCGGTAAGTCCGAGGTCATCGGCACGCTGGTCACGCGTCAGTTCCCGATTGATCGTGAGCCCGCGCTTGTAGTAGTCATCAGCGACCAGGCCGTCGGCGGTCGAGTACGCGATAGTGGTCGTGATGATGCCGGCAATGACCACCACGATTGGACCGGCCGCGAAAATCCACGGCCACGGCTCGCGATACCAGGGTTTTATTGCAACGTGCAATGCTGCGGTCATTTTCGGGTTCCTTTGCGTGCATCCATTGCGGTGAAACGGCCGGCCTTAACGCGGCACGACGAACACGGCGCGCTCGCGTACCTGGACTGCCGGTTCATCGATCGCGCGCACCATGAATTCGATCTTGTTCGATCCTCCCCTTCCCTTCCCTGGCTCGACCTGCACCCGGACCGGTACCCCGCGCGTCGTTGCGCCGGCCAATTCGACCTCCCGCGCCGAGGCGACTTCGATCGATTCGATGCCCGCAACCGATATCGCAAAGCGATGCGGGCGCTCGGCGGTATTCATGATCTGCAGTCGATAGACATTCTCGATGCGCCCACCTTCCACCTCGCGTGCAAGCGCGCCTCGATCGCGGATCACATCGACCTTCAAGGGAACGCGCAACGCGAGTAGTGCAGCCGTCGCGGCGAAGATCGCGAGCAGAATGCCGCTGTAGACGAGGACACGCGGGCGCAGGACGCGCCGCCAGACTTGCGCCGGTGAAAACCGATGTGCGATCGCGTTCTCCGTCGAATAGCGGATGAGTCCGCGCGGATAGCCCATGCGGTCCATGATCTGATCGCAGCCGTCGATACACGCCGCACAGCCGATGCATTCATACTGGAGGCCCTTGCGGATATCGATACCGGTTGGGCAGACCTGCACGCACACGCCGCAGTCGACACAATCGCCAAGGCCGAGACCCTTGTGATCGGCACGGCGTGAACGGGAGCCACGCGGCTCGCCGCGCGCCTGATCGTAGGTAATGATGAGCGTATCCCGGTCGAACATCGCGCTCTGGAAGCGGGCATACGGGCACATGTACTTGCAGACCTGCTCACGCATGTAACCCGCGTTGCCCCAGGTTGCGAATCCGTAGAACAGGATCCAGAACGTTTCCCACGGACCGAGCGAGAACGAGACGACCTCGTTGGCCAACACGTTGATCGGGGTGAAGTAGCCGACGAACGTAAAGCCCGTCCAGAGCCCCACCGCGATCCAGACGATGTGCTTCGTGGCTTTCAAGCGCAGCTTGCGAATGGAAAACGGCGCGCGATCGAGTTGCATGCGGGCGGCACGATCGCCTTCGATCTTGCGCTCGATCCACATGAATATTTCGGTATAGACCGTCTGCGGGCAAGCGTATCCGCACCAGAGCCGACCGGCGACCGCGGTAAACAAGAAAAGCGACAGCGCCGAAAGTATCAGGATTGCGGTGAGATAGATGATGTCCTGCGGCCAGAAGACCAGGCCGAAGATGTAGAACTTGCGCGCACCCAGATCGAATAGCACCGCTTGCCGGTCGTTCCACACGAGCCATGGTGTGCCGTAGAAAACCAGTTGCGTCAGCCACACGATCGACCACCGCCATGCGGCGAACCAACCGTGCACGGCGCGAGGATAGATCTTCTTCGCGACCTCGTAGAGCGATTGCTCGGTGTCGGCGGGGGGAGCGATAGCGGTTTTGGAGTGGGCGTTCATCGACCTTACTTCTTCTCCCGCCTACCGCCCAAAAAATTCACCACGGAGGACGCGGAGGACACAGAGGAAATGCGAAGCGGGAAAGCGGGAAAGCGGGAAATGGGAAATGGGAAATGGGAAATGGGAAGCGGGAAGCGGGAAGCGGGAGAAGGATTAATGAGTTTGGCGTTTCCCGTTTCCCGTTTCTCTTTTCCCGTCTTTCTGCGTCCCCTGCGTCCTCTGTGGTTCATCTTTTGAATCAATCTCACCGTCGTTCATTTGGACGATGAAGCTGCATCATTCGACAATCCCAGCACATACGCGGCAAGCAGATGCACCTTCGCCTCGCCGAGAAACTCCTTGTGCGCCGGCATCCGGTTGTCACGGCCCCTGGTGATGACATCGACGATCGTATCGACACTCGACCCGTGCAGCCAGATGCGATCGGTGAGATCGGGCGCGCCGAGCTGCTGATTGCCTTTGCCGTCAGCGCCGTGGCAGGCCGCACAGACTGCGTATTTCTCCTTGCCCAATGCAGCCTTGAGAGAATCATGCGCGCTGCCTGACAAGCTCAAGACATAGTTCGCCACATTGCGCACGTCATCGGCTGTGCCCAACGCAGCCGCCAACTGCGGCATGATCCCGTTTCGACCTTCGCCGATGCTGGTCTTGATGGCCTCGGGCGATGCGCCCCACAGCGTGTCGCGATCGGTGAGATTCGGAAAGCCTTTCGAGCCACGAGCGTCCGAACCGTGGCATTGCGCGCAATAGTTGAGAAAGAGCTTTTCACCCATGGCGCGCGCATTCGGATCGAGCGCCACTTGTTCGAGCGGCATCCCGGCGTACTTCGCAAAGAGCGGACCGTGAATGGCATTCGCGTTGGCCACTTCTTCGTCGTACTGTTTTGCCTGCGACCATCGGAGCGTGCCCGCGTAGCTCCCGAGACCAGGGTAGAGCGCGAGATAGACGAGTGCAAACGCGATCGTGATGTAGAACATCCACATCCA
>JANMUI010000570.1:0-2638 GCA_031391405.1 Betaproteobacteria bacterium
CGACGGTCGGATTCGCGCCGCAGCCCGATGTGGTGTCCGACTCGCCGCACTTGGTCGACACCCACAAGTCTTTCAACGGCCGTTCTTCGCGGCGCAACTCGGACGCCCACTGCACATACTCCTTCGCGATCTTCGAGGCGCGCATGATCGTATCGTGATCGCCATGCAGCTCGATGCCGAAACCGGTCACCGGTTTTCCGGTCTTGGCGATGCCGTCGACGATGCGCTGAGTCCAGCCGTCTTCGATGCCGATGACGACGACCGCCGCAACATTCGGATTCGCGCCGGTACCGATGAGGGTGCGAAAGTGCAGATCCAGATCCGCGCCGAACTGGAGTCGCCCGTATGGATGCGGCAACGCCATGGCGCCCTTGATGTTGTGTGCGACGGCCTCGGCTGCCGCATTCGACAGATCATCGACTGGCAGGATGATCACGTGACTGCGCACGCCGATGCGGCCATTCTCGCGGCGATATCCCCAGAATGTCGCGGTAGTCAGATCACTCGCCATGTCCTGCTCCCTACCAGCGTTTGGTCTTGATGTTGTGGACATGGGCGTGCTCGCCCACCTTGATCGGCGCGACGGCGCGCCCGATGTCGACCCCGTATTTGATGACCGTGTCGTTGGCGGCAAGCGATTTGATGGCGAGCTTGTGCCCGATCGGAATATCGGATTGCGCCTTGCAGGTTAGGGTCTTGTCGTCGTCCATGACCCAACCGGTGAGCTCTTGGCCTGCCTCAATGCCCTCGACCACGACGACGCCGACGGAGTCGCCCTCTTCATGGACCACGAAATGAATCATTCGATTTCCTTTGGCTCTATCATTCGCACAGCCACGTAACGATCCAAGTCTACTACCGCGGAACCACGACGACTCGACGGCGCGGGATTATCGTAAAATAGGGGACAGACCACGTTTTCCGGCGCGGAAGCCCAGCGGGAAAACGTGGTCTGTCCCCTATTTTACGGTGTGGTCGTCGTTGCCTTAGGTGTCGTCGCGGCATCCTGGCTACAATGCGTGTCTTCGCGATCGTCGTTTCCTTTGCGAGGCCAGCATGAATCAACCCATCGAGCCCCGGCTCAAGCTTTCCCCCGACTACGTTCGCGATCGCACCGACAAGTACTTCACCAAGTCGCGCGAGGTGGTTGAAAAATTCGGCGATCGTGCGGTCACCTATGGGGTCTTCATGCGCCGGCGGGTCATCTGTGCGGTGGACCCGGCGTTGACCTTGCTGCGGGAACACTATCCGCACACCAACATTCCGCTCAAGATCACGCGGCTCTATGAAGAGGGTGCGTCCGTCCCGGATCAAAAGCCGCTGTTCACCTACTCAGGTTCGTTCGCGGCGCTGGTTGAGCTCGAGACATTGATCTTGCAGCGTGTGGGGTTTGCATGCGTATCGGCCTATAACGCCTACAGCATGGCAATGAATCTGCCCAAAGCGGCGTTTCTCGACATGCATGCGCGGCACGCGGCCGGTGACGAAATGTCGCAGCTTGGCGCGTACGGGGCCTCGGTCGGCAGTCGCATCGCCAAGCTGAACGGCGCCATCGGATTCATCGGCACCTCCCAGGATTTCAATGCGCATTTCTATGGCCGGGAACGCGGCCTGGGTACGATGCCGCATGCAGTGATCGGATACGCCGGCTCCACGTTGCGGGCGGCGCAGATGTATGTCGAAACGCATCCGGCCGATCATCTCACCGTGCTGGTGGACTTCTATGCGCGCGAGTACACCGACGCGCTGGAGGTGTGCCGCTGGTGGTTCAACGAGCATGCGAAGCAGCCGGCCAACGCCCGGAAGACCCTGTCGTTTCGGATCGATACCCATGGCGATCGTTTTGCGGAAGGCCTGAGTTACGAGCGATCGGTCGAGATCGTCTGCAACTGGCTGCACGTCGTGAATGAATTCGAGGTGGTCCGTATGGTGATGGGCGAAGAAGCGTTCGACGCCGACTCGCTCAACATCATGAAGGATCGCGTACGCCGGGTATTGTTCGGGACCGGCGTATCGGCGGCGGCGGTGATCCATATGCGCCAGCGCCTCGACGCCGCGGGCTTCGAGGCCGCACGGATCGTCGCGTCATCGGGTTTCAATCTCTTCAAATGCAAGATGTTCGGCAACGCGCGCGTGCCGGTCGATGTGATCGGTACCGGCTCGTTCATCCCGGAGACCTACAGTGAAACATTCGCGACCGCCGACATCTTCAAATACGACGATGAATTCCACATCAAACTTGGGCGCGAGAAGATCTTCCAAGAACTGAAGTAGACGTCGGCGGTCGCCGGTTCGGCGCTTCAAGCTCGGCGTTTCCCGTTTCCCGTTTCCCGTTTCCCGTTTCCCGTTTCCCGTTTCCCGTTTCCCGTTTCCCGTTTCCCTTCTCCCTTCACCCTTCTCACGGTACAAGATGCTATTCCCCACCACGCTCGTAGGCAGCTACCCCCAACCCGAATGGCTCATCGATCGCAAGAAGCTTGCCGGTCAATTCCCGCCCCGTGTGCGTGCGAAAGAGCTGTGGCGCATCCCGGAGGCGTATCTCGCCGAAGCGCAAGACGACGCCACCATTCTCGCCATCCGAGCGCAAGAAGATGCGGGGATCGACATCGTCACCGATGGCGAAATTCGCCGCGAAAGC
>JANMUI010000574.1:0-16904 GCA_031391405.1 Betaproteobacteria bacterium
TGGTCTTCGGCCGCCCGAAGCTGCTCTAGAACTTCGACTTCGACGCCCGCGTCCTGCGCGGCACCGGCGACGATACTCTGAAATAGTGACGCTGAGATGGCCCCGGAGCAGGAAAAAGTGGCCAGCAGCCCGCCCGGCCTCATGAGCTGGAATGCGAGCAGGTTGATGTCTTTGTAGGCCCGTGCCGCGCGATCGATATGCTGGACCGTCGGTGCAAACTTCGGCGGATCGAGTACGATCAGGTCGAATCGTTCATGCGCTTCGCGCATGATTCGCAGGCGTTTGAACACGTCATCTTCGATCCATTCGCCACCGGCGACGCCATTGAGCTCGGCATTCCGGCGCGCCAGACCCAGCGCGCCCGCCGAACTGTCGATCGACACGACACGATTAGCCCCATGCTTGAGGGCCGCGATCGAGAATCCGCCGGTGTAACAAAAGCAATTGAGCATCGATCCCGCGGCGGCAAGCGCCCCGATCTTCGCGCGATTGATCGCTTGGTCGAGGTAGAAGCCGGTCTTGTGACCATTTCGAACATCGACGAGGTAGCGGCACGCGCTGGGACCGGCACCCTCGACGAATTCGATGATCGCCAGGGATTCCGGGCCGGCCGCGTGCCCCGATCTCGGCGCCAGCCCCTCAAGCGTCCGGACCTCTGCATCCGAACGCTCGAATACCGACCGGCATAGGCCGTGGCGGCGCACCGATTCGATGATGGTCGAGCGCCAACGCTCGACACCCGCCGACAGCAACTGGACGACCGCGACATCGGCATATCGGTCGACGATCAATCCCGGGATCCCGTCGGCCTCCGCGTTCACCAAGCGCAGGCCGGCGAGCGCGTTGAACGGCCCGCGGCGCGCGATCGCCGCCGCCACGCGTGCATCGATGAACGTTTCATCAATGCGGTCGTCCTCGCGCCAGGACCAGATGCGGACGCGAATCTTCGATTCGGCGCTGATCGCGCCCCATGCCATGAAGTGGCCATCATCGTCGCGTAGCTGAACGGTATCGCCCGATCCTGGCGATCCGTCGACCCGCGCGACCGACCCCGAAAATACCCACGGATGGCGCCTGGCCAGCGAGCGCTCACGCCCCACCGCAACGATGACGGTGGGTAGTTCGAACCGGCGTTGCGTCCGACGATCGGGCTTGGCGTGTTTGCTCGGTGATCCTGCCGCACGCGGTCCGCGAAGAGCGGCGTTATTTTTTCTTGTGCGCCCTTGGATGTGCCGCGTCATAAACCTTCGCCAGGTGCTGGAAATCGAGGTGCGTGTAGACCTGCGTGGTCGAGATGCTCGCATGCCCCAGCATGTCTTGTACCGCGCGGAGGTCGCTCGACGATTGCAATACGTGCGTCGCGAATGAATGCCGGAGCACATGCGGATGCAGTCCCGCACCCACGCCGGATGCCACGCCCCAGCGCTTCAAGCGCGTCTGCACGACTGAACCATGAATTCGATCGCCGCGTGCACCGACGAATAGTGCGACCTCGTTCGCGCGCGCAAATCCCGAACGAAGCTTCATCCACTCACGCAGCGCGTCCAGAGCGCGCCGTCCAACCGGCACCGTCCGGGTCTTGGCGCCTTTGCCCGTTACCGTGACTTCACTATCGCGCAGAACCGTTCGGCCATCATCGAGTGAAAGCGAGCAGAGCTCGGACAGGCGCAGGCCAGACGAGTAGAAAAGCTCGAACATCGCCCGATCACGCACTTCGAGCGCATCGACGGGCGTTCGGTCGAGGAGTTGTGCCATGCCGTCCGGGGACAGGACCGTTGGCAGGTGCTTTGGAATTTTCGGCGCGCGAATGCCCACCGCGGGATTGGCGGGAAGTCCATCGAATCGAACGAGCCATGCGTAGAAGGCTCGCCAAGCCGATAAGCGCCTCGCCAAGGTGCGCGGCGATTCGTTGTGCGAATGCAGCCGTGCAACGGCAGAGCGAACCTGCTGGGACGTTGCCTGATCGAACGGGATGCCCGCGAGGATCGCGCGCAGCACTTCAAGATCCGATGCATAGCTCGACCTTGTATGCGCACTTAGGCGGCGACTATGTTCGAGATAGGCCAGGTACCGATCAGTGATTGAGTTCGGTTCGTCGTTGCCGGCGGCACGCAAGCCCGATTCGCCGGATTCCAGCTGGCCTCTAGTCTTGGCGCCGCTGCCCGACATCACAGCATTCTGCCCAACGCCGCGCTCACCAACTCGCCGATGCGAGCAAGATACAACGTACCCATCTCCGGATAAAAGCGACGGGGCTCCTCGGAGCCCAACGCAATCAGCCCGAAGGTATTCTCGGAATCCCGTAGCGGCATCAGGGCGAGGGATTTCACATGCTCAGCGCCGGCCGCGAACCATGTCGCCGGTGTCATGGCGTCGCTGGCGCCGCAATAAGGATGGGGCAGGTTTGACGCATAGATGCGCAACGCATCTTCCACCGCACTGAATTCGATCTCATCACCGCTTCCGCGCCATAGGCGGATGGCAGTGTGAGGAACAGCGAAATCGTCGCGCAAGCTCCCGTGGATACACCCGAGCGCACCGTCCAAGGTCGTCACACGGAGCAGAATCAGCGCGAGCGCGTGGACCTTCGCGCCGATGCCGTCGTTCTCCTCGCCGAACTGGATGAACTCCGACAGCTTGCCTTCGAGCGCGCGATTGCGCTCTCGCAGTGCGAGCAGCTGGCGCTCCGAAAGCGAAATGGCGCGGCCTCCATGCGGATGAGGCACCTGCAGTTGCGCGAGCACGTCTGCGTATTGCTCGAAGAATCCGGGGTTGCTGCGTAGAAAACGTGCCACTTCTTCCGGATTCATGTCAACGCCTCGGTATCGAGCTCGCCCTCGAAAACGGTCACGGCGGGCCCAGTCATAAAGACTGCATTGTCGCGGCCGGCCCACGTAATGGTCAATTCCCCACCGCGCGCCTCGATGGCCACCGGCGATACGAGTCGCTCGCGGAGAATCCCTGCGACCGCTGCGGCACACGCACCCGTCCCGCACGCGAGCGTTTCGCCGACGCCGCGCTCATACACCCGCAGGCGTGCACGATGCGGACCCCGAACTTCAAGAAATCCGGCGTTCACCCGTGCCGGAAATCGTGCGTGCCGTTCGGTCAACGGCCCTTCCGTCGCAACCGGCGCGGCATCGACATCATCGACAAAGCGCACCGCATGGGGATTTCCCATCGATAACACATGCACCATCACTTGCTTCCCACCAAGATCGAGCGGCCAAGCCGGCAGCGCTTCGTCAGACGCTCGATGGCCGGAGACAACGGG
This sequence comes from Betaproteobacteria bacterium, assembly GCA_031391405.1. Lineage (GTDB taxonomy): Bacteria > Pseudomonadota > Gammaproteobacteria > Burkholderiales > SG8-39 > SHXR01. Next base: position 3,275 of record JANMUI010000574.1, read on the forward strand.
CGCGATGCCAGCCGTTGCAAATGGAACGCGGCGAGGATCAAGAATCGGTGCACCCATGTCGACGGTCACCCTTCCGTCGGCCTCCATGCGCGGGATGATCACCCCCCCGGAAATCAGCGCGCGAATCTCGGTCTTGGTGGTGAGACCCTGATCGCGCACGAATCGCACGAAGCAGCGTGCGCCGTTGCCGCAGTGCTCGACCTCACCGCCATCGGCGTTGAAAATCCGGTATCGAAAATCGGCTTGCGGCCCGGGTGAAGGTTCCACGAGCAATAGCTGGTCGCAACCGATTCCGGTGTGCCGATCGGCGATGCGCCGCGCGAGGGACTCGGTGATGCTCACTTGCTGGCGCACGCAATCGAGCACGACAAAATCGTTACCCGCGCCATGCATCTTGGAAAACCTAATTTTCACTGTTACTTCGCCCCGAACGTTCGGGGCTCGCCCGCAGCGGATCGCGCGTGCGTTACGAGCACGTTGGCCGCATGCATGTTCGGAATGTGCAACGTCATGGTCCGTAGAAACTCGCTTCACCAGGCGGTCGCGTTTTGAACCGTTTGTGCAACCAGTAGTATTGCTCGGGCATCTCGCGCACCCGCTCTTCGATAAAGGCATTCACGCGGCGCGTATCGACCTCGATATCTCCGGTCGGAAAGCTGTCCCACGCCGGGTAGAGTTTGACACGATACCCTTCGCCGCCGGGCAGCATCCGCGTAACGCACGGGATCACTTTTGCCCCAGTGAGGCGGGCAAGGCGCGCTACGCCGGTAATGGTCGCGGTAGGCACACCGAAAAACGGCACGAAGATCGTGTCGCGCGATCCGAAATCCAGATCCGGCAGGTAGTAGAACACCACGCCCTGCTTGATCGTACGCGCCACCGATAAGACGCCGTCCTGCCGCGAGAACAACTTCGACTCGGGAAAGAGCCGAATGAATCGCATCCGACCCTCAAGGATGCGGGCATCAATCACCTTGTTTTTCTGCTTCTGATACATGCTCGCAATCGGCCCTTCATAGGCAATGCGCGCACCGCCCATGTCGAGTCCGAGGAAGTGCGGCGCGAGTACGATGACCGGTTGCCCACGCAGGGCGCGCAGGTTTTCCTGTCCCTCAATGCTCACGTGCCTCAGAAATCGGCTGCTTGGTGCCCACCAAAGAAGCGCGTGTTCCAGCACGAACCGTCCGAACAGGCGAAAGTGGGTCTTGGTCAACGCACGTCGATCCTGGTCCGATGATTCCGGAAAGCATTTGGCAAGATTGATCATGCAGATGCGTCGCCGCTCCCGTGCGATGACATAGGCAAGCGACCCGATTGCTTCGCCGACGGCAGCGAGCGCTCGCAAGGGCAAGAAGTGCAGGAGCCACATGATTCCAAGCGCGAGGGTTCCGTCGATTCGTCCCATGCGATCAGACCTTCGGATCCGGCGAACCAATGCCCTGATTCAACGCGGACCCTTTGTAGCGGTTGTAACCCCACCAGTATTGCGCTGGGATTTTTCTGATAGCGCTCTCGATGCCGCGATTGAGGCAGGACAAGTAGGACTCCCCACTTTGGATCGCAGGCATCGGCAATGCATGAACGCGATAACCGCGCCCTTTCGCCAGCCGCTCCAGGAATACGATGACTACTGTGGCCCCGGTCGAGGATTGCAACCGCTGCGGAAGCGTCATCGTGTACGCCTGCCGACCGAAGAATTCGACCCACTCCCCCTCGCCGAAGCTCGGTACCTGATCCGGTAGGAGGCCGATCGCCTGATTGGCGCGCAGCGCCCGCAACAGACGGCGCACGCCGGTGAGATTGGTCGGAGCGAGCTGGATATTCTCCCGCGCCCGGCCTGCATCCATCACCGGGCGCAGCCATTGCAACTTTGGGGGCCGGTAGAGCACGGTCAGCGGCGCCTCGCGCGCGACCCAAAACGAAAGCAATTCGAAGCAGCCGATGTGGGGCGTAAGAAACACCGCCCCGCGACCCGAGCTTCGCGCGCCGGATTCGATCTCGGCACCGCGAACTTCCCGAACGAGGGCGAGCACCTGTTCGCGCGGCCGATACCAAATGAACGGAATTTCGAGAACTGCTTTTCCCGCCTCGGCGATCGCGGCCTTCAAGACTGCCCGGTCGGTGTATCCGGCATAAGACAAGTTGGTTCGGACGCGATGACGATAACTCGCGGAACCCGCGTAGGCGATCCATCCAAGCATTGATCCGAGCGCATGCAGGACCCGCAATGGCAAGCGTGCGAGCACCCGGAACAGCAAAGACATCAAACGAGAAAGGACGAGGAACGGCAAGCCGTGCGTCCCAGCCGACGGGATTTGGGCAGGCAAGTTGATTTCTGCTACGCTAGCGTGTTTATTTTGGCAACCCTACGGCGGCATTCCGTACTCGACGCCTTCAACCACTTTCACAGGATAGCAGCGTTGCGATGAGCGAATTTTTCTTCACATCAGAATCCGTATCCGAGGGACATCCAGACAAGGTAGCCGACCAGATTTCGGATGCCGTGCTGGATGCGATTCTAGCCCAGGACAAAACGAGCCGGGTCGCCGCGGAAACGCTTTGCACCACCGGCTTGGTCGTGATGGCCGGCGAGATCACGACCCGCGCAGTCGTCGATTTCCAGACGGTTGCCCGCAACACCATCAAGCGTATCGGCTACGACAGCACCGAGTACGGCATCGACTACAAGGGCTGCGCGGTGATGGTCTGCTACGACAAGCAATCACCCGACATCGCGCAAGGCGTGAACGAGGGATCCGGCCTCGACCCGGAGCAAGGCGCAGGCGATCAGGGCCTGATGTTCGGGTATGCGTGCCGCGAGACGCCCGAGCTCATGCCGCTCCCGATCCATCTCGCACATCGATTGGTCGAGCGCCAGGCGCAAGTACGCCGCGATGGGCGATTGCCTTGGCTCCGGCCCGATGCCAAGTCACAGGTCACGATCCGTTATGTCGACGACAAGCCCGACTCGATCGACACCGTGGTCCTGTCGACCCAGCATTCCCCCGACATCACCCATGAGAAACTGCGCGAGGCGGTGATCGAGGAAATCCTCAAGCCCATGCTGCCGAAGAACCTTATCAAAGGTGAGATCAAGTATTTGGTCAACCCGACCGGCCGCTTTGTAGTCGGCGGACCGCATGGGGATTGCGGCCTGACCGGGCGCAAGATCATCGTCGATTCGTACGGCGGTTCGGCGCCTCACGGTGGCGGCGCGTTCTCGGGGAAAGATCCCTCGAAGGTGGATCGTTCGGCCGCGTACGCTGCCCGCTACGTTGCGAAGAACATCGTTGCGGCCGGCCTAGCTGATCGATGCACGCTCCAGGTGTCGTACGCGATCGGTATCGCGCGTCCGACCTCGGTGATGGTCACCACATACGGTACCGGCAAGATTTCCGACGCGAAGATCGCAGCGCTGATCCAGAAGCATTTCGATCTGCGCCCGAAAGGCATCGTCATGATGCTCGACCTGTTGCGCCCGATCTACGAGAAGACGGCTGCCTACGGCCACTTCGGACGCGAAGAGCCTGAGTTCACCTGGGAGAAGGTAGACAAGGCCATCGCCTTGCGGGCCGACGCGGGTCTGAAATAGACGCGGGATCGCCTCGACGACGAAAAGCCGTCCGATCTTCGGACGGCTTTTTTGTGTCACTCGCGTACGCCCATGCGCGAGGCGGGTCGGACCGCGATAGAATCGCCCCCTCTTCGCCTCGAGGAGCGTTGCAACGGGAATCCTCTTCCCGCCAGGCTCGAGGCACCCCAAGTGGGTCCTGTTGAACTGCGCTCGTTGAACCGTGGTTGCACGGTAGACGAGCGGGATTGCCTGCAGGCTTCTGTAGGCGCCCGGCCGCTCCGTATCGACATCCAAAAGCAAGGAGTAACCGATGAACGCTGCCGTATTGAAACCCGCCAACCTCTCGAGCGGGGATTACAAGGTCGCCGACCTGACGCTGGCCGATTTTGGCCGTAAGGAAATCGCGATCGCTGAAACCGAGATGCCCGGCTTGATGGCGATCCGGCATGAGAATGCCAAGGCCAAGCCGTTGCGTGGTGCTCGCATCACCGGATCGCTGCACATGACGATCCAGACCGCCGTGCTGATCGAGACCCTGACCGCGCTTGGCGCGGACGTTCGTTGGGCCTCGTGCAATATCTATTCGACCCAGGATCACTCTGCAGCCGCCATCGCGGCGGGCGGAACGCCGGTGTTTGCGTACAAGGGCGAGACCTTGGAGGAGTATTGGGAGTACAGCCACCGCATTTTCGAATGGCCCGATGGCGGCTTCTCGAACATGATCCTGGACGACGGTGGGGATGCGACGATGCTGCTCCACATCGGTACGCGCGCCGAGAAAGATCCGTCCGTGATCGCCAAGCCCACGAGCGAGGAAGAAACATTCCTCTTTGCCTCGATCAAGAAACGGCTCGCATCGAGTCCCGGCTGGTATTCGAAGCGGCTCGCGCAAATCAAAGGGGTGACCGAAGAAACGACGACGGGTGTCAAGCGCCTGTACCAGATGGCGAAGGAAGGCAAGCTTGCGTTCCCGGCGATCAATGTCAATGACTCGGTGACGAAGTCGAAATTCGACAACCTCTATGGATGTCGCGAATCACTGGTCGATGGCATCAAGCGCGCGACCGATGTGATGATCGCGGGCAAGATCGCGGTCGTAGCGGGTTATGGCGACGTCGGGAAAGGTTCGGCGCAAGCGCTGCGTGCACTCTCGGCGCAGGTATGGGTCACCGAGATCGATCCGATCTGCGCACTGCAGGCCGCCATGGAAGGCTACCGGGTCGTCACCATGGACTATGCTGCGGACAAAGCCGACATCTTCGTTACCGCCACCGGGAACTTTCATGTGATCACCTATGAGCACATGAAGAAGATGAAGAATCAGGCGATCGTCTGCAACATCGGGCATTTCGACAATGAGATCGATGTGGCGAGCCTGAAGAATCACAAATGGGACAACATCAAGCCGCAGGTCGATCACATTATTTTCTCCGATGGAAAGCGAATCATCCTGCTTGCCGAAGGGCGCCTGGTGAACCTCGGGTGTGGTACCGGCCATCCGAGTTACGTGATGAGCTCGTCGTTTGCGAATCAAACGCTTGCTCAGATCGAGCTCTTTTGCAACACGGCCAAGTACCCGATCGGCGTCTACACGCTGCCGAAGCTTCTGGATGAAAAGGTAGCCCGGCTACAACTCTCGAAGCTTGCAGCAACGCTGACCGAACTGACCACGCAGCAAGCGGAGTACCTCAGCCTTAGCAAGTCGGGTCCCTACAAACCGGACCACTACCGGTACTGATGCAACCGGGGCGCGGCGGCGCGCAAGCGTCGGCATGACTCGCCGCCCTGGGTCGGTATGAAAACGCAACGCCGGTCGGCCCAATGGGCTGTCCGGCGTTTTGATCGTGATGACTCAACACGGTCGATTCGACATGGAATCGCAGCGCAAGCATTCACGCTCGTTCAGCTTCGAGTTCTTTCCGCCCAAGACACAAGATGGCGCGCAGAAACTGCAAGCCACCTGGAAACAACTCGCGCAGCTCAAGCCGCGGTTTTTCTCGGTGACCTATGGCGCCGGTGGGTCGACCCGCGACCCGACCTTGGGCACCGTGCTCGAGATCAAGCAGGCGGGTTACGCGGCGGCCCCGCACTTGTCTTGCATCGGATCGAGCAAGGCCGAGATCCTAGCGATTCTCGCCAACTATAAGCAGCATGGCGTTCGTCACCTGGTCGCACTACGCGGCGATCTTCCGTCCGGCTCCGTCGGTCTGGGGGATCTCCGGTACGCGAACGAGCTGGTGGCGCTGATTCGCAGCGCGACGGGCGACTGGTTCGATATCGAAGTTGCGTGTTACCCGGAAGTCCATCCGCAGGCGAAGAGCCCGATGGCGGACATCGAGAGCTTCCAACGAAAAGTGGACGCCGGCGCGACCGCGGCGATTACGCAGTATTTCTACAATGCCGAGGCGTACTTTCGTTTCATCGACGAATGCGAGCGACTCGGGATCGACATACCGATCGTTCCGGGCATCATGCCGATCGGCAATTTTTCGCAACTCGCGCGGTTCTCCGATGCATGCGGTGCCGAGATTCCGCGTTGGCTCAGGCTCCGGTTGCAAAGCTATGGCGATGATGTCGCATCGATTCGCGGCTACGGGCTGGATGTCGTCACTGATCTCTGCGATCGCCTGCTGCGGGAAGGTGCACCGGGACTTCATTTCTATACGATGAACCAGGCTGCCCTCACCTCCACGATCTGGCAGCGACTGGGACTCTGAGGGCGGCCCGAGCGCCTCTTCGTTCTGACACTGATGAGCGACTCGGCCATTTGGACTAGTCGACTGGCCGATATCAGCAATGGATGGGCTCGTATAGGATCGAGCAGAATCTTCCCGCCATTCTCCGAGGACCGCCATGACCGCCTCTTCCCTGCAGCTCGCCTCGGAACCCAACCTGGCGCCGGCCCCGGTGTTACCATCCGACCGTCCTGTCGGTTATGGGAAATGCGTGAAAGTCCTGATTGTCGACGATCATCCGTTGATTCTGGAAGCGCTGCGCCACACGCTCGCCCCCTTGGATCAAGTCGTGGAGTTGCACGATGCGAAGAGTGCCGCGGACGCGCGAAAGCTCGTTGCCGCGCATGAAGATGCAGACTTGATGCTCCTCGATCTCGGCCTTCCCGAGGTGCCGGGCTTCGATCTCCTCGCCGAATTTCGCGAGCAGTATCCAACGATCCCGGTCGTTGTTCTGTCCGGTTCCGATCGACGGGAAGATGTCATGCGCGCGATCGATCTGGGCGCGATGGGTTACATCCCCAAGACATCATCGAGCAAGGTCATGCTCTCCGCGTTGCGGCTGGTGTTGGCAGGTGGAGTCTACCTCCCACCCATCGCGCTCATGCCTGATTCGCCGACGCCTCCGCGCGCCGTCTCGCCAACGTCCGACAAGGCCGTCTCGCCGCGCGATCTCGGGCTAACCGACCGCCAGTGCCAGGTGCTGGCATTGTTGCTGCAGGGCAAACCAAACAAGATCATCTGCCGGGAGCTCGATCTTGCCGAAGGCACGGTCAAGATCCATGTTGCCGCGATCCTGCGTGCTCTCAATGTCAACACGCGAACCCAGGCCGTCGTCGAAGCCAGTCGGCTAGGTCTGCACATCGACGCGTTACTGAAGACCGCCACCAAGCAATAGGCGGAGCACGCATACAGTCACAGCAGGGGAGCGCTTGCGCGCGGCGTGCGGAGGACGAGCTCCGGTGAACACCACGCTTCCCAGCACACCTGCGGTCAATTTCCCGAATCGATCGAGCGAATCGGGAGCAGATGTTCGCGTCTTCGCTGAGCAGGTTCGCCTCCTCTACCGCGAGTTACCGGTCGCGGTATCCGGCACGACGCTCGCGGCCGTCGTGATCGTGGCCGCGATGTGGGAGCGTGTTCCCTTCCTCTGGATTGGCACCTGGCTTGCAGTCGTTCTCGCCAATGTCTGGTGGCGAGTCGTGGTACTGCTGCGCTTTCGCTCGAGGGCTGAGCGAATCGTCGAGTTCGAATCCTGGGCGCTGTTGTGGCTGATCGGCGCGACGATATCCGGCGCGCTCTTCGGATTTGCCGGGGTTCTATTCTTCGACACGCAGTCGCTTTTCCATCAGGTGCTCTTGCTGGGCATCCTCTTTGCCATGGCCAGCGGGACCGTGCCAACGCTCGCGACCTACCAACCGTCCCTGTACCTGTTCCTCATTCCCGCGATCTTGCCCCTTGCGGTGCGGATGACGATTGAAGGCGGAGCGCATGCGCTGATCGGCATCGTGCTCATCGTTGTCCTCGCCATGATGATCATGCTCGGCCGCTACTACAGCCGCGCGCTCGAGCGGTCTCTTGCAATCCGATTCGCCAACCTCGACCTGATCGATGCGTTGTCCGCGCAGAAGCGCGCGGCGGAGGAGGCACGCAGCGAGGCCGAGATTGCGAATCGATCAAAGACCCAGTTCTTCGCCGCGGCAAGCCATGATCTGCGCCAGCCGCTGCACGCGATGGGACTCTTCGCCTCCGCGCTGGTCGAGAAGGTGCGTGACCCGGAAGTCATCAATGTGGTCAACAGCATCAACGCATCGGTCGAGGCGCTCGAGGGGCTCTTCAACGAGCTGCTCGACATATCGAAGATCGATGCGGGCGTCATTCAACCGAACCCCTCGCACTTCGCCGTCCAGGCACTGTTCGATCGAATCAAAACGGACCTGCAACCGGAAGCCGAAGAAAAGGACCTGCGGCTGCGATTCGTGCGGACCCGGCGTGCCATCCACAGCGATCCGATCCTGGTGGAGCGGATCATTCGCAATCTGGTCAGCAATGCGATCCGCTATACCAGACGCGGCGGAATCGTCATTGGATGCCGTGCCCGGATGGGGCGCTTGTGGATCGAGGTCTGGGATTCCGGCGTGGGGATATCGTCGGCGGAACAGGAAAAAGTCTTCGAAGAGTTCTACCAGATCGGCAATGCGGAACGGGATCGGCGCAAAGGATTGGGTCTAGGCTTGTCGATCGTGAAGCGCTTGGCGCATCTGCTCGATTCGGAGCTGCGTCTCGATTCGCGAACGGATCGTGGGTCCGTATTTCGCGTGAGCTTTCTGCCCGGAACGGCTCCAGCACTGTCGACCGGCCTTGACACGGCGACCATCGCTCCGGCGGGTCTCGGTGGCGCATTGATCGCGGTCATCGACGACGAAGCGAGCATTCTCGAGGGCATGCGCGTCCTGCTTTCCGGTTGGGGAGCCCGGGTTATCGGCGCCAGAGGTCTGAGTGAAGCCAAAGCGATGCTGGATATCGACAGCGATGCGCCGCACCTGATCGTCGCGGACTACCGCCTTCAGGAAGGGGCGAATGGCCTCGACGCGATCGTCGCCTTGCGTAAGCATTTCGGCATGCGTATTCCGGGGATCCTCGTGACCGGAAACACTTCGCCGGAATTGAGCGCACATGCGAAGGACAACGGCGTCCATATCCTGTCGAAACCGGTCATGCCCGGGAAGTTGCGAACGCTGATCAACTTCAAGCTCAAGGAAGGACGCAAGGCTTGAGCGCCTTGTCCAAGCCGGCCACGCGCTGAGGATTCGCACCGATACTCACACGATCGGCAACGCGCGATGCGCGCGGTTCGACCTCTCGGATCCCGCAAAAAAATTGGGGATTGCATCGCAGCGCCTGGGGAAAGCGCTGTGATTGTGCAATCCCCAGGGAACTAGCCAGCTTTGCGCTGGCTGAGGAGACAATTCGATCGCTTGAGTGGCGAGACGATCGATGCGAAGGCGGCTCTTCTAGCGCGCGCTCAATTGCGCCGAAAGCCATTCACCCAGTTGCGGTACTGCGCGCGCGAGCGCACTTCCTGGCGCGCACTCACGCGTGCTGGCGGGATCAACGCCACGACAGATCGCTCCGCCGTTTGCGACCAAATGCAAGGCCGAGTGAATTTCCGTCGCCCGTAGGTTGCTCTCGGCGCCCGCAGCATCGCGCCGAGTGGCGGCTGCCCCCGAGGCAGCAAGCAGTCCAGCGATTCCGAGTAGACCGACCGCCGCGCCTCCCCATAGAATCCGCTTGGCGAGATCGTTGCGGGGATTCATTCGATCGAGTGGTCGTGCCATGATGGTTCCTGTGCGAGGCATTCGATGATGTGAGCGTAGCCGAGCTTCAACGTCTCGCCCATCCATCATTGGGCATAGGCTGTCCGTTCAAACGATCGATGCGCCCGGTACACGCTCGGCCAATCCGGAAGCGATTCAATGAACCGGCTACGATACGGGTCCCTACCTCGGGTAAATTTCCGACAGGAGAATGCTGATGCTGAAAATCTACGGTCAGGCGCGCTCACGAACATTTCGCGTCCTCTGGATGGCGAACGAGCTCGGACTTGCGTACGAACATATTCCGGTGTCGATCCATATCGACAAGGCTGGTGCCAAGGAAGACTGGTATGTGAAGCTCAATCCGAATGCACGAATCCCGACGATCGACGACGACGGATCAATCGTCTGGGAGTCCGCGGCGATCAACATCTACCTCGCGCGCAAGTACGGTCAGGGGAAGCTTTGGCCCAGGACAATCGCGGAGGAAGGCAACATGCTCAAATGGGCATTCTTCGTGACCAATGACATCGAACCGCATATGGTTCTGATGTTCCAGAATCGGGTTGCCTTGCCGCCGGAGAAGCGCAACGCATTGCTGGCGGATGAAAGCGAAAAGAAGCTGTTGCCGGGTCTCAAGGCTTTGGACAAGCAATTGACGAACGCAGCCTATCTATCCGGCAGCGAGTGGGGTCTTGCGGACTGCATTGCATCGAGTATCGTCTACACGCTTTTCGGGATGAAATACGACCTGAGCGCCTTCCCGAAACTCGCTAGCTGGCTTGCCTACAGCGTTGGGAGGCCCGCCGCATTGGTGGCGCGCAAGCTCCGGGAATAGCGCGCGGGTCGAATGCCCGAGCCGCACGGCGAGACATTGGACGCTGCAAGCGTCTGATACCGATCGATAAGGCGCCTCGAATTCGAAACGGTCGGCACCGAGGCGCCGCGCGGCCATTGCTTCGGCGCGTGCGCCGGCCGGCGCAAAACATCCAGCTTCGCCGCAAAGTTGGGGGCCTGCGTGGTGAATCAGACATGGCGTCTTTCAGCTATCGGCGCCTCGATCCATCATCTATTGGATCGCCCAGACCGCACCTGCGATCTGACGTTGGGGATTCGCTCGGGCATGGGTTCGGGCGTTTCCCTCTAGTTGCTTACCAATCGCGCTGCGGCACTCTTGGCGATGAATGGGGGAATTGCGAGGGAAGCGCCCCCTCGTTGCTGCGAAATCTTTTCCCCGCCTTGTCAGGACGCATCTCGTGTCTGATTTCAGCTCGGCCGGTTCAGGTAATTCACTGCAACAAACCGGTTTCCAAATGATCAAATGCAATGTTGTGATTCCCCGACGTTACGAGTATGCTAATTCGAAGCTAACACTTACTTGCGTATTTCCTATCGATTGGCCATGTCCTCAGGCCGCGAGTTCGTCGACTATGCAGTGGAACTGCTGGGGCCATTCGGCACCGTGGCGGCGCGTCGCATGTTCGGCGGACATGGAATCTACCTCGACGATCTGATGTTCGCGATCGTGCACGATGACGTGCTCTGGTTCAAAGCAGACGAGATGAACCGCGCCGAATTTGAAGCCGCCGGCAGCGAGCCCTTTACCTATTCACGCAACGGCAAGGCGGCCACTTTCAGTTTTTATCGCGTGCCCGTCGACGCACTCGAATCGCCAGCCTCAACCCTTCCATGGGCGCGAAGTGCTTATGCCGCGGCGTTGCGTGCACGCGGAAAGCGGCACGATCATTCGATTGAGCTCGCGCTCGCCCCCTTTGTTGATTCACGCTCGGGTCGGCCAAGCACCCGCGTCGCGCGGGCGGCGCGTAGCATCACGACCAGGAAGCCAAAGGGCAGTGCGAAGCCAACTGCAACCCGGCGTGGAGTGGGCACGCGTAATCGAACGAGATAATCGGTTCATTGTCGTTGTGGTCGGCTGATCACGAGGAAATAGAAGATAACGAGCACGCCCGCGAGTCCGAGGCTTGCGATCGCCGCAATCCAGAATCCGGCAGCACCCAGGGGCTCCGCAAGCCCAATCGGCGACAAATTCTTACGGCCCAGTGCCGTCAATCCCAGCCAGTATCCACCGCCGAGGCCGACGCCCCAAAGCGCGACGGTGTAAGCAATCATCGGCACGACTGTGCGTTTGTAGCCGCGCAGAACATTCAGTGCGACGGTCTGTACGGCGTCGACAAGATGATAGATCGCCACGAGCAAGAGTAGCTGCGCTGCAAGCGCGCTGACGCCGTCGTCAATGGAATAGAGGCCGGCAATAGTCGATCGCCCGAACACCACGAGCGCCGACAACACACCGGCCATGCCGGCTGCAGCAATCAATCCGATCTGCCCCGCGAGCCGGGCGCGCCTCGCATCGCCCGCGCCGAGGGCCTGTCCGACGAGAATACCGACCGCGCTGCCTAGTGCCAGGGGCAGCATGAATATCAGCGCGGCGAAGTTGGCGGCAATCTGATGGGCCGCGGAAGCCTGCGTACCCAGGCGAGCGATGAAAAGGGTCATGAATGTAAAGGCGGTCACGTCGACGAGAAACGTGAATCCGATCGGGACACCGATACCAAGTACGTGCCGAATGCGCACCCAGCAGGGCCATGACCATCGTTGGAAGATCCCATAGGGGCGATAGTCGGCCTGCGAATAGCAGATGGCCCAGGCGGCAATGCATGTGATCCAGGAAGCGATCGTCGTCGCTAGCGCGCATCCCACCGCACCAAGCTCCGGGGCACCCCACAAACCGTACATGAAAACCCACGTCAACGGCACCTTGATTGCAAGACCCACTAGATTGAGGAGCATGACGATTCGCGGTCGCGAGATGGCGGTCGCAAAGCCATGGAAGACGCGAAACAGCAAGCTCGCCGGAACGCTCCATGCCACGACGGCCAGATATCGTCGTGCGAGCGCCTCCACTTCGGGTTCGGCCTGCGTGATCATGAAGAACGGATCGGGGTAGTTGAGCACCACGATCGGGATCGCCGCGAGCAAGATGCCTAGCCAAAATGTTTGCCGCACTTCTTCGCCGATCTCTGCGTGACGCTTCGCCCCGAACAGGTGCGACACGATCGGCCCGATCGCGATCAATACGCCCATCAAAGTGATGAAGACGCTGATATAGATACTCGCGCCGATGCCTACAGCCGCGAGATCCGTGCGGCCGTAGCGCCCCGCCATGACCGTATCGACGACGGCGTAAAGCATGACCGCCACCTGCGCGACAAGCACTGGCCAGCCGAGGCGAACGATGTCACGAAGAATGCTTCGGTGGGTCGCGTACCGCATGGGTCATCGGGGACAGCGCGGGCCGTTCACGACTCGCCTTGCAACGCCTGTTCGATCTTGGCCCGGCTAAGATGGGGCGCGAACAGCTCGACGAATGCATAAGCGAAGCCACGCAGGTCGCGGCCTCGGCGCAGGGCCACACGCGTCGTGTTCTCGCGGAACAGATGGCTTGCGTCAAGACGCCTCAAAGTCAGATCGCGTTCCGCATTGAATGCGACGGATGCGATGATGCCGATACCAAGGCCGAGCTCGACATAGGTCTTGATGACGTCCGCGTCGATTGCCGTGAGCACGATATCAGGCACGAGTCCATGCACGGTGAACGCTTCGTCGATGTGCGTGCGACCGGAAAACGCCGGGTTGTAGGTAATGATCGGATATTGCGCGAGCGCCTCCAACGTCACCTTCTGCATCGCCTCGAGCGGATGTTGCGGCGGCACGACTACGCAATGACTCCAGGTATAGGCTGGGAGCGCAAGCAGGCCCGGATAGTGATCGAGTGATTCGGTGGCGATCGCAATGTCGGCATCACCGCCGAGCACCATCTGGGCGAGCTGCGGCGGATTGCCTTGATGCATGACGAGCCGCACCTTTGGAAAGCGCGCCTTGAATTCCGTCACCACACGAGGCAAGGCATAGCGCGCCTGGGTGTGGGTGGTGGCAAGGGTCAAGGTGCCGACATCGGCAGCCGCAAACTCGCGCCCGACATTGCG
>JANMUI010000249.1:0-7141 GCA_031391405.1 Betaproteobacteria bacterium
CCGCAATGGGTATCGCTCGAAGTCGCGCGCCTGCTTGATGGCGGCATCTGGGGGCAAGGGTTTCCGGCACCGCTCTTCGCGGATCGATTCTCAATCCGTTCCCAGCGAGTGGTTGGTGGCAAGCATTTGCGGCTGAAGATGGAGCGGGACGGATACGCCATCGACGGCATCCAGTTCAACCAAGTCGATCCGCTGCCCGCCGCGGCAGAGTGCGTGTATCGCTTGACGATCAACCAGTTCAACGGGCTATCGGAGGCGCAACTCACTGTGGAGCACTGGTCAGCGGCTGCATAGGGGTTACCCTCAACAACGCCTTGCCACCACCGCAGAAAATCGCAACTTCAATCGCACAAAACAAAAACGGGGCCGGACGAACCGGCCCCGTCCAACGGTCGCGGGGAACGACCTAACGCTTGCTGCGTCTGCGGACCATCTGGCACACCGTCGTCACTGTCTGGACTGCTCGAAGCCGCGCGTGCGGCTCGTTGCGCCCTTCGCCGGTGCGAAGGTTCATGACGCGTGATGCCGAATTCTTGAATGTAGAACCTCTCCCTGCCGAGGCCGCCGCGTTTGTCACGGGGCGCTGCCAGAAACGTTATCGATGGATTGAAGTTTAGTAACAGCACATTCAGTAAAGTTGCGCATTGGGCTAGGCACCGTGATTCCGTGCCAGTCAATTTGCAATGTTTCACTGCAACATGCGGAGAACCCATCAAACTGACGAATCCACGACGCCTTCTAGCGCAGGAAATTTCAACAATTCGACAGCGTCTCGCGTCGGAAAAGATAGACGGTCGAATATCGGCGACTCGCGGCAGGGAGCGCGAAACCCCCTAGCGACGCCCCAGAAAAGCCCCGGCACCGACAGCGATGAGCACAAGAACGAAGGCGATCAGCGACCACTCAGGAATCGACAATCCGAGCATTGCCCACGGCTTTAGCGTGCACGGGCCGTCGTACTGGAACAGTGGAGGAATGATCCGACCAAGCGCGGATTGATCGAGGAGGCGTTCGACGAACGAACCGGCGCACTTGGCGGCGCGCGCGGGATCTCGCTGCAGGTAGATGTGATAGATAGCCGCCGCAATCCCTGTCATCGAAACCAGTCCGATCACCGTTCCGTAAGCCGTGACCCCGATGCCCTGAGGCCGATGCAGGACTGCAATGAGCGCGATCAGCGCAATCAGGACGAACAGGATGCGTTGCACGATGCACCACGGGCACGGGTCGAGACTATGCACATGCTGCAAGTAGAGCGCGGCGCCGAGTACGGCAAGGCAACCCGCGAAGATTAGCGTGAACAGACGTGCGCCACGCTGGGCGATCAATTGGGGAGGGGGCATGGTTCAGGCAGAATTAGGGAGCTTCGGGTGCGCACCGCCGCGATGCCATCCACCGCAGGAGCGTCGCAATTTGTCCAGCCATCATATCCAAAGAGGACCGACCCGGTTCGTTTGGCACGCCCATCCGTGCCTGTATAATCGCCGGTCCGCGGATATCTGAACAATCCGCGTCCTCTCTCGCCTCATTCAACGGGGGCGACTCGATCGTTGCCCAGCCGACAAAAGAAATCATGGAAGCCGAACGCCTCAACGCAATCAGCGGTGCGCTCATCGATCTCGCTGGACGTATCGCCGAATTACGGAGGTATCTTTGACTTCGATATCAAACAGACCCGGCTAAGCGAAGTCGGGCGGGAGCTGGAAGACCCCAACGTCTGGGACGATGCAAAGCGCGCCCAGGATCTCGGCAAGGAAAAAAAATCGCTCGATGAGATCGTCGGGAACATCACCGCGCTCACGCAATTGCATCACGATGCGCGTGAGCTGTTCGAGCTCGCGGCGATCGAGGGTGACGATGCCACGCTCGTCGCGATCGAAGGGGATGTCGCGCGAATCCGCAAGAGCGTCGAAGACATGGAATTTCGGCGGATGTTCGCCGATCCGCTTGACCCCAACAGTTGCTTCGTCGACTTGCAGGCCGGTTCGGGCGGTACCGAAGCACAGGATTGGACGCAGATGTTGCTTCGTATGTATTCCCGCTATGCGGAACGCAAGGGGTTCCAGGTCGAGGTGCTCGAACAATCCGAAGGTGACGTCGCCGGCATCAAGGGCGCCACGATCAAGGTGACCGGCCAGTACGCTTTCGGCCATCTGCGCACCGAGACGGGCGTCCATCGTCTCGTGCGCAAATCCCCGTTCGATTCCAATGCACGGCGGCATACGTCATTCGCAAGCGTGTTCGTGTATCCGGAGGTCGACGACTCGATCGAAATAGACATCAATCCCGCGGATCTGCGCATCGATACCTATCGGGCCTCGGGCGCCGGCGGCCAGCACGTCAACCGGACCGACTCGGCCGTGCGAATCACCCACCTGCCGACCAATATCGTCGCCCAGTGTCAAAACGATCGCTCGCAGCACCGTAACAAGGCGGAAGCGATGTCGATGCTCAAGGCAAAGCTGTACGAGTTCGAGCTGAGAAAGCGTAACGAAGCCAAGCAGGTCCTCGAGGATTCGAAAACGGATATCGGCTGGGGCCATCAGATTCGTTCCTACGTGCTCGACCAGTCACGCATCAAGGATCTTCGCACCAATGTCGAGGTCGGCAACACGCAGTCGATTCTCGATGGCGATCTCGACGTATTCATAAGCGCGAGCCTCAAGCAGGGCGTCGGCTTGGCGCATTGAGGGCCCTTTTCGCCCAGGGCCCGCTTCTCCTGGAGTGACCATGTCGGACGAACCGCGCGACCCGGCGCAAGACGAGAGCCAGATTCAAGCCGAACGGCGCGCCAAACTTGCCTTGCTTCGCAAGTCGGGAAATCCATTTCCGAACGACTTCTCGCGCGAACACTTTGCCCAGGTGGTGCACGCAACCTACGGTGATGTCGACAAGGAAGCGCTCGAGGCAGATGCCGTCCGCGTCTCGGTGGCCGGACGCATGATGTTGAAGCGGGTCATGGGCAAGGCGAGTTTCGCCACGATTCAGGATTCAAGCGGCAGGATCCAGCTCTATATCGCCGACGATCTGACCGGGCGTGAAGTACATGCCGCGTTCAAGCATTGGGATTTGGGTGATATCCTCGGCGTCGAAGGCACGCTGTTCAAAACCAAGACGGGCGAGCTGTCGGTCCGCGCGACGACGTTGCGACTACTCGCGAAGTCGCTCCGTCCCCTGCCTGAGAAATTTCACGGGCTCGCCGACCAGGAACAACGCTATCGGCAGCGTTACGTCGATCTCATTACCAGCGAGGAATCACGGCGCACGTTCGTGTTGCGCAGCCGGATCGTCCAGGAAATCCGGGCATTCATGGTGTCGAAGGGATTCCTCGAAGTCGAAACGCCGATGATGCAGCCGATCCCGGGAGGGGCCGCCGCCAAGCCGTTCGTGACCCACCACAACGCGCTCGACATGACGCTCTATCTGCGCATCGCCCCCGAGCTGTATCTTAAGAGATTGGTCGTCGGCGGGTTCGAAAAGGTCTTCGAGATCAACCGAAACTTCCGCAATGAAGGGATCTCGACGCGTCACAACCCCGAATTCACGATGATCGAGTTCTACGAGGCCTATCGCGATTATCGCTACCTCATGGATTTCACCGAAGAGATGTTGCGGCAGGTTGCGCAGGCTGCGCTCGGCACGACGCAGGTGCCCTACGGCGATCAGGTGATCGACCTCGGAAAGCCGTTCGATCGCATCACGATCGTCGAGGCGGTGCGCAAGTACCATCCGGAATTCACCGCGAGCCAACTCGCTGATCGGCTCTGGCTCACGAACGAACTGAAGAAGCGCGGCGTCAAGGTCGCAGGCTCTGCGGGCATCGGCGCAGTGCAACTATCGTTCTTCGAGGAAACGACTGAAAGTGCGCTGATTCAGCCGACCTTCATCATCGACTATCCGGCCGAAGTGTCACCGCTTGCGCGCCGCAACGATCAAACACCCGAGTCGACCGATCGTTTCGAGCTCTTCATCACCGGCCGCGAGATGGCCAACGGCTTTTCCGAGCTGAACGACCCGGAAGACCAGGCGGCGCGCTTCAACGATCAGGCAGAGGCCAAAGCGGATGGCGACGAGGAGGCGATGTTCTACGACGCCGATTACATCCGGGCGTTGGAGTATGGCTTGCCGCCGACGGCGGGCGAAGGGATCGGCATCGACCGCCTGGTGATGCTGCTCACCAACAGCCCATCGATCCGGGACGTTATTCTGTTTCCGCAGATGCGCCCGGAGTAGGCACGCATTCCGATCCCCGATTGCGACCGGCCGCCAATCGGTCGCATCCTGTTACATCTGGATTGCTAAACTCAGTCGTCGCATCACCTCGTTCCCGCGTTGGATGAGACGTCACAACGCATCCGGAGCATGTTCCATGGACGCACACACTTCCGCTTCTCCACGCACCCCCATGCATCCCATGGTCATGATCGCCGCCATCGCGGTGACGTTGTTCAGTGCCGCCGGGATCGCTGCCATCATGGGATGGATTCCGACATCGAAAAGCAACGATGCCAACCGCGAAGCCAAGGCTGAGCTCGCTGCGGTCGAGCAGGCGCCGGTTCCAGCGCCGAGTCCCGCGAGCATCGCAAAGCCCGTTGATCAGCCTGCTGCGTTGCCCGTTGCGGTACACGCGCCCACACCGAAGCCCGTCCAGGCGTCCGCGCCAAAGCCCGCGACTCGCGCAGAGCCGAGCGCGCCACGGACGGTGGCAGCGGTTGAACCGGCGCCCGCCCCGGTGTACCAGCCCACTCCACCGCCACCGCCCGCGCCGCGCGCCATCTGCTATGACTGCGGGACGATCGAGTCGGTGCGACAAGTCGCGACGGCAGGCGAAGGAACCGGATTTGGCGCCATCGCGGGCGCTGTGGGTGGCGGTGTTCTCGGGCATCAGGTCGGCAATGGCCGCGGCCGCGACGTCGGAACCGTCATCGGCGCGATCGGGGGCGCCATCGCCGGACATCAGGTCGAGAAACACGTCCGCAAAACGAGCTCGTATGTTATCGACGTCCGCATGGACGACGGATCGATGAAGTCCTTCACCCAGGAGGCCGCCCCGGCATGGCGCAATGGTGATCGCGTTCGCACCCAAAATGGGGTCTTGACCGGCGCAAGCTAGTCCTCGGGTATCTTGGCCTTCGGCGAGTTCCCGGACGGCTGGGCACTGCTAGGCATGGGAATCATCGTAACGAGCGATGTGTTGCTCGTTACGCATCAGCTCCGCGCAGGGTAGGAATCGTCGCGGTTGCCCCGAGGGTCGATCAGATCCGCTCGAAGATCGCCGCAATGCCTTGCCCGCCGCCGATGCACATGGTCACCAGCGCGTAGCGTTTCTTGGTGCGTTGCAGCTCGTAGAGCGCCTTCACGGTAAGAATCGCGCCGGTTGCACCAACCGGGTGACCCAGCGCCACCGCACCACCGTTCGGATTGACTTTCGCCGGATCGAGGCCAAGCTCGCGCGTCACCGACATCGCCTGCACCGCGAACGCTTCGTTGGATTCGATGATGTCCATATCAGCCGGTTTCAAGCCCGTCTTCTCGAAGATGCGCCGCACCGCCGGGATAGGCCCAAGCCCCATCAACTGTGGCTCGACACCTGCGTGCGAATAACCCACCAATCGCGCGATCGGTTTGGCTTTGGCGCGCTCGGCGGCGCCCGCCTCCATCATGACGATCGCGGCAGCCCCATCGTTGATGCCTGACGCATTGCCCGCTGTTACCGTGCCGTCTTTCTTGAAGACGGTTTTCAGCTTCGCCATGTCTTCGGGTTTCAGCTCATGGCGCACATGCTCGTCGGCATCGAAGAACGCCGGACCTTTCTTTGCTTTTACTTCGACCGATACGATCTGGCTTTTGAAGTAACCCTCGTTGATCGCGCGTGATGCACGGCGATGCGACTCCATCGCGAACGCATCCTGCTCATCGCGGCCGATGCCATACTTGGCCGCAATATTTTCGGCGGTGATCCCCATATGCCCGTTCCCGAACGGATCGTGCAGCGCAGCGCTCATCGCATCGATCATCGCACCATCGCCCATGCGCTGACCCCAGCGCGCCGCCGGCAGGAAATACGCCGCGCGACTCATGCTTTCAGCGCCCGCGCCGATCACGACATCGGTATCACCGAGCAGGATGTGCTGAGCGGCCGAAACGATCGCCTGCAGGCCGCTGCCGCATAGCCGATTCACCGTGAGACAAGGCGTGCCGACCGGAAGCCCGGCATCGATGGCGGCCACCCGGGAAATGTACATGTCGCGCGCCTCGCCATGAATGACGCTGCCCAGCACGACATGGCCCACCATCGCCGGATCGATGTTCGCGCGCGCGACGGCCTCCTTGATGGCTATCGCACCAAGTTTTGTCGGCGGAATGTCCTTCAGCGCGCCGCCGTAATCGCCGATCGCTGTTCGTGTACCGCTCACCACTACCACTTCACGTGTCGCCATGATGTCCTCGTATCAGCTTGTCGTCAAAACGCCGTGTAGATCGTGCTCATCCGCCCGTACGATCTTCACGGTTGCCCAGTCTCCCGGCACCGCTCCTTTGGCTTTTTCAATGATCACGACACCATCGATCTCGGGCGCATCGGCACGCGAGCGGGCAATCGCGACGCCTTTCCTGGAATCGATCGAATCCACCAGCACGCGCTCCAATCGCCCTACCTTTCGCGCGAGACGCTTGGCGCTGATCTTCGCCTGCGCTGCCATGAACTGTGCGCGACGCGCTTCTTTCACTTCATGAGCGATCGCATCGGGCAACGCATTGGCCGTTGCTCCCTCGACCGGCGAATACGCGAAACATCCGACCCGATCGAGCTCCGCCGCTTCGAGAAATGCGAGTAATTCTTCGAACTCCGCCGCCGTCTCGCCTGGGAAGCCGACGATGAATGTGCTGCGAATCGTGATGTCGGGACACACCGCCCGCCACGCCTGAATGCGCTCGATGTTCTTCTCGCCGGACGCCGGGCGCTTCATCAGCTTCAAGATGCGGGGCGAGGCATGCTGAAACGGGACGTCCAGATAGGGAAGAATCTTTCCTTCGGCCATGAGCGGAATGACGTCATCGACATGCGGATACGGATACAAGTAATGCAGCCGCACCCACACACCGAGTTCGCCCAGCGCCTGCGCCAGTGCGATCATGCGGG
>JANMUI010000289.1:0-1390 GCA_031391405.1 Betaproteobacteria bacterium
CCGAAACGATCTGCAAGATTGTGCGGGAGCAGGGCATGCTGAGTCTGGAGGAAGCGCACTGGCGCTTGTCGGCTTTGCCGGCGATGGTGGCCGGGTTCGACGATCGTGGTGTCATCAAACGCGGTGCGCCAGCCGACAACGTGATCTACGACTACGACAACCTCGCGGTCCGGCCCCGGGAAATCGTGCATGACTTGCCAGGCGGCGAATGGCGCCGCATCCAGCGGGCGAGCGGCTATCGCTATGTGCTGGTCAATGGTCAGATCACGATCGCCAATGATCGCGAGACGAACACGCACTCGGGACGCCTGCTGCGCTTCGGTGGGCAGCGCATGGCGGCGGCCGTGTAACGGAGAGCGGCAGGCTTCGATTGAATCATGGAGGGGCGGCATGCCCGTTGCGGTTGACCAGACATTATCGGAGCTAGCAGATCGTTGGCTCACAGCGTTCGAAAAGGCGCTCTCGGGTGCCAACGACGCGTCCCTCATCGCGTTGTTCGATGCCGACGCACACTGGCGTGATCTCGTCGCCTTGACTTGGCAGATCAAAACCTTCACCGGCTCTGAGCGGATCGCTGCGGCGCTGCGGCGCTACGGCACGACGGCTCGCACGACGCAACTCAAGATTGATCGCGATCGCACTGCGCCTCGTCGTGTCGTTCGTGCGGGCCGCGAAGTGATCGAAGTATTCTTCCGGTTCGAGACCGTGTCGGGACGCGCGATGGGCGTGTTGCGCCTGATTCCGGACGACAACAACACTGGCGTACTCAAGGCATGGACCTTGCTGACGGCCCTCGATGAGATCAAGGGACTCGAAGAACGTGTCGGGAGTCGAAGGCCGCGCGGCGAATCGTATTCCCGAGACTTCCGCGGACCGAACTGGCTCGATCAGCGGCGAGCGGCAGCGGCGTATCAACACAGCGAGCCGACGGTGCTCGTCGTAGGGGGAGGACAGGCCGGCTTGTCGATTGCCGCCCGCCTCACGCAGTTGAACGTCGATACGTTGATCGTGGATCGCGAACGTCGCATCGGGGACAACTGGCGCAACCGCTATCACGCGTTGACCTTGCACAATCAGGTGCAGGTCAATCATCTTCCTTACATGCCTTTTCCGCCCAACTGGCCGACGTACATTCCAAAGGACAAGCTCGCCAATTGGTTTGAAGCCTATGCAGAAAGCATGGAGCTCAATTTCTGGACCGCGACGGAATTTTCTGGTGGCACCTACGATGAGCAATCGGGCCGCTGGACGGTCATACTGAACCAAGCGGAAGGAAAAACGCGAACATTGCATCCGCGGCATGTTGTTATCGCAACCGGGGTGAGTGGCATTCCCCGCATGCCAGATATCCCCAGCTTGAAGAATTTCAGCGGCCGGGTTGTTCATTCCA
>JANMUI010000352.1:0-13518 GCA_031391405.1 Betaproteobacteria bacterium
TAGCCGCCCGGCTTCAGCTCGACGGTACGTCCGGCCGGCATGTCGAGCTTCGGCAAAGCACGCATTTTCATGACGTTGTCGACCATCGTCATCTCGTGCACTTCAACATTCGCAGCAGCAGGCGATTGCGCCCCGATCAGGGCAACCTCGCGAGCACTGCGGATCTGCATATAGCCGCCGGCGACTTTCTGTCCGCCGACCGTGGCGCGGATCCAGGGCTCCGTCACGATGACTTGCGCATGCGCAGGCACGCTCGCGAACATGCATCCGGCTGCAAACAGCAGGCGCGCGGCCATGACGGGGAACCTAGCGCACATAGTCGCGTGCGATCCGCACATCCCACACGGCAATGCGCTCGATGTCCACCCGCATCACATCGCCGGGCTTCACTGGACCGACGCCTTCCGGCGTGCCGCTGAAAATGATATCGCCCGGATA
The DNA here is from genome assembly GCA_031391405.1 of Betaproteobacteria bacterium. Lineage (GTDB taxonomy): Bacteria > Pseudomonadota > Gammaproteobacteria > Burkholderiales > SG8-39 > SHXR01. The sequence continues at coordinate 439 of JANMUI010000352.1, forward strand.
GAGTGTGTAGCACTGGGTCGCATATTCGATCAGCTTCGGGATGTTGAAGACGAGCTTCGAGGTATTGGATTTCTGGCGCAGCTCGCCATTCACATGGATCGAGAAGTTGATGTTGTGCGGATCGGGAATCTCGTCTTTGGTGACGATCCATGGCCCGAGCGCCGCGTAGGTGTCGAACGATTTGCGCCAGCTGCGATCTTCCTGCCCGCGCACGGTCATGTCGAGTCCGATCGAGTAGGCGGCAACGCAATCCATCGCGTTGGCCACGGTAGCGCGCTCCACTTTCTTGCCGATGATCACCGCGAGCTCGATCTCGTGATCGTTCCTGCGATCGGGGCAACGCAATTTGATTTCGTCGCCGAATCCGCAGAGCGCGCTGTTGGCTTTGAGGAACAGGCCCCAATCGCCGATGAACATCGACTGCTTGCCGGTAGCGCCGGCGCCAAGCTGCTTGTCGGTCAGCGCTTCATCGGCATGCGCCTTGTAATTGACCGGCGCGTTGATGATCTTGTTCGGATTGGCCACCGGCGCCTCGAGCTTCACGCTCGCGAGCTTGACCCGCGCGGCGCCTGACTTGATCTCGTTAATACGCGCACAGACTTTCGCGAGATTCTCGATCATCACGTCGTAGTGCGGCAGTGGATAGCGCTGCGCCGGGATCACGTCGAGCGCGGCAGTCACATCGAGCACATCGTCGCCTTCGACCAGGCCGATGCGGGTTCCGTTGAAGCGGCAGATTTTCATGGTCGGTTCCTTTTGACTGAAATGGTTGAGCTCTTCGGTGATGGCGAGATGAGGGCAATGGCGGTTTCATCAGGCATTCGCGCGAGACACCGCGCGAATGCCTAATCCCCTTTGATGTTGGCGTCCTTCACGATCTTCGACCAGTGCGCAAGATCGCGTTCAATCAGCTCGCCGAACTGTTCAGGGGTCCCGGTACTCACGGCGAAGAGCTGCGCCCCGAGCTTCTCGCGGGTGTCCGGCAACTCTAGCGCTTTGTTGATCGCGCCGTGCAGCTTCATGATGATTTCGCGGGGCGTTCCGGCGGGTGCGAGGAACCCGAACCAGATATCCGCGTTGAATCCCTCGAAGCCGGCCGACTCCGCGATCACCGGCAGCGAGGCGTCAACCGGCGAGCGGGTCGGTGACGCCAGCGCGAGAATGCGCAGCTTGCCACCACGCGCCTGAGGATTCGTATTGGTGATGGTGTTGTTGGCGATGAGAATCGTGTAGCCATCGGGCGGGGATTTCGCGACATAGTCAGCGCCGACATTGCCCGCTGCGCCGGTGCGATTCTCAAGGACGAGCTGCTGGCCGAGCGCTTCGGAAACCCGCGGCCCGACAATGCGACCGACGACATCGCTGCCACCACCGGGCGGGAAGGCGGCGATCATTCGAATAGGCTTGGTCGGATAGGTCTGCGCCTGCACGATCCCGGCCATCAACACGACCGCAAACGCCGCGGCAATTCTGCAGGGTTGGATGCTCATTGATGAGTCCTCACATCAAGATCGCGGCGACAGGGCGCACGCGATGTCGCGATGATCGCACAGGGCCGGCCCCGTCTGTCTGCCCCGCGTTCGCGGCTATACTGCGACCACTCCTTTGAACCGCACGAGACCCTCCCCATGAACGCAGGCGCGCCGAAGTTTCCGCAGGTCCATATCGATCAACCCGATCAGGCCGGCCCGGTCACCGAATTCTGGGGCAGCGATGCTATGGCCGAGATGTTGCGCGCACTCGATCTCCCCTACATCGCGCTCAATCCGGGAGCGAGTTATCGCGGCCTGCACGACAGCCTCGTCAATTATCTTGGCAATGCGCGACCGCAGATGCTGCTCTGCCTGCATGAAGACGTAGCCGTCTCGATCGCGCATGGCTATGCGAAGGCCTCCGAACGCATGATGGGTGCGGCGCTCCATTCCAATGTCGGGCTCATGCACGCGACCATGTCGGTGTTCAACGCCTGGTGCGATCGGGTGCCGATGATGATCCTCGGCGCCACCGGTCCGTGGGATGCCGCCAAGCGCCGCCCCTGGATCGACTGGATCCACACCATGTCCGATCAAGGCGCGCTCATTCGCAATTTCACCAAGTGGGATAACCAACCCGCGTCGGTGCCCGCGATGTACGAAGCGATGGCGCGCGGATCACAAATCGCGGATACCGCGCCACGCGGGCCGGTGTATATCAATCTCGATGCAGCGCTGCAGGAATCGAAGCTGACCAGTCTGCCGCCGGTGCCCGATATGGGACGCTTCGCCGCGCCGCCTGCGGTCAAGCCTGATCTCGATGAAGTGGCGCGCGCCGCCAAGTGGCTCTCCGCGGCGAAGAATCCGGCGATCATCATCGGACGGGTATCGCGTTCGGTCGATGGGTGGCGTGACCGTGTTGCGCTGGCCGAGAAGCTGAATGCCACCGTGTTCACCGATCTCAAATGTGGCGCGGCATTCCCGACCGATCATCCGCTCCACTTCGGCTGGCCCGGGGTGAACCAGTTGCCGGTTGGTCTCGAAGCAGTCAAGCAGGCGGATGTGATTCTTGCGCTCGACAATGTCGATCTCGGCGGCACCTTGAAGCAGGCGTACGGCGACGGCCCGATCACGGCGAAAGTCATTCGCGTCTCGGTGGATCAGCATAGTCACCGCGGATTCGGGATGGAATACCATGTGCTCCCGCCGGCGGATGCGTACCTGCTTTGCGAACCCGATGCCGCCGTCACCGCTTTGCTGGGTGCCGTGACCGCCCGCAAAGGCGCGGCACCAACGCAACCCAATAGCCCGCAGGCCCGCATGACCGCTGAAGTGACCATCGCGGCGCTCGCCTATTCGCTCAATGAGGCAACCCGCAACCTCGACGTTTCGATCACACGGCTCCCGCTTGGTTGGCATGGTGCCTATCGTGCCTTTCGGCATCCGCTTGATTACCTCGGTGCCGACGGCGGTGCGGGGATCGGCTCGGGTCCGGGGATGACAATCGGGGCGGCGCTCGCGTTGGCCGGCTCGGGGCGGATTCCGGTTGGCGTATTGGGTGATGGCGACTTCATGATGGCCAGCTCGGCGATCTGGACGGCCGCGCATTACAAGATTCCCTGCCTGATTATCGTTGCGAACAACCGCTCGTACTACAACGACGAGTTGCATCAGGAACGTGTCGCGAGGACGCGTAATCGCCCGGTCGAGAACAAGTGGGTCGGCCAGCGCATCAGTGAACCCGACATCGACATTGCCGCCATCGCGCGGGCGCAAGGCGCCGACGGGATCGGACCGGTTCAGCGCATCGAGGACCTGCCCGGTGCCATCAAGCGCGGCATCGAAGCGGTGCAAGCCGGCAAGGTGTGCGTGCTCGATGTGCGGGTGCTGCCCGGCTACGACACGGATGCGACGGGCGTCGGCGCGGCGGTGAAGCGAGGGTAATGCGTCTGCAGTTGCCGTCGTGTCCGTTGTGCCGTGGCGTCGTCGTGGTCGCTCAAACGATCTGTAGGCTAAATGATCGAAGCACTTCGCTACCCCCAGTTTCGGTTGCTGTGGTGCGGGTCGCTTTTCACCTACGCCGGACACTGGATCCACCAGGTCGTGTTCGCCTGGGTCGCGTATGAGCTGACCGGCTCCGGTGCGGTCGTTGGCGCGGTGCTTGGGTTTCGCGCTATTCCAATCCTGCTTCTTGCATCGCTCTCCGGCGTGGCGGCCGATCGGTATCCGCGCCGCCACCTTCTCATGGGCGCGAGCCTGGTCAATGTGATCGGCGCACTGCTCATGGGTGCGTTGATCGCATCGAAGGGGCTCCAGACCTGGCACCTGTTTGTGTTCATCACGATGGTCGGCAGCGCGCACGTGTTCGATCGGGTCAGTCGCGATCGGGGTGGGCGCCGACCTGATCGGGGCGCGCGGGATTACACTTGCAGCCACCGGCGCCGCGCTGGTGGCGGGTGTCGTCATGATTGTCAAGGCGCCGGATCTTTTCGCTTTGCGTGCCTCGACATTGCAGAGCAAGGCAGAATAGCCACGCGGCTCTTCGGCCGGCATCACCCCTTAACACCCAATCAAACCTGGAGGAAGTCATGGGTACCACGATCGAGCTCACCGCAGCAGATGGTCATAAGCTCAGCGCCTATCTCGCCGAACCGCAAGGCAAAGCACGCGGCGCATTGGTTGTCGTGCAGGAGATCTTCGGTGTCAACGCCCACATGAAGGAAGTGACGGACGGCTTCGCCGCCGATGGTTACCTCGCGATCTGTCCGGCATTCTTCGATCGCAAGGAACGCAATTTCGATCACGGCTATACGCAGGCCGATATCGATGCGGGCCGCACCATCGCGATGAGCCTCAACTGGGACAACACGATGGCCGATGTGCAGGTCGCCATCGATCGCGTGAAGAGCGCCGGCAAGGTCGGTATCGTCGGCTACTGCTGGGGCGGCACCACCGCATGGGTCGCCGCATCGCGCGCGAACGGCCTGTCCTGCTCGGCGCCCTTCTACGGCGGCGGGATCGGCAACATGACCGATGAAAAACCCAAGGTACCGGTCATGTTCCATTGGGGCGAGACCGACCATGCGATTCCGATGGAATCCGTGCGCAAGGTCGAGGCCGCGCACCCGACACAAACATCGTATGTCTACCCGTCGGGTCACGGTTTCACTTGTGATCATCGCGGCTCGTATCACGCCGAGAGCGCCAAGCTCGCGCGCAGCCGGACCGTCGAGTTTTTCCGGAAGAACATCGGCTAGTGATCGACCCGGATTCCGGGGGTTGGCCACCCGGAGTCCTCAGAGCGTTGATCCCGATTGTCGGATCAACGCTCTCCTCGCTACAAATTCACACCTGAGGCGAACTATTCGCCCACGCCGCGGCAATACGACCCATCGGCGCGGTATGGTTCGGCTCGGCCGCTAGGGCCGAAAGCCTCACGTGCATCCTGTGGCCGTCACGGGCCTGATACGTGGGCGAGGCGACCGAGAGGGGTACTCGGCACGCTGATCACGGTGGTGAGCAACGACATGTTAGTTCGTTTGCCGCCTTCTTCGATATCACATCTGCGGAATGTTCGGGTTCTCGTACGTCGCGATTGGCGTACGTTGCCGTTCAGCCGGACTAGATCGACCCCCGATCGATCAGCCTATTGAACCGACATCGCAACGCGGGTTCAATGGCGCTCGATCTGACGATTAGAGAATGTGAAAGGCCCTTCGCATGATGACCAATATCGAAGCACCTGCACGAATTGGGCCGCCGCGTGCGCCGCTCATTCGACGAAATGCAAGTGCGCTGAATGGATCAGCGATGCACCTCCCGCCTCGCGGTCTGCTGCCACCGGGCATCGACGAGATTCGCGGTGCGATCGACGCGGCCAAACTCACGGTGCACTATCAACCGCAGATCCAGATCAGTACCGGGAAGATTCGCGCGGTCGAAGCCCTGATCCGTTGGGACGACGAGGATCACGGGATGCTGCTCCCAACTGCCTTCCTGCCCTTGGCGGTTGAAGCCGGTATGTCAGCGTCGATCACCGACTTCGTCCTCGATCGCCTGCTGTCGCAATTGGTGTTGTGGCGGCGTTTCAATTTCAGATTCGGTGGAACGCTCAATGTGCCGGCGGCGGTCATCAGCGCGCCCGACTTCGTCGACACCCTGCATCGCAAGGTCTGTCGCATCGGGTTACGCCCCGACGACGTGACGGTCGAAATCCCCGAAGCCGCTGCGACCTCAGATGACATCGTGGTGCTGGAAAATCTGATGCAGCTCGTCCTCAAGGGATTCGGTGTGGCGATGGACGCATTCGGCGCGAGCGATGCGGCGCTCACGAAACTGGAGCGCCTGCCGCTCACCCAGTTGAAGATGGACCGCTCGCTCATGCTCGAGGCGGCGGATCGCCCGAAGCTGCGAAGCGCCTTGCAATCAGGTCTTCAGCTTGCCAAGCAATTCGGGTTGAACGCGGTCGCAATCGGCGTGGAACGCGACGAAGAGTGGCAACTCCTGTCTGAGCTCGGATTCGACATCGTCCAGGGCTATCTGATCGCCGCCCCGATGACCGCCGAGGCGCTGCCCGATTGGGTCATCGCCTGGAATCGGCAGATGAATTAAACCCGATTCCGCGGATATTTCCCGTTCGTTAGCGCCCGTTCCCGGGCTTCATTGAGCACGCGCGTCACACGCGGCATGTCGACGCCCACGAGCTGACCGTCGCGTTTCTTGATCTTGCCCGCGATCAAAACGGTATCGACATTCTGCGGACCCATGCTCGTCACCACTGCGCCGACCGCGTTGTTCATCGGCATGACATTCAGACGGTCGGTGCGAAGCAGGATGATGTCGGCCTCCTTGCCCGGGGTGAGCGTGCCCACTTTGCGTTCGAGGCCGTTCGCTTTCGCCCCTTCGATCGTCGCGAACTCCAGCACTTCGCGCGCGGTGAGAAAGTTGGGCGGGGTCTTGTCACCGGCCAGGCGTCGCGCCCAGACCTCGTTCTTCTGCAGCGAAAGCACGGTGCGCATTTGGGTGAAGAAATCGTTCGGCACGGAAGTCTCCACGTCTACGCTCAGGCTCGGCCGGATGCCGATGTCGATTGCTTTTTGCGTGGGCGGATTGCCATGGCCCATCAATGTCTCGACATAGCCGGCGATCGAAATGGTCCCACCCGAATCGCGAATCAACTTCCACTCGGTATCATTCAGGGTGCAGCAATGGATGTATGTCGTGTCGGCGCGCAGCGGCTCGATCTTGTGGATCCGTTCGAGCAACGCATTGCGCCCGAATTCGCCAACGCCGACGTGAATCGTGATGCGGGCACCGACATCGCGCGCCGCCTTCCAGGTGGGAAGGATCGCCTCCGGGGTCCCGCCGGGCGAGGCGAGGAACAATGTCAGCAGTTGGTCCTCGGTGGAAAAGTATTGCTTGCGCAGGCGCGCTATATCGCCAGGAAACTTATGCAGGGGCGCCTTGGTCCAATCGCCCGATTCATGCTGCGGCGTGCCATACGCGAAGATCGCTCGCACACCCGACTCTTGCAGGCCCTTGACCGCTGCGTCCGAATGGGCGGGTGTCATGTGGATATGCGACCAGTCGAGCACCGTCGTGACACCCACTTCGATGCAGCCAAGGGCACTCGACAGATTGCCCGCATAGACATCGTCAGGCGTATACGCCTGACCGACCATACGCTGGACAACGCGAATGTAATCCTGCAAGGAGCCGTCGGGCAGGATGTTGCGCAGGATGCCTTGCCACATATGGCGATGGGTATCGACGAATCCGGGCATGACGATGGTGTTCGATGCGTCGATCACCGCGGCATTCGGCGCGCTGATATTCGGCCGCACCGCAACGATCTTCGTGCCTTCCACCAGCACATCGGCCTGCTCGAAATCCCCGACCGTCCGATCGACCGACAATACACAGCCACCCTTGATGAGGATGGGTTGGCCCGCGGCAACGCCGCCGGACGATTGCATCGCGGTCGCGCAACCCGCGGTCATCGCAACAGCCGGAGCGGCGATAGCCGTCGCGGCCGTGGCGCGAAGAAACTGACGTCGCGAAACACCAAGCGGCGCGCAGCAAACACAGTCGAGCGGATGATTGTTCATTGGGTCCTCGGTTTTGAAAGGTCGATGTTCTTCTGCCTGCCGAACGATGATACGCGCGACATCGAATCGGGTGGCGAAGTGGGGACCTGAACGATCCCGGCTATCATTTCCGACACACCACGAAACGAGAGAGACGCCCAATGCCGCGCACCGCACGCAAGATCCGCTCCGACATGGGATGGAGCACGACTGATCGCATCACCGTCCGCGGCCTCGATCTGCCGAGCCAGATTCTCGGCCGCATGTCGCTTGGCGATATGGCATGGCTAGAAATCAAAGGCACCGCGCCGACCCCGAGCGAGTCGAACGTGTTCAACGCGTTGTTGTGTGCGCTCGTCGAGCATGGGCTCACGCCGCACGCGATCGCCACGCGCCTCGTTTATCTCGGTGCACCCGAGTCATTGCAAGGTGCGGTCGCGGCCGGACTCTGCGGACTTGGCACCACGTTCGCCGGGACCGCCGAAGGATCGGCGCAGCTGTTGCAGGCGGCGCTGGGCACCAAGACCACACCAAAATCCGTCCCCGATCTTGCACAGACTGCGCGCGATATCGTTGCCGATCATCGCACCCGCAAATTGTCGATTCCCGGTATCGGACATCCGATCCACAAGCCGGTCGATCCACGCACGCCGCGCCTGTTCGAGATTGCCAAGGAGAACGGATTTGCCGGTCGCTATGTCGAGTTGATCCAGCTTGTGCAGCAAGAGGCGGAACGGGCCTCCGGCAAAGTTCTTCCGCTCAATGTCACTGGGGCGATGGGCGCCATTCTGTGTGAGCTCGATGTCGATTGGCGTCTGGCGCGCGGCATTGCGGTGATCGGGCGCGCGGTCGGGCTTGTTGGTCACATCGCTGAAGAGCTGCGCAATCCGATTGCACGCGAGATCTGGGAACGGCTGGACGATGAGGGAAGCGCGCATGCGCGCCCTGATGCGTAGGGAATAGCGCGTCGGCATTCGCCGCAATGGACGCCAAGGACGCCAAGGACGCGATGGGAACAGCGGCAGGATATTGGCGCACGCGGGCGCGGGCGATTACTCGGTTGTGTCGACCTTCACGCCCCGAGCGGCTCGATTCCAAGCGAGACCGCGAGCTTCTGTAAGCCCGCCATGAGTTGCGACGGAATCGGCACGCCGTTTTTCTCGCGATCAACACGCTTGGCAGCGCTTTGCTCACCGGGCAGCCAGATGCGATCGTAGCCGGGTAGTCGCTTGGAATTGCGGATGTCGCGCGCGACGGTATCCACCTTGCGCTTGAACTCGGTGCGGTCACCGAACGCATCGATTGAGATCGCCATCACCGCTTGCCCGGTGTTGGTGGTTGACTTGTCGTCCGCATTGAAATCGACGACGTCACGGCCCATCGCCGCGCCGTTCAATGTACCGGCCAGCAACCCGATAATGAGCGAGAGACCGTAACCTTTGTATCCACCGATCGGCAGCAGAATCCCTTCGTCCGCACGATTGGGGTCGGTAAGCGGATTGCCAAGCCGATCGATCATCCAGCCCACCGGCATCGTCTCACCGCGCTGCGCCGCGGTCTTGACCTTGCCATAGGCCGCAACGGTGGTCGCCATGTCAAGCACGATCGGCGGCTCCTCCAAAGCGGGCACCGCGACCGCAATCGGATTGGTCGAGAGCAACATATCGATGCCACCCCACGGCGCAAGGTGGTTGGCGTTGCCGACGGCCAGATAGAGCCCGATCATGTCTGCCGCCATCGGGATGCGCGCATAGAGCAGCGCCGGACCCGCGTGATTGCTCAGGCGCGCGCCTACCCATCCGATTCCAGCGGTGCGGGCTTTCTCGACGGCAAGTTCGGCTGCTCGCTTCATCACGAGATGCCCCATCGCGTTGTCGCCGTCGATCAGCGCGGTCGCGGCCGTTTCCCGCACCACGCGAATGTGCGGGGTCTTGTTGACGCCACCGGCTTTGATGCGGCGGATGTATTGCGGCAATCGAAACACGCCATGGCCATCGGCGCCGTACAGATCGGCCTGCGCCATCAAGTCGGCGACTGTGGACGCGTCGGCATCAGAAAGGCCAGCAGCGAGAAAGGCGCGCTTGGAAAAGGCTCGCAGTGCGGCAGATGAAATGCGTGCGGCGCCGTTCGTCGTCATAGAGATTTCCCAGTCAATCGTCTTCCAGTCAATAATTAACCACAGAGGACGCGGAGGACGCAGAGGGAGGGGAGGGGGAGGGGGATAAGGAAAGGGAGTTTGCGTTTCCCGTTTCCCGTTTCCCGTTTCCCGCTTTCCTGTGTCCTCTGCGTCCTCTGTGGTGAATGCCTTGGATCATCCCGCATTCCGCGGGGTGTTTTTTCGCGCCACCCGGATCTTCTCCCACAGCGCCAATGGCGTCATCGGCAATTCCTCGATCGAAGTGCCGAGCGGTTCCAGCGCATCATTGATGGCGCCTGCCAGCGCAGCCGGTGCGCCGAGATAGCCCGCTTCACCCGAGCCTTTCTGGCCGAAGGTGGTGAGGGGCGACGGCGTGCAGTGATCCGCGATCGCAAGACTCGGCACCTCATGCGCGCTTGGCATGAGGTAATCCATGAATGTGCCGCTCGCGAGCTGCCCGTCTTCAGTGAACGCGAATTTCTCGTACAGCGCGGCGCCGATGCCGTGCGCGATGCCGCCGTAGGTCATGCCATGCACGATGTCCGGGCTGATCATCACACCGCAATCGTGTCCGCAACCGTACTTGAGAATGCGGGGCTGCGCGGTGAGTGCATCGATCTCGACGAGCACCACATGCGCCTCGAACGAAAAGCATGGATACATCTGGATGCGCCCGTCCGCTGTCGGCAAAGCCCCGCCGGTGGGCACTTCCCATACGAACTTCGCCTGAAGACCGGGTTCGAGGCCGGTGGGAAGCTTGTGGAACTTGCGATGCGCGATCTCGACAAGCTGGTCCCATGTCAGGCGCTTTTCCGGTTCGCCGCTCACCGAGCAGTGACCCTCTGCGTAAGTGATCTGATCAGCCGCGACGTTCAGGTTGTATGCGGCGATTGCGATCAACGCGTCTTTGATCTTGCGTGCCGCACCCGCCGCTGCGCCACCTAGCATGATGGCCATCCGACTGCCCACCGGACTGTTCGATGGCAGCGCATTGAGGGAATCCGCGTGCACGACGCGAATTGTCGCCGGGTCGCGTTCGAGCACTTCGCCGAGCACCGTCGAGACCAACGTCTCGTGACCTTGCCCGGCGGTCGAAGTATTCATGACACCGGTGATCGCGCCGGACAGATCCACACGCACCAGACACGAGTCCATCCAGGTGGTCGTGTCGTTCTTCGGATTGAATAGCGGCTCGAACGAGGAGTTTCCGCCGCTTGGTTCGAGACAGGTCGCAACGCCGATTCCGGCGAGGCTTCCGCCACGGCGTAACGCATCGCGCTTCGCGAGGAGGGCCTCGTACCCGACGAGATCGAGCGCTTTCGCAAGCACCGCGTGATAGTCACCGGAATCGTAGGTGGTACCGCTTGGAATGAGGTACGGGAACTGCTCGGCGCGAATGAGGTTGTGGCGGCGGATCTCGATGCGATCGCGTTTCAAGTACCGCGCAACGCGATCGACCGCAAGCTCCAATGCGTAGTTCGTCGGCGCCTGGCCGAAGCCGCGCACCGCTTCCTGCGCGGTCTTGTTCGTGAGCACCGAGATCGGCTCGTACTCGATTGCATCGATGCGATACGGTCCGCAGATCGCACCGACCGGTTTGCCAAGTTGCAACGGCGAGCGGCCGGCATAGGCACCAACGTCGTCCAGCGCACGAATCTTCAATCCGCGGATGGTGCCATCGCGATCGAACGCGACCTGCATATCGAAGATCCGATCGGGCCCATGCATGTCGCCGCCGCGCATGTTCTCCAGGCGATCCTCGATCAGCCGCACCGGAACACCGAGCCTCTTCGCGAGATAGCTGGCCAACACCGAGTGCTTGATGCCGCGCTTCACGCCGTAACTGCCGCCGACGTCGACATCGAAGTGCACACGCACCGCATTGCCCGGCAGGCGGAGCGAACGCGCGATCTGATCCGGAAACTTCGGCATCTGAATGGACGCCCAGACATCTAGAATGCCGGTACCGCGATTCCAGTTTGCGACCACACCGAATGTCTCGATCGGCACTGTTGCGCTGCGTGCCCAGCGTGCGCGAAAGCTCAAGTGGTGATCCGCCTCGCGAAAACGCTGGTCGACCGGACCCCAGGTAAATGTACGTTTGAAGATCACATTCGAGCCATGCGCCGGATGAACCAGCGGCGCATCCGGCTTGATCGCCTCTTCCGGGTCAATCACGAATGGCAGCGGTTCATAGTCGATCTCAACGAGCTCGGCTGCGTCCTCGGCGATCGCGCGTGAATCGGCCACCACCGCCACCACCCACTCGCCGGCATAGCGCACCACATCATTGGCGAGTGCGTAACGTCGCACCGCCGGAGCGTCCACCCCAACGAGATGTGACTCGGTCGCGCCGCAGTACTCCGCCCCGGTGACGACTGCCAACACGCCCGGCAACGCGAGCGCGGCGTCCGTTCGAATCGCGGTAATGCGGGCGCTCGGATACGGGCTCGCAACCAGCGCGACGTGTTTCATTCCGGGCAGATGCACGTCGGCGACATAGCAACCGGTACCGGTGACGAACCGGGGATCTTCCTTGGTACGCCGATGCTTGCCGATATAGCGAAACGGTCCGGGCGCAGTGCTCATGCTGATCTCATCGCTTTGCGTCCGCGCGGCGCGAAGCGGCAAGCTGCACCGCTTCGACGATTTGCTGATAGCCGGTGCAACGGCAGAGATTGCCGCCGATCGCATCGCGGATCGCATCCTCACTGGGTGCGGGGTTCGATTGGAGCAGCGCATGGGCTGCAATCAGCATCCCGGGTGTGCAGTAACCGCACTGCAAGCCATGGGTCTCGCAAAAACTGTCCTGCAGCACACTCATCGATCCATCGGGATTGCACAACCCCTCGACGGTCGTGATCTTCTGGCCATCGACTTGCGCCGCGAAAATCAGACAGGAGCGAACCGGCTCTCCATCGAGGAGGACGCTGCATGCACCGCAAATGCCATGTTCGCAGCCCACATGCGTACCGGTCAGACGCAACGCGTCACGCAGGAAATCGACCAAGGTGGTGCGTGCGGTTGCATTGTCCGATCGATTGACACCGTTTACTTCCAACGTGATGCGATGGTTGGATTCAGCCATGACTTGGCGCCAGTGCTTCGTCACGCGCGGCACCGAGTGTGCGCACGATCAACGTGTTAGCCAGATGCCGGCGATAGTCGGCATTGGCATGCAGGTCGGACATCGGGTCAAGACGGCGTGCAATCGCGTCGGCGGCTTCGCGGAGTACAGCATCGTCCAGCCGTGTGCCGATCAGCCGGCTCGCAACGTCCGGGAACGCGACCGGCGAGGGCGCCGCTCCGCCGACGCCGAGCGCAGCCCGCGCGCACGATCCGTCGGCGTTCATTGCCACCTGCGCTGCCACCGCGACCAGCGCGA
>JANMUI010000388.1:0-25057 GCA_031391405.1 Betaproteobacteria bacterium
CTTGCAATGCGGATGTCCGGCACCCGATGAGAACCATTTGTGCGCATTGATGATGAAGTGATCGCCGTCGCGCCGGATCAACGCTTCGATGTTCGTCGCATCCGAGGAGGCAACGGCGGGTTCGGTCATCGAAAAGCATGAGCGGATCTCCCCGGCCAGAAGCGGATCGAGCCATTGCTTTTTCTGCGCATCGTTGGCAAAAAGGGCAAGCGTCTCCATGTTGCCGGTATCGGGCGCGGAGCAGTTGAAGACTTCGGAGCTCCATGCCACCCTGCCCATGATCTCTGCAAGGGGCGCGTATTCGAGATTGGTGAGGCCCGCACCGTGGTGCCGGTCGGGAAGGAAAAGATTCCATAACCCGGCGGCGCGGGCCGCAGGCTTCAATTCTTCGATGACGCGGCTTGGCTGCCAGCGATCACCCTGCTCGATTTCGTCCCAATAGCGCTGCTCGTTTGGATAGATGTGTACGTCCATGAACCGGACGAGACGAGCCTCCAGATCCTTGACCTTGGATGAATACGCAAAATCCACTGGGCGAGACTCCTACGCGCTTTGCTGCCGCTCGGGACGAACATATCCGGTCACTTCCAGGCCCCAGCCGGCCATGCTCGGCATCTTGCGGGGGTTGGACATGAGACGCATGCGCCCGACCTTCAGGTCGCGCAGGATCTGCATGCCGATTCCGTAGGTAAGGAGGCTGCGGCTTGCGCCTACCGATTTGGGTTTCTCGTTGGTCGACACCCGCTCGATAAGCTCCGCGGAGGTCTGCGCACAGTTGAGGAGGACGATCACGCCGCCGCCCATTGCCGCCACATGCCGCATTGATTCCGGGATGCTCCACGAATGCGTACCCTGTCCGCCGTCGATGAGATCAAGAATCGACAAGGGCTCATGCACCCGCACCAACGTATCGGTACCTGGGTCCACTTCCCCTCGCACCAGGACCATGTGCGTCGCATTCGACGGTCGTTCGAGATAGGCAATCAGGCGGAACGGGCCATGCGCCGTTTCAATCGTTCGCTCGGTGACGCGCCGGATCAGGCTCTCGGTCTGGCTGCGAAAGTGGATGAGATCAGCGATGGTGCCAAGCTTCATGCCGTGCAATTTGCAGAACTCGAGAAGGTCCGGCAGGCGGGCCATCGTGCCGTCGTCCTTCAGGACCTCGCAAATCACGGATGACGGCGTGAGACCCGCCATCTGCGCAAGATCGCATCCCGCTTCGGTGTGCCCGGCTCGAACGAGCACGCCCCCCGCCTGTGCCATGACCGGGAAAATATGACCGGGCTGCACGATATCTTCGGGTTTGGAATCCCGTGCGACCGCGACTTGCACAGTACGGGCTCGGTCCTGCGCGGAAATGCCTGTGGACACGCCGGTGGCCGCCTCGATGGAAACCGTGAAATTCGTTCCCATCGGTGAGCGGTTGTCGCGGGCCATGAGCGGCAGATTCAGTTGGCGACAACGCTGCTCGGTGAGCGTCAGACACACGAGCCCGCGCCCGTGCTTGGCCATGAAGTTTATTTTCTCTGGTGTGGCGAAGTCGGCCGCGAACACCAGATCACCTTCGTTCTCGCGGTCTTCGTCATCGACCAGCACGACCATACGGCCGGCGCGCAGTTCTTCAATGATTTCGTTGACTGGACTGATGGACATGGCCTGCTTCCTGGAATCTTGATCGCTCCGAAGGCGGAACCGACCGCAGCGAGGGTACCAAATTTGCGCCACTGACGGCGACGAGGCGCGCCGGCCGGCGCCGAATCCTGCAGTTCCTATAATGGCACGTTGCGATCAAAGGACTTCAAGCATGCCTTGCACCTGGATCAAAGCCGTTGCCGCTCTCGCCCTCGCCGCTACTGCAAGCGGCGGATTCACCCAGGAACTGCGCATCGGCATGGCCGCGGACGTCACATCAATCGACCCGCACGCGATCAACATTACGCCGAACAACAATGTCAGTTGGCATATCTTCGATGCACTCGCGCACATCGACGAGCACACGCGCATTCTCCCTGGACTCGCGGAATCATGGCGCGCGATCGATCCGCTCACCTGGGAGCTGAAGCTGCGCCGTAACGTGAAGTTCCATGACGGGTCGGACTTCACCGCGGACGATGTCATCGCTTCACTCGATCGCCCCACCAAACTTGCCGGCAGCCAATTCGCCTCGTTCGTCCAACGGATCGCGAGTAAGCAAGCGATGGACTCGCACACGATTCGGCTAAAGACGGTGACCCCCTATGCGATGGTCCCGTACGACCTGCATTCCGTATTCATCATTTCAAGCAAGATGGCAGCCGCGACCAGCGCCGATTTCGACGCGGGAAAAGCGGCGATCGGTACGGGCCCCTACCGGTTCGTTCGGTTTGCCCGAGGCGATCGCGTCGAGCTCGCGCGGAACGACCAATACTGGGGCGGGAAGCCCGCCTTCGAGCGAGTGAGCCTGCGCATCATGCCGAACGATCCGACCCGCATCGCTGCGCTGCTGGCAGGGGACGTGGATGTCATCGAGAATGTGCCGACCGCGGATCTGGCGAAGCTCCGAACGAACGAAAAATTCGAAGTCGTGCAGAAGGTTTCGTGGCGAACAATCTTCTTCCACCTCGATCAAGGCCGCGACTCGACACCGCAGATCACCGATGCCGCGGGCAAGCGCCTCGCGACGAATCCACTTAAGGACATTCGCGTTCGACAAGCGATTTCAAAAGCCCTCAACCGGCCCGCGATTGTCGATCGCGTCATGGAGAAGGCGGCGATTCCGGCCGCGAATCTCGTCTCACCGCCCGTGTTTGGACATGTCGAATCGCTGAAGCCGGATGCCTATGATCCGGATGGCGCGAAGAAGCTCCTCGCCGAGGCTGGGTATCCCCAGGGCTTCACGATGACCGTCAGTGCACCGAACAACCGCTATGTGAACGACGACCAGATCGCACAGGCGGTAGCCCAGATGCTGGCGCGGGTCGGCATCAAGACCAAAGTCGACACGATGCCGATCAATGTGTACCTCACCAAGGCGCGCAACCAGGAATTTTCTTTCGCGATGCTCGGATGGGGTTCATTCTCGGGTGACCTTGCGCTCCGCTCGTTGGCGGGGTCGGTAGCGCCTGATAAGGGTTTCGGAACCTGGAACTGGTCGCGCTACAGCAACGCGAAAGTCGATGCGCTATTGGATCAGGGATTCGCGCTGTCTGATGATCGCAAGCGTGAAGCGCTCGCCCGTGAAGCGATGCAGTTGGCCATCAACGACTATGCGGTGATCCCGCTCCACCATCAACTGGCTGCATGGGCAATGAAGCGCGGTATCGCGTACGCCGGCCGAACGGACGAATATACGTTCGCGCATCACATGAAAACGCGCTAAGGGGCCTGTCGGCGCAACTGCGCTAAGGCGTTTGACGACGCTATTCGCATAAGGCGTCTCACGACGCTCCTGCCCCAAGGCGTCTCACGACGCTACTACGCTCCTACTTTTGCACGCGGAATTCGAGAGCGTAGGTACGCTCGTCCGTTCGAGGAAGGTAGATAAGCCCTTTGCGCGTCGCCCAGACATTCACCTGGTGATGAATCGGGATGATCCCGAGCTCGCGCATGGCAATCGCGGTCGCGTCCTGCAGAAGCTTCTCCCGCTTTGGATCTTCAACCGTGCGCAACGCCGCAGCGAGCGCGGTATCCATGGGTGCACTTGAATAGCGCCCGCGATTCGTCGTACCCATGCCTTTGTCGCGATCAAATGTCGCGAGCAGCGCCTTCAACGGCGACGACGCTTCGCCGGTGTCGGAGCCCCAGCCCACCAGCATCAAACTGAACTCGAGCTTGTTCGCCCTCGAAAAATAGACGGAGGCGGGCATGGTCTCGACCTTCGTTGCAATACCGGCGCGACTCAACATCTGTGCGAGCGCCTGGCATATCTGATCGTCATTGACATACCGGTCGTTGGGGCCGTGAAGGGTCAGACCGAAGCCATCAGGATAGCCCGCTTGGGCAAGAAGCTTGCGCGCGCCGTCGAGGTCATAGGGATCAGGCTTGATGCCAGGATGATGGCCGAAGAATCCTTCCGGCATAAGCTGTCCGGTGGGAACCGCGAGCCCCTCCATGAGGCGATCCGCCAGGACCTGCCGATTGATGGCCTTCGAAATCGCCTGGCGCACACGCGCGTCCTTCAGCGGGTTGCGATCGAGCGGCTTGCCGGTCTTGTCGGTAACGAAGGGCGTCTTGTCGCGATTCGAATCGATGTGCAGGTAGATCAGGCGATTCGAGACGACGCGATGCGTAGTGAGATTCGAATTGGCCGCAATCGTTGCCTGGTCCGCAGTCGGGACGTTCTCGATCGCTTGCACATCGCCCGCCAGTAGCGCGGCGACCCGAGCCGGATCATTCGGCACCACGCGAAGCGTCACTTTCTCCCAGGGCACGGAACCGCCCCAGTACGCGTCATTGCGCGCGAGCTCGATTCGATCGCCTTTGGCCCAGCGTATGAATTTGAACGGGCCGGTACCGATCGTCGCTTTCCCGGAATTGAAATCCTCGGGGTTGGCATGTTCAGCCGCTTTCTTTGAAACGATGACCACAGCACCAACCTCGACCGGCAGCAGCGGATAGGGCGTCGCGGTCTTGAATCGCACAGTGAGTGGATCGAGGATGGTCTTGCCCGCGATCGTCCTGGTATAGATCGTGTACGGCCCAGGTGAATTCTTGATCGTAGCGGGACGATCAAGCGAGAACACCACGTCCTCCGCGGTGAAGGCCGATCCGTCATGGAACTTGACACCCGGCCGGAGCTTGAATTCCCACGTCGTCTCGTCCACCGGCGCCCACGACAGCGCCAGTCCGGGTTTCAATCGCTGCCGGTCGTCCTTGTGGATCAGCGTGTCGAAGATATGCTCGGCGACATTCGCGTTAGGCGTAAGCAGGTGGTAGTGCGGATCGATCGATGTGACGTCGGCACCGAGCGCAATCGTGATCGACTGTGCAAAGGCGTGCGATCCGCAAGACATCAGCACCGCACAAGCGATTCTGCTGCGCCACATTTCCGGCCCTCCAAGTCGTACGCCCCGTGGCGCGCGGCCGATTCTACTCGCGTACTCGCCCGCGGCGCCCGCAGGTGTCGGTTCGCCTATACTGGAGCGCCGCAAAAAGGAAGGCCCCGACTCGGAAGTGTTGTGAACCACCAAAAATCAGGAAGAGCCACAACGAGTCTTCGGTCATGCTGAGTTACGCCATCCGACGCCTCGCGCAAAGTATCGTCGTGCTGTTCGCGATGTCGCTGCTGGTATTCGTAGGCGTCTATGCGATCGGCAATCCGGTCGATATCCTCATCCCGCCCGAAGCCACGCAGCTCGACATCGAGCGCATCACCAAGAGCCTCGGTCTCGACAAGCCCCTTTGGGAGCAGTACGCGATATTCCTCCGCCACGCACTGGGCGGTGACTTCGGCAGATCCTTCGCATTCAATGTGTCGGCGCTTGCGCTCATCGTGGAGCGGATGCCCGCGACCTTGGAGCTTGCATCGGTCGCGATGTTGATCTCGATCGGCCTCGGTATTCCCCTCGGCCTGTGGGCCGGCCTGCGTCCCGATTCGATCGCCGGCAAGACGATCATGGCCGGATCGATCCTCGGCTTTTCACTCCCGACGTTCTGGGTCGGGCTCATGCTGATCATGACCTTCGCCGTGATATTGGGTTGGCTACCGTCAAACGGGCGCGGGCCCACGACCGATGTCCTGGGGATACCGGTGAGCGTGCTCTCGTTGCAGGGCTGGTCCCACCTTCTGTTGCCCGCGCTGAATCTCGCGCTCTTCAAACTCTCGCTCATCATTCGCCTCACACGTGCCGGCACCCGCGAGGCGATGCTTCAGGACTACGTGAAATTCGCGCGCGCGAAGGGCCTTTCGGATCGTCGGGTGATCGGCGTGCACGTACTCAAGAACATTTTGATCCCGGTCGTGACGGTCATCGGTCTGGAGTTCGGATCGGTCATCGCCTTTGCGATCGTCACTGAAACGATCTTTGCGTGGCCTGGGATGGGGAAGCTCCTCATCGACTCGATCAATGTGCTCGACCGTCCGGTCATCGTTGCGTACCTCCTGATCATCGTGACGTTGTTTGTCGTGATCAATCTCGCGGTCGATCTCATGTATTCGGCCCTCGATCCAAGGGTGCGCATCGGCCACTCGACGAATTGAGATGGAACAAACACCACTGCAACGGGTCTGGTCCGACTTCGCCGAGTCGAGGCTGGCACTGTTCGGGCTCACGCTTCTTGGCGTCGTGCTGCTGGTCGCGTTGTCGGCACCGTGGATCGCACCGCAGAATCCCTACGATCTCGCGCAACTGGACATCGTCGATGCCCGCCTGCCGCCCGGATCGATCAACGCGGACGGAAAGTTGTTTGTATTGGGCACCGACGATCAGGGTCGCGACATGTTGTCGGGCATTTTCTACGGCCTTCGCACAAGCATCGCGGTCGGCGTCGCAAGCACATTGATCGCGCTCACGATCGGCCTCTCCGTCGGGCTCACCGCCGCGTTCACCGGTGGCCGGCTCGAAACACTCATCATGCGCCTGGTCGACATTCAATTGTCGTTCCCGGCCATCCTCATCGCGCTCGTCTTGCTTGCGGTGCTGGGCCAGGGCGTCGACAAGATCATCGTTGCCTTGGTGGCGGTGCAGTGGGCCTACTACACGCGCACCGTTCGCGCGACCGCATTGGTGGAGCTCAACAAGGAGTATGTCGAGGCCGCGCGTTGTCTTGCGCTATCGTCCGCGCGCATCGTGTTCAGGCATTTGCTGCCGAACAGCCTCCCGCCCCTGATCGTCGTCGCAACGGTGCAGGTAGCGGCCGCGATCGCGCTGGAAGCCACCCTCTCGTTTCTCGGATTAGGGCTGCCGATAACCGAGCCCTCGCTCGGACTGCTGATTTCCAACGGCTACACCTACCTTCTATCCGGAAAATATTGGATCAGCTTCTTCCCCGGACTCGCACTGCTCACCACGATCGTCGCGATCAACCTGGTCGGCGATCAGCTTCGGGACGTGCTCAATCCGCGGCTCCTGCGATGAGCGCGCCGACACTGGTGGTCGACGGCCTGCGAACCCATTTCTTTACCAAGCGCGGCGTGGTGAAGGCGGTGGATGACGTTTCATTCGAAGTCAGCGCTGGGCACGTGCTCGGACTGGTCGGCGAATCGGGTTCGGGAAAGTCCATCACCGGATTCTCGATGATGGGCCTGGTGGACCCGCCCGGCCGCATCGTCGATGGACGCATCATATTCAACGGGCGCAATCTGCTCGATGCGTCCGAAGAAGAATGGCGCAGGCTGCGTGGAAATCGGATCGCCATGGTGTTCCAGGATCCGATGATGACCCTCAACCCAGTGCTCCGCATCGATACCCAGATGATCGAAGCGGTTACGGCGCATTCGAACGTTTCATCCGCCACGGCACGCGATCGCGCGCGTGAGGCGCTGGGACAAGTCGGCATTCCTTCCCCGGACGAACGACTCAGCGCGTATCCGCATCAATTCTCAGGTGGCATGCGCCAGCGCGTCGCGATTGCCATTGCCATTCTGAACAAGCCTGATCTCATCATCGCCGACGAGCCGACCACCGCGCTCGATGTGACCATTCAGGGGCAGATCCTCTTCGAGATGCAGAAGCTCTGCAGGAATACCGGCACGGCGCTAATCTGGATCACCCATGACCTTGCGGTGGTGGCGGGACTTGCCGACGAAATCTGCGTCATGTATGCCGGGCGCATCGTCGAGCGCGGTCCGATTGATGCGGTGTTGGATGATCCCCTGCACCCTTATACCCGGGGACTGCTGGATTCAGTCCCGAGCGCGAACAAACGTGGTCAACCGCTGCGGCAGATCCCCGGCATGACCCCCTCGCTGATCAATCTGCCTGAGCACTGCGCGTTCCGGGAACGCTGCAACCGTGCATCTTCCGCGTGCATGGTGGCGCCTGCGCTCACGTCGGCCGGCAACAACCGGTCGGTGCGCTGCTTTTATCCGATTGCATCACGATGAGCGACACGCCGCTTCTCGCGCTCCGCGGGGTATCGAAGCATTTCGTCAAACGTATTGATCTGACCGGCCGGATCGCCAATGCGTTTGGAGCGGGCATCCACGAACAGACGGTGCGAGCCGTCGATGACGTGACCCTTTCGATCCGCGCGGGCGAAGTCGTTGGGCTCGTTGGGGAATCCGGGTGCGGCAAGTCGACGCTAGGGCGTATCGCGGTAGGGCTTCATTCGCCGACCCACGGCGAAAGACTCTGGAAAGGCGAACGCGTCCGGTCGCTCGCGCGAACGGGGCAGCGCGCTGTCCAACTTGCCGGTCAAATGATCTTTCAGGACGCCTACGCATCGCTCAATCCGCGATTGCGGGTGATGGATATCATCGGTGAAGCACCCCTCGCCCACGGCCTGGTAACGCGCGAAGCGCAACAGGCATATGTTGAAGACCTGATGGCGCGGGTCGGATTGGAACCGACGCTCGCCCGGCGTTATCCCCATCAGTTCTCAGGGGGTCAGCGCGCCCGCATCGGCATCGCCCGGGCGCTTGCAGTCAGTCCGGAGCTCCTCGTATGTGACGAAGCGGTCGCCGCGCTCGATGTTTCGATCCAGGCGCAGGTGCTCAATCTTTTCATGACGCTACGCGATGCGCTCGGATTGACCTACCTCTTCATCAGCCATGATCTCGGTGTGGTACGTCATATCGCCGATCGCGTCGTCATAATGTACCTGGGCCGTGTCGTGGAGTCGGCACCAACCGAAGCCTTCTTCTCGGCGCCTAACCATCCCTATGCCATCGCACTGATCGCGGAGGTGCCACGGCTGGATGCCCGACGCAAGAATTTCGTCGCCGTGAGTGGGGAGATACCATCACCGCTTGCCCCGCCGACGGGGTGCCACTTCCACCCGCGATGCCCACACGCAATGCCCAAGTGTAGAATCGAGGCGCCCCGCTTGCGCTCGATCGCGCCCGAGAGATTCTCGGCCTGCCATCTCAACGATCAGACCTAGGGGCGGGGCGGCAGGCAACGTTCAATCGGCGCGAACGGAGGTCAGCGATGGATCGCACGCCACATCTTCCCATTCGAGATGAAACACGCGCGCTCATGGAACGACTGGTCGCGTTCGATACGACGAGTCGAAATTCCAATCTAGGGCTCATCGAATGGGTGCGTGATCATCTGCGCCATCAGGGCGTGGCCTCACGCCTGACCTACGATTCGTCGAGCAAGAAGGCCAATCTGTTCGCCACCTTGGGCGGTGGCACGAGACCTGGGATCGTGCTCTCCGGACATACCGATGTCGTTCCGGTGGAGGGTCAGGATTGGCATACCGATCCGTTCAAGGCGACCTTAAAAGACGATCGCTACTTCGGCCGTGGCGTTGCGGACATGAAGGGGTTTATCGCCGTGGCGCTTGGCATGGCGCCCAAGTTTCTCGCCGCACCGCTCAAGGCACCTGTTCATTTCGCGCTGTCCTACGACGAGGAAGTCGGATGCCTTGGCGTTCGTGGCCTGATCGACGATTTGGCGCGTGCAAATATCAAACCCGCCGGATGCATCGTGGGGGAACCCACGAGCATGCAAGTGGTCGTCGCGCACAAGGGCAAACGATCCTACGAATGTTGCGTGAAAGGCAAAGAGGCCCACTCCGCACTGACACCGCAAGGCGTCAATGCGATTGAATATGCAGCCAGACTCATCGTCTACATCCGGCACATGGCTGACCGAATGCGCGACGGCGAGGCTCGTGATGGCGCGTTCGACGTGCCGTTCACGACCCTGCAAACCGGAACCATCGCGGGCGGTACGGCGGTAAACATCGTGCCGCGCGAATGCGCATTTCGCTTTGAGTTTCGCTATCTGCCTGGTGCCGACCCGCAATCGCTCGAAAGCGAGATCCGGAACTTCGCGATGCATACGTTGTTACCGGAGATGCGCGCGATCGACTCAGGTACCTCGATCACGATCGAGACGAGCTCGGAGATCCCCGGACTCAATATGCGCGATGATGATCGATTGACCTACCTCGCCCATGCGCTGTCGCGCGGCCGGCAGGACGTGACGGGGCAGCGGACCAGCAAAGTTGCTTATGCGACCGAAGCGGGCCTCTTCCAGATCGCGGGCATTCCTTCGATCATTTGCGGTCCCGGCTCGATCGAGCAGGCGCACAAACCGGACGAGTACATCACGCTCGAACAGATCGCCCGATGCGAAGCGTTCATGGCGCGACTTACCGAAGAGCTCGTACGCTGAAAGGCATCGGGGACGCCATCGCGCCCCCCATCGCGCCCCAGGTGTGTCGCCCGTCGCGATGCGCTTTCGCCGGTTCAGGAAGACGGCGTTGCGGTGTCTTCGACGTGACGTTTGGTGAGCTTCTCGCGGATCCGCGCCGATTTTCCTGAACGGTCACGCAGGTAATACAGCTTGGCACGGCGTACATCGCCCTTGCGCTTCACATCAATCGAAGCGATCAGCGGAGAATACGTTTGGAACGTACGATCCACGCCTTCGCCCGAGGACACCTTGCGCACGGTGAAGGCCGAATTGAGGCCGCGATTGCGCTTGGCAATTACGACGCCTTCATAGGCTTGGACGCGTTTGCGCTCGCCCTCGATGACGTTCACGTTTACGATGACCGTATCGCCTGGGGAAAATACCGGGACCGTCTTACCGAGCCGCTGGATCTCTTCCTGCTCGAGCTTTTGCAGCAGATTCATTTTGTGTTCCTTTCGAAATGCGCCGACATCCTTCAACCCTTACGGGTTAACCCTTCCCTACTCGCCCCGCGCTCGTCGCGATATTCTCGGAGTAGCTTCGCTTCCTCCGGACTCAACTGCCGGTTTGCGAGCAGGTCCGGCCGCCGCAGCCAAGTCCGCCCAAGCGACTGCTTCAAGCGCCACCGTGCGATCGCGGCGTGATGCCCGGACAACAAGACATCAGGCACCACCTCACCCTCGTACACTTCCGGTCGGGTGAAGTGCGGACAGTCGAGGAGACCGTTCACGAACGAATCCTCCAGCGCCGACTCCGTAGCCCCCAGCACGCCCGGCAATTGTCGGACGATCGCATCGATCAACACCATCGCCGCCAACTCGCCACCCGACAACACGTAATCACCGATCGATATCTCTTCGTCGACGACGCGACCAATCAACCGCTCATCAATCCCCTCGTATCGCCCGCAGACTATGACGAGTCGAGGATGTCCCGCAAGCCGCACCACGATCTCATGGCTCAGCAGTCTACCCTGCGGCGAAAGAACCGCGACGTGCGCGGGCAGCTTTGGATCCCTTGCCTGCGCCGCGCGAACCGCCGCCTCGAGCGGCCCGGCCATCATGACCATTCCGGGTCCGCCACCGTAGGGTCGGTCGTCGACCGTTCGATGATTGTCCGTCGTGAAATCACGCGGGTTCCAGGTATCGAGCGACCACCGCCCATCCGCGTACGCTCGCCCAACGATACCCTGCTCAGTCACCGCACTGAACATCGCCGGGAAAATTGTCACACAGTCGAACTGCATACCGTCCCCAAGGCGCCCGGCCCTACCAATCCAGCCGCCAGTCGACGAGGATCCACTTTTTCTCCAGATCGACGGACTCGACAAACGCCTCGACAAAAGGGATCAGCCGTTCCGGCCCGGCGCCAGTCACTCGCAGAATCTCTTGACCGCCGTTGGAGAAGACCTCGGCCACCGCGCCAAGCGCTTCTCCAACGTCGTTCACGACCGCAAGTCCAACCAGATCAGACCAATAAAACTCGCCTTCCGCGGCAGGTGGCAGCTTTGCCCGGGGGATCGCAATTTCGGATCCTTTGAGTGCTTCGGCACCATTGCGGTCATGGACGCCTTCGAATCGCGCAACCAGCGATTGCCCATGCACCGCGGTCTCCAGGACCGCGACAGATCGCCAATCCCCGTGAGCCCCCAACAACCACTCCCGATACCGTTCGAGGTTTCCGGGATCGTCTGAATACGGATGGACACGCACCCAACCCTGCACACCAAACGCCCCGCTGACTCTTCCCATGACGACTCGGTCGGACAAGACGGTACCAGAAGCGTCGCCTGCGGGGCCGGAACGATCCGGGAGCCCGTCTGGTGCGCTGCTGACGCTCAGACCGCTTTCTTCGCCGCCTGCTTGACCAAGCGTGCGACAGTCGGAGAGAGCTGCGCGCCGGTCGACTTCCAGTAGGTCAGGCGCTCTGCCTGCAAGCGCAACGACTCGCGACCCTCGGGCGCCTTGGGATCGTAGAAACCGACGCGCTCGATGAATCGCCCATCCCGCGCTTTGCGGGAATCGGCAACAACGATATTGTAGAAGGGCCGCTTTTTCGCGCCGCCCCGGGCCAATCGAATCACCACCATGGGAGAGAATCCACGTGTCAAAAAGGGGCCGATTCTAGGGGGAATACCCCTGATTAGCAAGGAAAACGAAGAATGAGGCACATTCCGATTCGGAGGCGCGACTGTTGCGTTCGGAGGAGAGCCCCGAGCGCCAATATCCCTACTTCGGGCGGAACGCCCCGAACGCCATTATCCGCGCATGCCGGGCAAGACGCCTTTCATTGAGCGCATGAGCTTCGCAATGCCGCCCTTTTGCATTTGCTTCATCAACTTCTGCGTCTGTTCGAACTGATTCAGAAGTCGATTGACCTCCTGGACCTGGACCCCAGACCCCGCGGCGATCCGCCGCTTGCGAGCGGCCTTGATCACCTCCGGCTTCGCACGCTCGTGGGGTGTCATCGAATTGATGATGCCCTCGATACGGCGAATGGACTTGTCGTCGATTGCTTGTGCTTGCCCTGCCATTTGCCCGATCGACGCCGGCAGCTTGTCGATCAAAGCGTTGAGCCCGCCCATCTTCTTCATCTGCTGAATCTGGGCTTTGAAGTCTTCCAGATCGAATCCCTTGCCCTTCTTGAATTTCTCCGCGAGGCGTTGCGCTTCAACCTCATCGACCCCTTTGCGCGCATCCTCGACAAGCGAGAGGATGTCGCCCATGCCAAGGATCCGCGATGCCATACGATCCGGATGGAACGGCTCGAGCCCTGCGAGCTTCTCGCTCACGCCGGAGAATTTGATCGGCTTGCCCGTTACATGCCGAACAGAAAGCGCGGCACCGCCTCGTGAATCGCCATCGAGCTTGGTGAGGACAACGCCCGTCAACGGGAGCGTGTCATTGAACGCCTTGGCGACATTGACCGCATCCTGGCCTTGCATCGAATCCACGACGAATAGCGTCTCGGCAGGTTGCAGGGCCTGATGAAGCCCGGCGATCTCTCGCATCATCTCTTCATCGATCGCCAATCGCCCGGCCGTATCGACGATCAGAACGTCGTGATAGTGCTTGCGCGCGAAATCGACCGCCGCAAGTGCGATGTCCACCGGTTTTTGGTCAGCACTCGACGGAAAAACATCCACACCTGCCTGCTTGCCCACGGTCGCAAGCTGCTCGATTGCCGCCGGTCGATACACGTCGCATGAAACGACCAGCACTTTTTTCTTGCGATCCTCGCTCAGGTACTTCGCCAGTTTGCCGGTTGATGTAGTCTTTCCCGAGCCTTGCAACCCGGCCATCAGCACGACCGCGGGAGGCGTGACGGCGAGATTCAACCCTTCGTTCGCCCCGCCCATCAACGCGGTCAATTCCCGATACACGACGCCGACCAGTGATTGTCCTGGTGTCAAACTGCCGACCACCTCTTCCCCGATGGCCTTTTCCTTTACGCGGGCGACCAAATCGCGCACCACGGGCAGCGCTACATCGGCCTCCAGCAACGCCATGCGCACTTCGCGCAAGGCATCCTGAATGTTCGATTCGGTGAGCCGGGCCTCGCCCCGGATCGTCTTCATGACCCGGGAGAGCCGCTGCGTCAGGGTGTCAAGCATAGGAATCCTCGTTGATCATCGAGCGGCGTTGAGGTGCGTCACCGCGGGAAATGGGCGAGCACTATAACGCTGTGGAAGCAAATGACGGCGTTTCGTGGCGTGGCGCCACCGGCATCTACGGGTCCGGCGGTTAGCCGGCGCCGCAGAAATCGCGATAGATGCGTGCCGCCAAATCGTCCGCCTGGCGTTGCGCGAGGTCCCGATAGGCGAACATCAGATCTGCACCGGCAAAGCTTTCCTCACGCGAAAGAAAATTCGCGACGAGGCGGCCGGAAGCATCAATCAGATCAAGCGCCGCCGAGATGCTGACTTCATTAACGCGGACCAGCCGGTTCGTCCCTGCGTTCGACGAGACGATGCCCCGCAGGACGTATTGGGACTTCGCCCCCTGATCAATCGTCAGGCCCGCCCGCCGCAGCCTGTCGGTGATGCCGGTTGCAGTCGCGCCCATCGGCTGAGCCATCGAAGACGCGAGCTTTCGCCCCATTTGCTCCTGAACCTCGATTCGGATTCCTGCGCGTTTGCGCGCGGGTGCACAGGCACCGCTCAGAGCCGCCGAAGATTCATCGCGACGCGCATTGGCATCACGTTCGGCCTGCTGCTCGGCAGCCGCAAACGAGAACGTCTGCCGGCCAGACGAGGATTGCGCTGCAGGCTTGTCGGGCGGGGTCGAGGGCGCCAGATTCACAACCGTGCGCGCGTTGTCTTCATGTTGCTTCTGCAGATCAGTGATCCGCCCGCGCGCAAGACTTGCGAATTCCCCCTTGGGGTATCGCTCCATGTAGGCCTGATAGTCGCCAGCCCGGCTGCTATCCTTGATCGAATTCCAGAACGTCATTTCGATCGCCTTGGGATCGGTGGGCGTGGTTGCCGGTGACGAAACCCCTGCCGTAGCGGAACCGGGAGCGGGCGGGACGAAGAAGAAGTCGCCCTCGAGGGACGTGTTTTCCCATGGGATCTGCTTGTTCTTGGTTTCGATGCGTACGCCCACCCTGACCCGTTTGAAGAGGTCCTCGATCTTGAGGCCGGGCTGGGTCATGTGCTTCAGCATATTCTCGGTATAGACGCCATGATCGCCCGAGCCGTCACTGGCCTCCGCGCCCGGGGCCGTTGCGAACGCGATCAGCGTACCAACCGGCGCATCCATCTGAGCGAGCCCGACCGTCGAAGAACGACTCGAGCGCGCGAATGGGTTATTCCGGCAGGCGTCGAGAATCATGATGTTCACTGCGTTTTTGGCCGACTCCATCTTGTCCAAGACCTGACCCGCATCCACGGATTGATACGGAATCTCGTCTTCGCGCGTGATATTGGCATCCGAGGGAATCAGGAAGTTTCGGCCCTTCACCTGAATGCCATGACCCGCGAAATAGAACAGGCCGACCGATCCACCCTTGATGTCATCGCCGAATGCGCGGATTGCCTCCATCATCTGTTTCTGGGAGGCATTCTCAAGCGAGCGGACGCGAAACCCGACCGCAGTCAACGTCTTGCCGATGGCCCGGGCATCGTTCGAAGCATTTGGCAGGGGCGAGGACTTGTACTGGGAATTGCCGATCACCAGCGCATGTCGCGGCGGCTCGTTCGCCGCAAATGCCGAGGCCGCGAATACAACACACGCTGCACCGGAGGTGCCGGCACGGAGAAAGGCGCGAAGATAGGAGAACACTGCCATGTCGATAATCCTCGCTCTGCGCGCCTTTGAATTACATGCGATTCGCGGTGCGAAACGCTATTTGTGCTTGGCGTCGATCTCGGATACTGATGCTTGAACCAGCCGCTGCACGAGGGTGTCGAGCGTCGTTTGGCCTTTTGCGGAGGAGCTCACACCGAAAACCGAGGATGCCACCTTGCCCATTTCCATCTTGTCTTCTACGTAACCTTGGGCAACCTGATCCGTTGTCTTCGCATCGATGATGCGAAAGCGCAACCCCACTAACCAGACCCCGGATGCCTCGCCGGTCTTGACCGACCCGACCCCCTGGCGCGCGAGGGAGCCGGTCGTGCCGCCGAGCAGAGTCCCCACCATGCCCCCGATCGTGCTGCCGTCGAAACCTTTGCCGGCTTCCCCAATCTGTTCCGCGCGCAGGATGTCGAATTTCACGATCCAGCGTGTCGTTCGAAGATTTCCCTTTTGCTGAAGCTGGGACGCAGTCTTGGCATCTGACATGTTGTAGGCCAACTCGGCCTCACGAAGTAACGGACCCAACTGCTGTCGCTCGAGAACGGAGAAGTTCGCCTTGCTGAGCTCGAGCTCGGCCCAGTCGGCGATGTTGTTGGTGCGGATGTTCTGCAAGAAGGTCGTGTTGTTGCTCTTGATCTCCCCAGGGAGCACGACGAGGGCCGGCCCTTTCTTGGCCGAATTCTTGTATTCGATCGGCTGATACGCGGCACGATCCGCCATTGAGTTGGCACGCGTTGACGTGGCGCCTCCGGCGACGGGGGACGGATTGTTTCCGGCACCGCTGTTGCCGGCGCACCCGGTCACCGAGACCAGGCAGATCGACACCAACAAGGACGCCGTCATAATTTTCCAGTTCATTCGCATTCTCCCGGACCGCATGAATTTGATTCCAACAATCGTAACCTTAGGCGAGATCGAATTGCTGCCTACTGTCCCACACGTTTGAACTCGACGCGACGATTCTCGGCAGCCATCGGATTGCCTTGATTCAAGAGCGCCCGCGATCCCATGCCGGCGACTTCGAGATTGTTCTGATCGATTCCGTATTTCGTCATCAAATAACTCTTGACGGACAACGCACGTCGGAGGGATAGCTGAACGTTCTGATTGAATTCGCCCGAAGCATCCGCATGCCCCTCGATCAGAATCTTGACGTCGGGATCCTTGCTCGTCAGTGCGGCCATGCCGGCACCAATCCGATCTAGTGCACCATACGCCGAGGGCGAGAGCGTCGCCGAACCGAGCGCGAATGCAACAGGAAACGAAAATCCTCCTGCCGATACGTTGGCCTTCGCTTCGTCGCGTTGCTGCATCGCTTGGCCTGCGGCGGCGGCGGGCGCATTGGCGGTCGGCGATGGAGACACGCGCAGGCCGCGCATTTTGGGCGCGGGTTGGTCGGAGCCGCCACCGAGGAGGCGCGTTACGTCATCCGCGCTTGGCAGGTCAGACTCGGAAAAATGGCGGACTTGGGCCACAGAGCTGGCCGCGCCGAATGCCATGATCGTCGCTATCGCTATCACTGATTTTCGCATTTTCACTCTCCCAATCGTTGCACGCCGCGGCGAGGCTCAGTTTCGTTCGACCGAGCCAGCGCCGCTCACGCGCTGTTTAACAGTAGCCTTGCCCTGATATCGCACGGATCCGCTGCCGCTCACCGTGGCATCGATGGATTCGTCCGCATGAATCGCAACGTCACTTGCACCATCCACGGTCACTACGACGCGCGACGTTCGCAATGCGCTTGCATCGACGCTCGATGCTCCGGTCAGCTTCAACTCGAGCGCGGACGCTCTCCCGTCCAGCTTGACCGTCTCGGACCCATCGAGCTTGATCTTCATCGCGCCGATCTCGGCGCCGTTGACTTGAATGCTCCCGGCTCCACTGCTTCGCAGGTCGAGTTGCTGTCCCCGCGGCCTACTGATCGTGATATCACCGGCCGCTTCCAACGCCACAACCTTGAGCTCGGCAGTGCCGATAGCAATGCTCAATGGCTGATTCGTCGAAAATCCTTTTGGCGATTCGATCAGCAGGGATCGATTGCGCTCGGTGACTTGCAAACGATCCAGAACCTTGGGTTCGGCGGTTATGCGTACGCTCGCCCGGTCGGCGCGAATGATCTCCACAGTTGCCGGGATTCGGATCGTAACGCTGTCGAAGCCTTGGACTGAATACGATTTCGAGCTCGTCTGGCCGAGCGCCGACACACTCGTCGCAACTACCACAATCACGCATCCCACGATTGAAAGCGCCGGATTCATTTTCAGTCGATGATGCAAAGGCCTTGCTTCATGTCCAGTATCTGCTTAGGCCGGCCGGACGAAACAGGAACAGTGATGCCAGAAGCCCCGCTACCCTGTGCGGGCCCGCTCACGGGTCCCTCATAGACAAGCCGCCCAAAATTCCAGCACCGGAGCAAATACCCCTGTCGATTGGGCGATAGGCGGCCCGCCACCACGGGCGTGTCGCGATTCGCGGTATTGCTATCCGCGTCTACATTGGTTGGCGTCCCACTCGTGGAGGGCGTCTTGACCTCTGCGCCCGCTGAATGCAGGGCAAAGGGCCAAATGACCATTGCGAACATCACCACCAAGACCCGCTTTAATTTCACCGGAATTCCCTCGAGAGCTAACGGCTGCGAATGGTGAACCACGCTTCACCGAATTGCTGTCCGGACGCCTGACGGATGGCATCACGAACCTCCTCCAGGGCGGAAACACCGGGAATCGCCTCGAAATCGGCGCCTTGCAGGAGTTTCGGCAAGCGACCGGTTAGATTCTGAGGGCTTCCAAAACAGGCGACCGTCTCCGGAATACCCTTCTCGTTCGCGACAATTTCCCATTTCGCTTTTTGGTCTTGTCCACGCAGCAGAAGGTCCTGCCCAGGCGCAACGCGCGACAACCTCGCTCCGCTGTTTGGGAGCAACCGCACCACGGCGCCTGACTCGTCTTTCAGGAAGCAATAGACCACCGCCGGTGCTTGGCTATACAGGCGAAGATCCACGGTTGCGCCGGGAGGGAATTTCTTGCCATCGCCGGCATTGAATGCGAGTCCCATCGCATTTGCGCCCGCGGAGGTACCCGCAGTGCCGGATTGCGGGCGGAGCGCGGCTTGTTGTGTCGGTTGTGGCGATTGTGGCGATTGTTGCGGAGCGACTTGAACCGGCGCCGCCGGCGCCGCGGCAACTTGTTGCGGCTGTGGTGCGGGCCTGGATGCGAGGAACTGCTGCACCTTGGTTCGCAGCTGCGAGCGATCGGCCATCAGATGACGCTCGAGAAATTCCTGATTCATGTCCTTCGTTGCGCTCAATCCAAGAAGCTTTCGGTATTCCACGATTGCGTTGCCGAATTCAGAGGTCGGCAAACCGTCGGTACGCCCGTCATAGATTCCTAGAGCAGCCATCTGTGTCTGAAAGAACGCGAATAGCTCCCAACTGCGGAACGGTTGGCTCAGACCTTCGTAGGTTCGTTCGGACTGCACCATCCCCTCGAGCCAATCCGACATCTCGGTTTTCACATCGGGTGAATCGTCACGCGCGCCCAAACACTTCCAGTACGGCACCTTTGCGAGCTTGCCGACCAGCTCGATCGATGCGAGCTCGATGAGGTTGCGCAAGGCGACGGAGGTACCCTCGGACATCGAAGTGCTGGTCTGGTACGTCAGACCATACTTGGAAATCGAAGCGGACGCGTCAATGCCGGTCCCCTGCTGAACCAGTACCACGGCATTTTTCGAGGTCACACCGGAAACGACCGAGAAATCTTCAGTTCGCACCATTGCAAGGTCGAGGCCGAGCACTTTCGCAGTCGCAGATGAACCCGAGCCGAGACTCAAGATCGAGCCAATGGAAAATCCCGCGTCGTTCGTGCGTTTAGCGATGTTGTCGTCGAACTGCGACACGGAACCGCGAATGCCAAAGTCGGGAACGGCACTGTACTGCGATTTGCGCTCAGCCCGATCCATGAAGGATGCCGTGTTGCGTGCATCGTTACCAAACGCAACCAGCCGTATCGCGCGACTTCGCCGACTGGCCGCCGAGATCGCAGAGATGAGCATGTCCTTGCTGCCGGCCGCAACCTTCTTCGTTTGGTCATCGAGGTCTTCGACGATGATCGACAGATTGCGAACACCGAAATCGAGGAGCTGGTTGTCGAGACAGCGCAGGCCGTCCGAGAAGTTGGTCAAGGCGACTGTTGGCCTTTCTCCCGGGCCTTTCGCCGCGTCTTTCGCAATTCCTACTGTCTCGTTACGAAGCGTCTGCGGCCCCGCGCACCCTAGAATGCTGCCGAATAAAACTGCGCCTGCGATTCGCGACGAATATGAGGTCAGTGATGACCGCCCTCGGGTGGGCCGGGCGCAACGAAGTAATAAATTCACGATTTCCCCAATCAGTTCCAGAATCGACCTTACTTGCATTTGTTGTTCATCTGAATGACTGGCCCCGTGATGATAGTCGTCACTTGGCGCGGGGCAGTACCACTCTTGCCGCCGCTATTTGCATTGCCAATTTCCATGTTGCAGCCACCATCGCCACCACCGTCATTGTTATCTCTGTTGTTTTGAGCCGCTCGACGGCGATTGGGATCCGTCAAGCCCTTGGCTTCTTCCCGCTTGATCAGGGCACGCACTTCATCCGGAAGATCGCCGTCGCCCGCCCCTCGGGCAATCGCAAGAACGGCGAATGACAACCCGGCCAAAAATAGCAACAAGCGCCTCACGTTCATAATGTGGTTCCCCAATCGAAAGGTAACTGGGAGAGGCGGCGTCCGTCCTCTCCCTAATTTATCGCGAATGACGTGATTACTGCGCGTTGCCGATCTTCATGCTTTGATTGTTGGACGAACCGATACCGCCTGCGGCGCCGCCTTGAATGATGTTTTTGGCGTTGACGTTGGACTGGCCACCCTTGGCCGCATTGCCAATTTCCAACACTTGCTTGTTTGATGCACCAATGCCACCCGCCGCGCCGCCTTGAATGACGTTGTCAACCTTGACATTGGACTTGCCGCCGCCATCAGCGTTGCCGATCTTCATCGTTTGGTTGTTCGACGACCCGATACCGCCTGCCGCACCACCTTGAATGACATTCTTGGCGTTCACGTTGGACTGGCCGCCTTTGGTCGCATTGCCGATTTCCAGGACCTGCTTGTTCGATGCGCCAATCCCGCCGGCCGCGCCACCTTGAATCACATTGTCGACATTGACATTCGACTTGCTTTGTTGCGCCATCGCGTAGGTGCTACCTGCTGCAAGAACCACTGCCACCACCGCTGTCGAGATCGATTTCATAACATTCCTCCGGAAACATGACTACGAAAAGAAAGGTCGGCCTCCGCGGCCTCACCCCATCTGCCTACGTCTCTGGTAGGTGCGATGAAGGCGTCCGGTGAATGTGCTCGTTTTCTCGGGCAAGTTCAATAGACCGACTAGACATTGCCTAATCCGCAAAGACTAGACACTGGGAAGTATGCTGCTTGGACCAAGTCGACGGAACGCCGACACCCCCCAGCCGGCGTGCGCTAATTCACAGTCCAATGCCGAAGTCGGAATACGCCGACACGTTTGCGGGGCGACGCGGTTGTAGGTACGCATCCCGATGCGTGGAGTTTTGCTGTCTGCGACAATCCACAGATCGATCGCCGCGCGACCATCCGGTCGCATCCCACCACCATTGACGTGTATTGGACGTTTCATCATCGGTCGCTCGCCAAGCGGCACAAAAATGCAAACCAGCACCCTTTACACTATTACTTCGCTCTTCTACCTTCTTCTCGCCGTCTTTTTCTGGCGTGCGAATTGGCGAGCTGTCGCGGCAACCGCCGTTCGTTTTCCGAGCCTCGCCCGATTCGCGATCCTCATCCCCCTCGCGATGCACGGCTGGTTGCTCTACGTCGGCATATTCGCCGAACCGAAATTGCGATTCGGGTTCGGGCAGGCCCTTTCCGTCATGCTGTGGCTTGGGGTGGCGATCTACTGGATCGAAAACCTCTTCGTGCGCTTGGATGGCCTTCAATTTATTGTCCTCATGCTCGCCGCCGTATGCGTTGTGCTTCCAGCAATCTTCATGGGTTTCGCGACGCAAGCGCATGCCGACTCGTTGGTATTCCGGATACACCTCGTTCTGGCGATGGGGGCGTACAGCCTGTTCACCATCGCCGCACTTCAAGCGCTGCTAATGGCCGTGCTGGAGCGGCGCTTGCACGCCGGCGCGCTGACTGCGCCGTTCGCGGCCCTGCCGCCCTTGCTGACACTCGAGCGTATGTTGTTTCGAATCATCGCAATCGGATTCATCCTGCTCACTGCAACCCTTGCAACCGGATTCATCTTTGCGGAACAGGTCTTTGGTCGCGCGATGCGGTTTGACCACAAGACAATTTTTGCAATTGCCTCGTGGATCATTTTCGCCGCGCTCCTGGCGGGCCGATGGCACTACGGATGGAGAGGCCGCACCGCCATCCGCTGGATCCTCGCCGGATTCGTCACTTTGCTGCTTGCCTACATTGGCAGCCGGTTCGTATTGGAGGTGATTCTCCGCCGGGGAGGCGCGTGAGTCACCGCCGGTGCCTTGACAACCCGCAAACCGGCCCGAATACTGGCTCGTCCATTCCCGTGCATTCGAATTCCCTTAGTCAGGCGTATTTTTGTCGACCCAACTAGCAACGCTTGCCGTGTTGCTCGTCCTCTCGGCTTTTTTCTCCGTTGCCGAAACGAGCATGATGGCGCTCAACCGCTACCGCCTGAAAGCGATGGTTCGGCTCGGGAACCGCGGCGCCATGAAGGTGCAAGCATTACTTGACCGGACCGATCGTCTGCTTGGCGTAATCCTGCTCGGCAACAACCTCATCAATGCAGCGGCCGCAACGCTGACCGGTGTGATCGCGATCGAGCTTTTCGGCGAGAACGAAGCCGCGCTTGCCGCCGGAACGCTCGGTGTGACGTTCCTCATTCTCGTGTTCTCGGAGATCACGCCGAAAGTCATCGGTGCCGCCTACGCCGAAAGGATCGCGCTGCCCGCGAGCTACATTCTCGGGCCACTGCTCACCGCGCTCTATCCGGTCGTTTCGTTCGTCAACTTCTTCGTCAACGGCCTCCTCTGGATTCTTCGTGTCAAGCCACCCACCGACGACGAAAACCAGCGATTGACCAACGAAGAGCTACGAACCCTGGTTCTGGAACACAGCCGGGTCCTGCCGAGGAAACACCAGATGATTCTCGTGAATCTATTCGATCTCGAGCACATCACCGTGCAGGACGTGATGACACCGAGGGCACAGATCGAAGCGATCGACCTCGATTCGCCACCGGAACGCATCATCGAGCAGATCGCAACGAGTTATCACACCCGTCTTATTGCATATAGAGAGGAGTTGACGAACGTTGTCGGCATCCTCCATATCCGGCGCGTGCTGGCGGCAATCAGGGATGGCGCCTTGGATCGCGATACCTTGACCGAGATGCTCCTCGCGCCGTATTTCATTCCCTCGACCACCCCCGCCCTCGCGCAACTGCAATTTTTCCAGGAGAACCGGGAACGATTTGGCCTGGTTGTAGATGAATACGGGGAAGTCCTAGGCCTCGTCACCTTAGAGGACATCATCGAGGAGATCGTTGGGGAGTTCACCACCAATGCGCCAATTAAATCGAGCGACTTCGCATGGAACGCCGACGGAGAAGCCGTGGTGGAGGGCTCCTCGTCGCTGAGAGAGCTCAATCGCAAGCTTGGCTTGGCGTTGCCGGTTGATGGTCCAAAGACGCTGAATGGCCTCATTACCGATTACTTGCAGGACATCCCTGCGGCGGGGGTCAGCATGCGCATTGGAGGGATCGCACTTGAGATCCTTCAAACCGAGGATCGCGTCGTCAAGACGGTTCGGATTTTTCAGCCGCGGCCAATCTCAGTACCGCACTGAATTGTTCGGGACACGTCTTTCTTCGCGATCGCCTCGGGCGGGGATTCGCATCATTTCGGTCGCTCTTCGCATCGGTAGCATTTCTCACGCGAGCACCCCGTCGAACCTCAAGACACCGCATTCTGGTGCCGCTGTGACCTTGAAGATGTGTGGGAGGCCACGGCAAATCACATGTTGATTGCGTGGCGTCCGGTTTCGACGGATCGCACGGCACCGGCACATCTGCAAGGCATGCGATCGGTATTGCCCCGTTCTGCGCTCATGCCGCTCTTAGGCGCAGCTCCCGAGTTCGCACGACATTCGATCGATGGCGTCGCGAAGATTGACGTAAGGACATGTTCCATGGCAACGACAGCACAACCCGCAAAAAAATCGGCATCCGGCGGCCCCAGCGAAAAAATCTTCGTCTACGAGGGGCGTGACAAGAACGGAAAAACCGCTCGGGGCGAAGTGCGTGCGACCGGCGAGCATGTGGTCAAATCGATGCTGCGCCGACAAGGCATTACCGTCACGAAGATCAAGGCGCAGCGCCTGTCCAGGGGCGGTAGCATTTCCCAGAAGGACATCGCCGTCTTTACGCGACAGCTCGCGACGATGATGAAGGCGGGTGTGCCGCTGATGCAATCCTTCGATATCGTTGGCCGCGGACACGCGAACCCCGCGATGGCCCGACTCCTGCAAACAATTCGCACCGACATCGAAACCGGCGCAGGCTTGTCCCAATCGTTCGCGAAGCACCCACTCTATTTTGATGCGCTCTACTGCAATCTTGTCCAGGCAGGCGAGCAGGCGGGGATCCTGGAGACCCTGCTCGATCGGCTCTCGATCTATCAGGAGAAGACCCTGGCCATCAAAGGCAAGATCAAGGGGGCGCTTTTCTATCCGATCGCGGTCATGGCGGTTGCCACGATCGTTGTCGTGGTGATCATGCTGTGGGTCATCCCGGCGTTCAAGACCGTATTCTCAAGCTTTGGCGCCGACCTACCGGCACCTACCTTGATCGTCATTGCAATTTCGGATTTCTTGGTGGGCAACTGGTACACGCTCTTCCCGACGATCTTTGCTATCGCCTGGGGAGCTCTCGCGTTCTACAAGCGTTCCACGGCAATGCAGATCGGATTCGATCGCCTGTTGCTGAAATTGCCGGTATTCGGAGAGCTCGTACGCAAGGGGACACTTGCCCGCTGGACCCGTACGCTGTCGACGATGTTCGCCGCGGGTGTACCGCTGGTTGAGGCCCTCGAATCCGTCGGCGGCGCCGCGGGAAACTATGTCTACCTCGTCGCAACCAAGGGCATCCAAAACGAAGTCTCGACCGGTACCAGCCTCACGTTAGCAATGGAACAGGCAAAGGTATTCCCGAGCATGGTCGTCCAGATGGTCTCCATTGGTGAAGAGTCCGGCTCCCTCGATACGATGCTTAGCAAAGTTGCGGACTTTTATGACGAGGAAGTCGACGAAATGGTCAAAGCGCTGTCGTCACTCATGGAGCCTATGATCATGGCCGTCCTCGGTGTAATAATCGGCGGCTTGGTCGTAGCGATGTACCTACCAATATTCAAGATGG
>JANMUI010000425.1:0-10582 GCA_031391405.1 Betaproteobacteria bacterium
CGTTCGATGACCTGCTCGCGCCGGAGCGCGTCGTAGCGCATGAGCGATAGCAATCGCGCAAGACACGCATGCTGCGACAACGCATCGATCTCCTGCCCACCTGCCGTCTTGCCACCGGGCGGGGCACCGCGACGGAGCGTGCGCTCTCGCACCGCCGCAGGATCCATGCCGATTGCAGCCGCCGCGGCATCGATCATGTGCTCGGTCACACCGCATGCTATGGGTTGGCCGACACCACGATAGGAGCCGGTATTGACCTTGTTCTCGTAGACGACCCGAAGCGTTGCCGAATAAGCAGGCAGGTCGTACGGCGCGCCGGCAACACCGATCGCATGCATCCCTTCGAGCACGCTCGAACGCGGAAATATCGAGAATGCACCGGCTTCCACGACGCCATCGAAACGCAGACCAAGCAAAGTGCCGTCATCCGCCACCGCGATCTCCGCGCTGACCTCATGCTCTCGCGCGTGCACGTCGGACGAAAATGCTTCGAGGCGATCGCAGACCCACTTCACCGGTCGGCCGAGCAGAACCGAGGCGCCCGCCACGGCCATCTCGTCATCATAGGCATGCAGCTTTACACCAAAGCCACCGCCTACATCCGGGACGAGGACCCGTACGTCGCTTTCTGTCAATCCCAATTGCGCGGCGAGAATCGCCCGCAGTTGATGCGGCACCTGCGTCGAGGCGTGCACGGTAAGCCTGCGCTGGGTGGGATCGAAATCGGCCGCGATCGCGCGTGGTTCGAGCGATACGCCCGTCACTCGCGGGAAGCGCAACGTACGCCGGACGATGCGGTGCGCCTGGTCGAATGCTTTGGATGTTTCGCCGAATTCAATCGCATGCGCGAACGCGAGATTCGAAGTCAGCTCGCCATGAATCGGTACCGCGGCATCGGACAGCGCATCGCGCCAACGCGCGACGGCCGGGCGCTCCGTCCACTCGACCTCGATCAACGCGACCGCATCCTCGGCGGCCGCACGCGATTGCGCAATCACCATCGCAATCGGCTGACCTTGATACACCACGCGATCACCTGCGAGCGGCGGTTGCGGCGCGGACACGTGTTTGGGCAGTGTCGCAAGCGTCGTCGTCCAGGGACGGCAGACAGTAGCCATCTTCGCACCATGGATAACCGCGACGACACCCGGCGCATGCGTCGCGGTGCCGGTGCCGGTAATGCGCAGATCCGCATGCGCGTAGGGGCTGCGCAAGAACGCCGCATGCAGCAGATTCGGCCAGCGCAGATCATCGACGTAGCGTCCGCGACCGGCCACCAGGCGACGAGCCGTGCTTCGCGGCACGGACAAGCCGATGATTGAAGCGGTCTCTTGCATGGTCAGGCTCTCCGCGTTCATGGCTCAGAAATCCGCATCGCTTTGCTGTGGTGCGTTCCGTTGTTGGCGGTGGTGTTGCCAAAGCGCGTAGAGGACCGAGATAACTGATACCGCCAGAAGCCCCCCGGATATCGGGCGCGAAACGAAAAGCCAAGGATCGGAATCGGTCTGAATCGCGCGGATGAGATTGATCTCGATTTGATCACCCAGGATCAGCCCGAGTATGAGCGGAGCAAGCGGCAGCCCGCCCTTCACCATGAGATAGCCGATCACCCCCCAGAGAAGCAGGACGTGTACATTGCCGATCGTGTTGTTGAGTGCATAGGCCCCGATTACACAAAGTACCAGAACGATTGGAACCAGGATCGATTTTGGTACTGACGTAATTGCAATCATGTAGCGCGCTGTCGCGGCGATGATCAAGACAGTCACAACCAGCGAAACGAAATAGGCCGCGAAAATTCCGTATGCGAGCGCCGGTTGCTGCAACATGAAGAGCGGGCCCGACTGGATGCCATGAATGGTCATCGCACCTAGCATCACCGCAGTGACCGCATCGCCCGGGATACCGAAGGCCATTATGGTTACAAGCGAACCGCCGACATTCGCGTTGTTGGATGATTCCGAGGCGATGATACCTTCCGGAATACCGGTTCCGAACCGTTCAGGATGCTTGGAGAATTTTTTCGCCTGATCGTACGCCATCATGCTTGCGGCACTGCCGCCGACTGCGGGCAGGATCCCGATGATGAGTCCGATGACCGACGACCACGCGAGCAGAATCGGACGCGACAGAATCTCGCCGATGACCTTCAGATGCGATACGGCGAGACGTGGAGCGTTGGTCACGGCGTTCGCGACACGGCCGCCTGGTTTCATCACCTCGATTTCCGACATGATCTGCGCGAAAGCGAAGATGCCGATCAGCACCGGCAGGAACGGAAAGCCGCTCTTCAAAAAATCCGTTTCGAAATGCAAACGCGGAACGCCCAGGATCGGATCGGTACCAATGATGGTGATGACCAATCCGATTGCGCCCGACAAGAGCCCCTTCGCGATCGATGTCTCGACCAGGCCCGCGACCATCGACAACGCCAGGATGAAAAGCGAAAAATACTCCCACGGACCGAATTCCAGAGCGAGCTTTGCAAGCGGCGTGGTGGCCGCAATCAGGAAGACGCCACCAATCAGCCCGCCAAAAAATGACGCCCACACGCCAAGCCACACCGCACGTCCCGGCTCGCCATTGCGTGCCATCGGGAATCCATCGAAGGTCGTCGCAACCGCCGATGGCGTGCCGGGAATCCCAAGCAGGCAGGCAATGATCAAGCCACCCGATTCACCCCCCACATAGACCCCGACCATCGCGGACAGCCCCTGCAACGGATCCAGGCCGAATGTAAACGGCAGCACCACGATGATGGTCATGGTGATGGTCACGCCGGGCAGCGCGCCACCGATGATCCCGATAAGCGTCCCAAGACATAGCGGAATCACGTATTTCCACTGCACGATGTCGATGATGCCGGTACCAAGCAACTCGAACATCGTCAGAGTCCGGTGAGACTACCGCGCGGCAGCAGTACGCCGAGATTGCGTTCGAAGATGAAATGCGAGATGAGCGAGGTCGCAATCGCAACGCCGATCAGCACCGACATTGTGCGCACGGTACGCGGCGGGTCCAACAATCCTTGCAGGGCCGCGACAAAGAGGACCGTCGCAATCCTGAAACCGGCGATCGGAAGGATCAGCGTGTAGAGGCCAAAGACCGCAAAGGCGGCGATGACGAGCGGATAGTTGCGAGCGCCCGCGTCGGCCCGCTCGCTGTTGGGTCGGATGGCCTTCCTCGCACGAAGCCCGGTTGCGATGACGATGATCGACAGAACAGCGGTAATCGCGAGGACGACCCGCGGGTAGATGCCCGGCCCGATGGGTACGAGGATCGACGCCTCGGGAAGCCCGCGGGTGGCACCGAGCAGCACGATGCTCACCACCAAACAGGCGCAGCCGGTGACAGTGTCGCGCTGCAAGATGGCCCCGTTTCGTCTCAATCCCGCGATGCGGCTACTGGCGCTTCATTAGCCCGAGATCCTTCGCGAGATCGCGATTGAGCGCGTCGTTCTTTTCGAGAAACGCACCGAAGGCTTTGCGATCCATGTAGCGCACACTGGTCCCTTGTTTCTTCATCGCCTCATCGAACGCAGGATCCTTCACTGCCACGGTGCACGCCGCCTCGAGTTTGTTGATCACGTCAGTCGGCGTTTTCTTCGGCACCATGATGCCGCGCGAAACATCATAGACGACGTTCAAGCCAAGCTCTTTCAAGGTTGGAACGTTCGGCAATTCCGGAATGCGTTTTTCGGTCGCGATGGCGAGGAACTTCAGTTGACCGGCGTCGACCTTGCCCTTCTGCGTGAGATTCGCGTCGGTGAGATCGACGTGTCCGCCGAGGATCGCGTTCATGCGGGGCGCGAGTCCGTCGTACGAAACGTACTTGAACTTGACACCGGCAGCCTTCTCGATCATTGCCGGAAAGAAGTGGCTGGTAGACCCGAGTGTCGCGCCAACGGATATCTGACCCGACCGTGCCTTGGCGTCGGCAATCAAATCGCCCATGGTTTTCCACGGCGTCTTTGGGCTGGCCGTCAAGACCGAGGCCGTCGAGGAAAGCATGCAGATCGGATCGAAGTCGCTGTAGCTCACATCGGCAATGCCGGTGTAGTAGGTGAGATGGATGTAATCGTGCACCGAGAACACCGTA
The DNA here is from genome assembly GCA_031391405.1 of Betaproteobacteria bacterium. GTDB lineage: Bacteria > Pseudomonadota > Gammaproteobacteria > Burkholderiales > SG8-39 > SHXR01. The sequence continues at coordinate 4,099 of JANMUI010000425.1, forward strand.
TAACCATCAGGCGGCGCGCCCTTGGCTTCGCGGGCACCGGTGGTCCCTGAAGCGCCGCCTACATTGGCGATGACAACCGTCGCGCCGGCACCCAGCGCTTTTTGCAGAAGTGGGGCAAAGGGACGAAAAATATTGTCCGTGTCGCCGCCTGCCGCCCACGGAACGATCATCTTGATGGGTCGATCGGGATACGCGGCCGATACCGATTGATGAAAGCCAATCAGGAGCAGGCCGACCGCAACCAACGCATGCACTTTCGATGTTCTCATCACGACAACCTCCACAATTGAGCTCGACGAGCACCATCATATCGAACGTCCGCGGAAAGGCTCGACTACCGGACGATCACGCTATGCGTCAGGCGCTCCACTGGCCCTGCGCCTTGGACATCGAATGCAAATTCCCACCGGCCCGGCATATGGAAGAGCAGCCCCTCCGCGCGATGTTGATGGAGCCCGCGACGGGTCACGCTCGCACGATAATTCATGCCGTGCCGATGTTCCGGCATCGACGCGTCGACGCGAATGGAGGCGGGCTCCGCGCCACCTTCCTTCGCACACACGACAAGATCGATCGCGAAGTGCTCACCGATCTTGATCTTCTCGGGCTCGGTCCGATAGGCGAGGACATACCCCTTTGACTCCACGTGTCGCGCGCCCGCAAGCTCCGCGCTACAGTCTTGGCCGTTTGCGTGGCCGTATCCGCTTATCGCGCAAACAAGGATTGCGATCGTCGCAAATGCCTTCGGTCTGCTGCGGATGGTCATCGATCTCTCAGGACGAATTTCTCAGGACAAAGACTACCCTCGCGAGGTAGGGCCCGATTGAATGTGGTCCCTATCCTACCTGCCTTCTAGTCGTTTCCCTGCCGGCGCGCTACCATCTGCGGGGCGCTGGCCAGATCATGAAGTCCAACCGGAAAGGAATCACGCAATGGGAAAATTGGATGGCAAGGTTGCACTGATTACCGGAGGCGCGTCGGGCATCGGCGCTGCGACTGCGCGGCGGTTCCTCGCAGAGGGCGCCCGGGTCATGCTGAGCGACATCAACGGCGAGAAGGGCGACGCCCTCGCGCGTGAACTTGGCGCCCAGGCTGCCTTCGTCAAGGGTGATCACTGCAATGCCGCCGACAACGATCGCATGGTGGCCGCGACGGTCGAGAAATTCGGATCGCTCGACATCCTCTACAACAACGCAGGCATGCCGCAACGCAGCGCCCTCGAGAAACTCGACGAGGCGGTCCTGCGACGATTGATGGACGTGAACCTCATCGGCCCGTTTCTCGCATCAAAGGCCGCGATCCCTGCGCTGCGCCGATCCGCGGCAGCCAAACGCGCGCCGTGCATTCTTTTCACCGCGTCAATCCAGTCGATCATGGTCCGGCCGAATTTCACCGCCTATGGCGCCTCCAAGCATGGCGTGAGTGGGCTCATGAGCACCCTCGCGCTCGAGCTCGCGCCCGACGGAATTCGTGTGAACGCCGTAGGTCCGGGTCCGGTCGACACAGCCCTCTTTCGGTCGATCGTGGAGGCGGGCGGGGGCGACATTGAGACGTTTCGGAGCGGCATACCGTTGAAGCGCCTCATCACACCCGAAGACGTGGCCGCCGCCGCCGTGTTTCTTTGCAGCGCCGACGCGTCCGCCATTACGGGCGTGTTGCTGCCGGTCGACGGTGGGATTACCGCTCGCTGAAAACGTGGTCTGTCCCCTATTACCGTGACAAGCATGCCAAGCTAAGCTTGGGCCACCACATCCCGAGGAAGCGAAGCGTTGCGCATCGCACGCATTGCTTCGTCGATCACCACCGCGCCGATGCCCGGGCGTCGCACCTGTTCGCTCAGCACGCGTCGCCAGTAGCGCGCGCCGGGCATCCCCTGATAGAGACCGAGCAGATGGCGCGTCATCGCCGGCAGAGGCGTACCGGCGGCCCGCTCCCGTTCGACATATTCGATGAACCGCGCAATCACGTCTTCCCTGGCGGGCGGCGCGCCGGATTCGCCGAAAATTTCGCGATCGACATTCGCAAGCAGAAAAGGATGGTGATAGGCCTCGCGCCCGAGCATCACGCCGTCGACATGCAGCAGCTCGCGCATGCAGGCGTCGATGGTCGTGAGTCCACCGTTGATGATGATCTCGAGCCCCGAATAATCGCGTTTCAACTGGTGGACGACTCCATATCGGAGGGGCGGCAGCTCGCGGTTTTCTTTCGGCGACAGCCCATCCAGCCACGCCTTGCGCGCATGGATGATGAATGTCGTGCAACCCGCGAGCCGGCACGCCTCGACCATGGCATATAGCCGGTCAGTGGATTCGTCACGGTCGATACCGATGCGCGTCTTCACCGTCACCGGGATCTTCACCGCCCCGCGCATCGCCGCAACACACTCGGCCACCAATTGCGGCTCGGCCATCAGGCATGCCCCGAACCGGCCGGATTGCACCCGATCGCTTGGGCAGCCGACATTGATGTTGATCTCGTCATACCCTTCTTCGGCCGCCATCCGTGCGCAGGTCGACATTTCCACGGGATCAGAACCGCCCAACTGGATCGCCACCGGATGTTCGGCGGGATCGAAACGAAGATGACGCTTCGGGTCGCCATGGAGCAATGCACCTGTCGTGATCATTTCCGTATAGAGGAGCACACGGCGTGACAACAGCCGCAGGAAATAGCGCGCGTGACGATCGGTGCAGTCCATCATCGGCGCGACACTGAAGCGCCGGGATAACACGCCCGTCAATGCGCGTCCTTTTCGTCCGCATACCAATCGGGCTTCACGGGATAGTGCGGGCCGTCGTACATCTCGACGACCACTGTTTCCTCATGCGCGATGGTCGGACCGTGCACGTTGCCCTTCGGGTTGCAGTAGAAGCTGCCCGGCGTCAACACCACGCCAGTCGCCGTGTACTCATAGCGGCCTTCAAGACAGACCATGAACTGATTCGATGCATGGAGATGCGGCTGCGGAATGCCGCAACCTTTCTCGAATTTGATCAGCGCAATGGTGGCCTCCGTGGCCTCATCCCGCCACAGCATTTTTTCATGGACGCCTTTCAACGACTTCGCGCGCCACGGCATGTCACGCGTCTGGATCAGGATCTCCTGCAGATTGGGCGCGCCAGGCATCGGGGCGGCGCTCGGACTGGTGGTTGATTTCATGTTTGCATGTTCAGGAGAATCGGTCGGGATCGATTGTAGTCCGGAGGAAGGTCGTCGCGCTCGCTCGTAATACAATTGCCTTCATGCCTACCCTGAAGCGCATCTTGCCGGTCTGGCGTTCGCTCCTTTATGTCCCGGCCAACGTCGAGAAGTTCGTCGCGAAAGCCCACACACGCGGCGCCGATGTCATTCAGCTCGACCTGGAAGACAGCGTGCCGCCCGCCGAGAAGTCCCGCGCGCGCAGCATGGTCGAGTGTGCGGCAACGCGGGTCCGGCAAGCCGGCGCCGATGTCGTGGTGCGCATCAATCGGCCGTTGTCGCTTGCGGTGCGAGACATCGAAGCCTGCGTTCTGCCGCAGGTCGATGGCCTTGCCATCACCAAGTCCGAAAGTGCCTCACATCTTCAACTCCTCGATGAGTTGATCAGCGAGCTCGAGCAAGAGCGTGGGCTTGCCGAAGGTCATATCAAATTGATTGCAATGATCGAGACGCCCTCCGCGTTTCTGTCGATCGGCGAAATCGTGAAGGCGGTGCCACGCATCGTCGCCACCAATATCGGCGGCGAGGATTTCGCGACCGCCTGCAACATGGATCCGACCGACGAGACCTTGCTCTATCCGAAGCAGCATATGATCATCGCGGCAAACGCGGCGGGCATCATGCCACTTGGTTACAGCGCGAGCATCGCCGACTATAGCGACATGACGGCGTTTCGCGCGATGGTCCGCCGCTCGCGGGCCTATGGATTCATGGGCGCCGGTTGCATCCATCCAACGCAAGTGAAAGTCGTGAATGAAGAGTATCGCCCCTCCGCCACGGAAGTCGAATGGTGCCGCAAAGTGTTGGCGGGTTACGAGGACGCCAAGCGCGCCGGCCGCGCGTCGTTCGCGCTCGACAGCAAGATGATCGACATCCCGGTCGTCGAGCGTGCTGAGCGCATTCTTGCGCGAGAGAACGCAATTACTGAACGCGAGCTACGCACGAAGCAATTGGAATGATTGGAATCATGGTTACGGACCTTTTCATCTCTTGTTCCTGACTTTCCTCTGTGTCCTCCGCGTCCTCCGTGGTGAATTTTTGAGGTAGTAGATGAATACTCTCTCCTTGGACCGGTGGATCGGCAAAACCGAAATCCGCCACGACCATGTCACCGTGCCCATGGCCGAGCGCATCGCTGCCACGCTTGATCGTGACGATCCTCCACCTCGCCTGGGCGACACGCTACCGATCGGCTGGCATTCGATGCTGTTTCCCCGCATCGCGCGCCGCTCGCTGGTCGGGCGCGACGGCCATCCGAAGCTGGGAGACTTTCTGCCCCCAATTCCTTTGCCGCGGCGGATGTTCGCCGGACGGCGCACGCAATTCATCGCCGATCTGTTGTTGGGCGACGCGGTGACCTGCACATCGGTCATTGCATCGATCACCCCAAAAGCCGGCAAGACCGGGCCGATGATTTTTCTGACGCTCCGACACTCGATCGCATCCGCGCGCGGCCTGGCCATTGTTGAAGAGCAAGATGTCGTGTATCGCGAAGAGACCACTGCAACGAGTGGCGCCGCACCGGCAACCGCCAAACCAACGGATGTGCCTCGCACCGCGCGCTGGATGCGGGAACACGTGGCCGACGAAGTGACGCTCTTTCGCTATTCCGCTCTGACCTTCAACGGCCACCGCATTCACTACGACCTGCCCTATGTCACCGAGGTCGAGAACTATCCGGGATTGGTCGTCAACGGCGGGCTTACCACGCTCTACCTATACGAGCTCTTGCGCGAACACGCGCCACGCCCGCTGAAGACCATGAGCACACGCAATCTTCGTCCCATGTTCGGGAATCAGCCCTTCACGGTGTGCGTTGAACCGGGCGTTGACGCGTCGAGTGCCGCGCTCTGGGTCATCGACGCGCAAGGCGAGAAGAGTCTCGATGGACATTGCGAGCTCGCCTGAACGATGAGTGCTCCGCTTAAAGGCTATCGGGTCGTCGACATGACGCAGGTCGTGGTTGGCCCCTATGCGACATCGTATCTTGGCGATTACGGCGCCGATGTGTTTAAGGTCGAACCGCCGTCGGGTGATTTGTCGCGCACGATCGGCGGCCCGTCGCCCACACCGGGGATGTCGTCGAAGTTCCTGCACTTGAATCGGAACAAACGCACGATCATGTTGGACCTGAAGCAGGCTCGCGGGCGGGAAGTGCTGTTACGGCTCGCGAAGACTGCCGACGTGCTGATCTACAACGTGCGGCCCGATGCGATGGCGCGTCTCAAGCTTACCTATGACGAGGTGTGTGCCGTCAACCCTCGGATCATCTACTGCGGCATCTTCGGATTCGGCCAAGAAGGTCGTTATCGCGCCAAGCCCGCCTACGATTCGATCATCCAGGGTTCGAGCGGCTTGGCGTCCCTGTTCGAGCAATCGACCGGCACATCTCGCTATGTCGGCATGGTGATCGCCGACCGGATCGTCGGACTCATGGCGGTGAACGCAATCCTTACTGCGCTTTTGCATCGCGAGCGAACGGGCGAGGGCCAATCGATCGATGTGCCGATGTTCGAGAACATGGCGGCGTTCGTACTGAACGATCATATGTTCACGCGCGCCTACGACCCGCCACTCGGACCGGCCGGTGACAAGCGCCTGCTCGATCCGGACGCGCGTCCACTGCGCACGAAGGACGGATACATCTGCATCACCGCCAACACCGATCAGCAGGCGGCGGGGCTCTTCGAAGCATTCGGGATGCCGGAGCTGAAGGGCGATCCGCGCTTCAAGACGGTTGCGAACCGGGCGGCGAATACACGCGAGTACTACAGCATCCGCGAGCGATCGCTGCAATCAAAGACTACGGCTGAATGGCTTGCGATCTTTGATCATCACGACGTGCCGGCGATGCCCTACCACACGCTCGATTCGATTTTCGATGATCCGCATTTGCACGACGTAGGATTCTTCGAGCGCGTGGAACATCCCACACAGGGCGGGTACTGGCACATGCCACCACCAACGCAGCTCTCGGCTTATCGACCAGAAATCGATCGATTTGCGCCGCACCCCGGCGAGCAGAGCGTAGAGATCCTGCGTGATGCCGGGTACAGCGAAGCGGAGATCGCGGAGCTTATTGAGTCTGGCGTTGCAGTCGACGGCAGCGAGGATGCGAAACGACTGCGCGAAGCGCGCTGTAAGGATAAGGATTCGTGACCCGGCGAATTGGGATCCAAACAGGCAATGCCGTTCGCGCTGAACTTTTCGAGGGATAACCCAGTTGTCGATGGTCCGTAGCGTAATAGGGGACAGACCAGAATGGCACTTACTTAAGCCGTTTGTG
>JANMUI010000453.1:0-7752 GCA_031391405.1 Betaproteobacteria bacterium
CGAGGATCAGCAGCGCGAAACTGAACGCCGACTTGAGCGAAGGCTGCATGACGATCGAGGCGAGCTGCTCCGAGACACCGATCAGGATCCCACCCAGCAACGCGCCGAAAAGGCTTCCCATGCCGCCGACGATGACGATCACGAACGCGAGCAATGTATAGCCTGGCGCAAGATAAGGATGGACCTCGACGATGAGCAGAATGATGCAGCCGGCCGCGCCGACGCACGCCGTGCCGATGCCGAACGTCAACGCGTAGAGCCGTTCGACGTCGAGGCCGACGACCTTCGCGCCAAGATTGTTGTCGGCGCATGCGCGAATGGCACGGCCGGTCGGCGAGTACTTGAAGAAGGCGAGCAAGAGCGATGCGAAGATGACGGCGGCAATCGCCGCATAGAAGCGCGTCTTGTCGATGACGAGCGCCCCGATCGCATAGGATTCGAGGCCGTAGGAGACTTGTACGCCCTGCGCGTCCGGTCCGAAGACGAGGAGACAGCCGGACACGATCATGATGGCAATCCCGGCGAGCAGCAGGAATTGCATGTGATCTGGCAAATGCGAAACGCGACTGACGATCCACTTCTGGAGATAGAAGCCCACCACGAAAAGAATCACCGCGGTGGGGGCGATGGCAAGGATCGGGTCCAGGCCGAACGCGCGAAACAGCACCAGCGCGACGAACATGCCGATCACCATGAGCTCGCCGTGCGCGAAGTTCACGATGCGGATGACACCGAAGATGACCGACAGACCAAGCGCGGAAAGGCCGTAGACAAGGCCGGTGAGAACGCCGGCGATGGCGGCGCCGGCGAGGTCGATAGCGCTCATCAAGACATCAATAATTCATCGCGAAGGACGCGAAGAACGCAAAGACTTTCGATTCGGAGAATCGCCGTCGAGGGCCGGCGTGTGCATCGCACTGTCTCAGTCATCGACCCCATCCTCGAAGGTCTTCGCCCGCTTCTTTTCCCACTGTGTCCTCTGCGTCCCCTGTGGTGAAATTCGTATCGTTCTATCGCTTATCCCACGCCCGCATCGGCCAGATCGGCGCACCGGCGGCCGCTGCCTTCGGCACCACCGGGATGATCTTGCCGTCACGATTCTGGATGATCGAATTCTTGGTATCCGGATTCTGGCCGTTCGCGTTGAACTTGATCCCGAGGCCCACGGTGACGCTGTCCTTGATGTCGGTTGCGCGAAGCGCTTCGATCAGCTTGCCCGGCTCGGTCGTGCCGGCCCGCTTGAATGCATCAAGGGCGATCAGCATCGCCTCGAAGCTGTGCGAGTGCGACGTGTTCAGATTGCGATCGGGGAAGCGTTTCTCCCATGCCGCATTCATCGCCTTCGACATCGCCTTGTTCGGATCCCACCACGGCACCGAGCTCAGGATATCGTCGGAAAGCTTGCCGAGCTGCTTGAGAAACGGATCGTCGTACATGCCCGGCCCGGTACTGAAGACACCGAGCGGCTGCCAGCGCTGCTTCACCATCTCGCGCACCATCATGATCGCGTCGTTGAGCCGCGTAATCACCCATACGACTTCCGCGTCCGTGGACTTGGCCTTGCGGACCTCGGCCGACAGATCCTTGGTGGTCGGATCGTAGGCGATGGTGTCCACCAATTTGTATGGCATGTCGAATTTATCGATCAGATTGACCGTGGCATCGCGCTGTGTGGTACCGAACGTGTCGTTGGCATGGAGCATCACGGCGGACTTCGGTGCGCGGCCAGTCGTCGCGTAAAGTTCCTTCTGCAGGAGGAAGGCGTCGGTGGCGATCATCGGCCCGGTGGGGAAATTGCGAAACACGGTCTTGAAGCGACCGTCGGTGATCGCCGGAGCAGCCGCGACATTCACCACGAGCGGAATGCCTTTCTGCTCGCACACCTGCGCGGCGGCAACCGTCGCGCCCGAGTCGTAACAGCCGATGATCATTTGGCAGCCCTGGTCGATCAGCTTTTCGGCGTTGGCGCGCGCGAGATCGACCTTCGTTTCGAAATCGGCATGCACGAGGTCGGGCACCGCGTAGCCCCGCCCAGGTAGTACATCGAGCGCGACTTCGATGCCGCGTATCGAGTCCTGCCCAAAATTCGCCTGGATGCCCGAGCGTGGCAGGAGCACGCCGATTTTCAGCCTTTGACCCTGGCCATGCGCGTAGCGAAGCGGCAGAGCTGCGGTGACGGCAGCGGCACCGCCTGCTTTCAACAACGTGCGGCGGCGGATCGAACGAACGGACGAATCGGTCATGGCGCGAAGCCCTCCTCGAATTAATGTGCGGACGGATTATGAACCACCAAGGCATGAAGGCACTACGGGGACGGATGAATCGCCGCAAGCTGTCATGCGGCACTGACCCGGCATCCAGCCAGCTTGGCGAAAATCGACAGTCGGGCGCACAATCGAGCCGCGATATAGAAACGCTCATGACTTTGAGGAGAAGACCAATGAACTCGACTTTCGATCGGCGCAGATTTCTTCAATCCACCGCGGCAGCCGGAGCCGCTGCGGGGCTACCGATGTCGTTCGCGCAGCTCGCCATGGCGCAAGCCGGTGCGCCGCTGAATTTCCATGGCTGGTCGGCGGCGGTCGATCAGGTGAAGAGCCATATCAGCGCATTCGAATCGAAGGCCGGCATCAAGGTCGCATACTCCAATTCGCCCTGGGCACAGTATCGCGAAGGCATGATCACCAAGCTGGTCGGCAAGGCACCGATCGATGTGATGTGGGTCTCGGACACCTGGCTTCCCGAGTGGGTGGAAGCGGGGTGGCTCGCACCGATCGACAAATTTCCGCAGCTCACCCAGTACAACAAGGACGTCACCGACTTCTGCACGCAATCGATGACCCACAAAGGCCGCCAGTACGGCCTCACCTACTACACCGACTACATGGGCTTCATCTACGATGAAGAAAAATTGCAGAAGGCCGGCTTCTCCGCACCGCCCAAGACCTGGGATGAAGTGGTCGCGCAATCGCTCAAGATGAAGCAGCAGGGCATCGCGGAGTTCCCGTTGATGTTCCCGCTCGCGCAGGAATCGTGGCAGATCGAATATGTGACCGCGCTGGTCTATTCGTTCGGCGGCAAGTTCGTGCACGAGAATGGCGCGGCCGCCATGAGCGACGCCAAGGGCGGCGCCGTCGCCGCGATGCAATGGTTGGTCGATGCGGTGCAAAAGCACAAGATCGTGTCGCCGGGCTGTGTCGAGCTTGGCGAGCTCAACGGCCTCAAAGCGTTCACGACAGGCAATCACGCTTTCGCGATGATGCCCAATTACCGGATGCGCACGATCAACGACCCGAAGCAGTCACAGGTCGCAGGCAAGATCCGGCCCGCGCTCATGCCCGCCGGCGGACCGAACGGCTCCAACGCGACGGTAGGCTGGATGCGCTTTTACGGCATGACGGCCCAAGCCTCGGCGAACAAAGAGCGGACCGATGCCGCCGTCAAGTTCATGGAATGGTTCGGCGGCAAGGCCGACGGCGAGTACAAGTTCCAGAAGCTGGTGTTTCTCGATATCGGCGCGGGCTTCGGCATCCGGCAACTCTACGACGATCCGCAGGTGAAGGCCGCCTATCAGCAGTACCACAACCCGGCCATCGTGAAGCAGCAGAACGAAGTGGCGCGCAAGAAAGACATCATCTCGCCCTGGTTCGGCGAGTGGAACGAGGTTCATGGTGCTGCATGGCAGGCGGCCGTGCTGAACAAAGCGAGCGCTCAGGCATCGTTGCAACGCTCGGCGGACTCGTGGAACAAGCTGCGCAAGCAAAGCTAGGCCCGGCGTTCGGCTACGACCAGCGCAATGCTTGGCTGCTGTTATCACCGCTCCTTGCGGTGTTGCTGGTCGTGGCGGTATTCCCGGTCGGCTATTCATTCTGGATCAGCCTCTATGATCTGAAGCTCACCCGCCCGCATCGCGTTCCGTTTGTCGGCTTCGATAACTACCTCACCGTCTTCCAGGACGAGTTGTTCTGGGAATCGGTGACCCGCACGGCGTATTTTTCAATCGTGTCGGTGAGCGCGATCATGGTCCTCGCGCTTGGCATCGCGGTCCTGTTGAACGAACATTTTCGCGGACGGCGCGTGCTCTCGACGATCCTCCTCATTCCATGGGCTGTCCCTTCGGTCGCCAACGGATTGATGTGGAAGTGGATCTACGACTCGGGCTACGGCGCGCTGAATGGCCTGTTGCTGCAACTCGACTTTATCGACAAATACATGGTCTGGCTGGGCGATGGGGCGAAAACCATTCCGCTGATCGCCAACGCGTTCGTATGGAAGGAAGTGCCGCTCGCGGTGATCCTGTTGCTGGTGACGATGAAATCGATCCCGGAGGATCTCTACAAGGCGGCCAAGGTCGACGGCGCGAATATCTTCCAGCGCTTCTGGCATATCACGCTCCCTTCATTGAAACCGGGATTCATGCTGGTGCTCGTGTACGAATCGATGATGGCGGTGCGCCACTTCGATCTCTTCTTTCTCCTGACTGAAGGCGGCCCCGCCAATGCCTCGCATGTGCTCGCGTGGCAGGTGTATGTCGAGACCTTTCGCAAGCTCTCATTTGGCACCGGCGCGGCACTCGCTTACATCCTTGCGATCACCACGTTCGTGCTGGCGTACTTCATGATCCGCTGGCTAGGAAAGAAACTCTAGTCATGCATCCGGGGGAGACACGCGCACGCCGATCGGCAATCGTTCGACAGATCTTGATCCTCGGGTTCTCGTTACTCGTCGCCGCGTACGTGCTCGCACCGATCTACTGGCTTGCCTCATCGTCGTTCCAATCGGAACGCGAGATCGTATCGGTACCGCCGCATTGGATTCCGCATGAGCCCACCCTCATGAACTACGCCGCGATCTTCGCCGAACCGGAAAAGCAGGTGACGTATGAGACGCGCAGCGAGCGCGACCCCTCGATGGGGGGATACATCCCAAGCACCGCGCGCAATCTGATTCCCGGCATCTGGAACAGCATCATCGTGGCCACCGCGGTCGTCGTGCTCAATCTCCTGGTGGGTGTGCCGGCGGCATATGCGCTGGCGATGATCCGGTTCCGTGGCCGTTCGACGTCGATTTACTTCATGCTGAGTACCCGCGTGATCCCGGACATCGCGCTGGTCGTGCCGTTCTTTCTGTTCATCCAGAAGCTCGGGCTCATGGACACGCTCGCGTCACTGATCATCACGTACCTCGCGATCACCGTCCCGTTTACCGTGTTCATTCTCACCAGTTATTTCGAGTCCGTCCCAGATGAGCTCGACAAGGCGGCGCGCGTCGATGGCTGTACCCGCCTGCAAACGCTATTGCGGGTTTATCTGCCGCTCTCATGGCCCGCGCTGGTCGCTGCCATTCTCTTCACGTTCCTCACTAGCTGGAACGAATTTCTGCTGGCGCTATTGTTCACGCAGACACCCGCCTCGCAGACGATGCCGATGGTCGTCGCATCGTTTACTTCCGACTTCACGATCTCATACGCGTTCATCAACGCGGCGGGTGTGCTCGCGGTGTTGCCGCCGGTGTTGCTCGCCATCGTGTTCGAACGCTATATCGTGTCGGGGCTGACGACCGGCGCGGTAAAGGGATAGCAACTCATGTTCAATTATCCAATTAGCGACCGCAGGCACCATACGTGATCAAGACTCTCTTTTCCTCTGTGTCCTCCGCGTCCTCCGTGGTTAATTTCTTGCGCCCGACGCAGTAGGCAGTAGAAAAATGGCCCGCATCCGCTTCGACACCGTCACCAAACGCTACGCCAACGGCGTTGTCGCGGTCGATCGCCTCGATCTCGATATCGCCGATCGGGAGTTCGTCGTACTGCTCGGCCCTTCAGGCTGCGGCAAATCGACGACGCTCAACATGATCGCCGGGCTCGAAGACTTGAGTGAAGGCAACCTCTACTTCGACGATACGCTCGTCAACTGGACGCCGCCGCATGAACGCGACGCCGCGATGGTGTTCCAGAGCTATGCGCTCTATCCGCACAAGTCTGTCTACGAGAACATCGCATTCGGGTTGCGCATGCGCAAATTCTCGGCAGTCGAGATCGATCGGCGTGTAAAGAGCGCGGCCGAGCGGCTCTCGATTGCAGAATTGCTCGATCGGCGTCCCGGTCAACTGTCGGGCGGCCAGCGCCAGCGCGTCGCGCTGGGTCGTGCGATCGTGCGCCAGCCCGCCGTCTTTCTGATGGACGAGCCATTGTCGAATCTGGACGCGGCATTGCGGATCTCGATGCGCGCGGAGATCAAGGAGCTGCATCGGACCATGCAGACGACATTCGTCTATGTCACCCACGATCAGGCTGAAGCATTGACTCTTGCCGATCGCATTGTCGTGATGAAGAACGGCATCGTGCAGCAGATCGGCAACGCCGATGCCATCTACGAACACCCTCGGAATACGTTCGTCGCATCATTCCTCGGCAACCCGCCGATCAACTTGATCGAGGGCGTGCTCGATCGCGACAACGGGCGCACTTCATTCCGGCGTGGCGAGCTGCGCGTACCGCTGGATGATGCGGCGATTGAACCTTCCGCGGCGAGCGCCGGCCGCGCGGTGACCATCGGCATTCGTCCGGAAGACATCGCGCCGCACGAGGAAGGCACTCTGCGCGGCACCATCGCAGCGGTGCTGCCGGTCGGCTCCGATCAGTTTCTGGGTCTTGACATTGGTGGCGGGCGCCTCTTTTTTCGTGTCCCAAAGGATCATGCGTTTCGCGGCCATGCATCGCGCCTGGGCGAGATGGCGGCATTCATGCCATCCCCCGGGCGCGTCCATGTGTTCGATACCGCTACCGGCGAGACCCTTGGCCGGCGCGTTGCTCAATGAATCGAATCGCGCTCACCTTGCACGTCAACGGCACCGAACATGCGGTCTTTGTCGACTCGCGCAAGCTCCTGTCCGATACGTTGCGCGAAGACTGCCTGCTCACCGGCACGCATGTCGGATGCGAACATGGCGTCTGTGGCGCATGCACCGTACTCATCGATGGCGTGCCGGCGCGCTCGTGTCTCGCGTTCGCGGTGCAGATGCAAGGTCGCGCGATCACGACAGTCGAGTCGCTCGCAGTGAATGGCAAGCTTCATGCGATCCAGCAAGCGCTCCATGATCATCACGGTCTGCAATGCGGCTTTTGCACGCCGGGCATTCTGATGACGTTCGTCGTGTACCTTCGCGATCATCCGGATCCGACCGAAACCGAAATTCGTGAGGTGCTCTCGGGCAATCTGTGCCGATGCACCGGCTATCACAACATCGTCATCGCACTGATGGCGGCCGCACGCGTGCTGCGGGAAGAAAAGGCATGAACGCGCCCGTCACGCCTCGCCTCGATCAGCAGGCGTTCACCCATATCGGCACTTCTCTGCCGCGAAAGGAAGACTGGCGACTGCTCACCGGCACGGCGCGTTTTCTGGATGACCTGCACGCGGTGGGCGAGTTGCATGCATGCTTTGTCAGATCGCCCCATGCGCATGCGCGCATCGTATCGATCGATACCGCGGATGCCCTGAGAATTGCGGGCGTTGTCGCGGTCGTAACAGGGAAGGAGTTGGCCGATTGGACCACGCGCCTTCGCATGGCGCCAGCGATCGAAGGGCTGCTCCCCACCGAGATTGAAACGCTGCCGACGCGTAAGGTGCGATTCCAGGGTGATCCGGTCGCTTGCGTGATTGCGCGCGATCGCTATGTCGCCGAGGACGCCGCCGAGGTCGTTCGCGTCGACTACGAGCCGCTGCCGGCCATCGTATCGATGGATGCGGC
>JANMUI010000465.1:0-8995 GCA_031391405.1 Betaproteobacteria bacterium
GGAACCAACGGCACGCGTCGGTTTCAGTATTTGACGCTTCACCCGTAGGGGATCGCGCTCGCGACGGTAACGGGTTTGCCGGCGAGCGACTCGTCGAGCGCGGCGCGGACGAAATTCTTCGCTGTCTTCACTTCCTCCGGGTTCCACCCGCGCTTGTCGTCGATGCCGCCCGCGAAGATGAGCTTTCCTTGCGGATCGACGATGAACATGTGCGGTGTGGTGCGGGCCTCAAATAAGCGACCGACCTTGCCGTCCTTGTCATGCATCGAGCGCGTGGGCGTGCCCTTCTTCTCAGTGAGCCATTTCGTCGTCTGGCCCTCGTTGGCGAACTCGTGGTGATCCGGACGCGTCGAGCTGATGAGCAACCACGCAACGTTCTTCGCCGTGTGGGCTTGTTGCAGCGCAGGGAGGTTGCCGGTGTTGTAATGCTTGGCGACGTAGGGGCAGTGCGGATTCGTCCACTCGAGCACGACGTGCCGGCCTTTGTAGTCGGAGAGCTTCACCGGCTTGCCGGCGAAATCCATCAGTGTGAAGTCGGGTGCCGCATCACCGACTTTAGGTGCTGCATGAACGCTCGCGGCGAGCAGTGTTGCCGCAAAGAACATCGGCAGTCGAAAGTGGCGTCCGAAGCGATTCATCGTTGCGCATCTCCTACAAGCTGTGCGGACTCTGCGCGCGCACCGAGCGCAGCGAGAACCCGCGATGTGGTGAGGATCTCGGGCAGCAGCTGTATCTGGCCGGCCCGATCGTACATTACATAGACTGGTACGCCACTGCGTCCGAGCGCGGAGAGCGCTTTGGAGATTTCGGGGTCCTGCCGCGTCCAGTCGGCCCGCAGTGCAACCGTTCCCGTCTCGCGCAGCGCGCGTGTGACGGCGTCGGTATGCAGCACTGCGTGCTTGTTGACCTGACAGGTGACGCACCAAGCCGCGGTGAAGTCGATGAATACCGGCGTCCCTTCGGCCAGAAGGTTGGCTAAAACTTGCGGCGACCAGGGCTTCCAGTCGCGCTCGACATGCGTTGAGGCCGGCCGCACCGCAAATCCCGCATTGACCCACACGGCCGCTCCCGCCACCAGTGCGAGAGCGGTAATGATCGCAACCGCGCGCGCCGCACGACGTCGCCAGAGCCAGATCCCGAACGTTGCGGTGAGCAGCAACACGCCGAGCCGGATCGTCGCATCGAGCCCTGCGATTTCGCCCAGAACCCATGCGAGCCACAGCACCGTCGCGTAGAGCGGGAATGCGAGAAACTGCTTCATGGTGTCGAGCCATGGCCCAGACCTCGGCAGCCAGCGTAATAACCTCGGGTTGAGCGCGAGGACGATATACGGGGTGGCCATCCCGGCTGCGAGTGCACCGAAGACGCCGAGCACGAGCGGGGCGGGTTGTGCCAGTGTGAATCCAATCGCCGCACCCATGAACGGTGCGGTGCAGGGGCTTGCAATGAGTACCGCGAGCACACCGTCGAAGAATGGTCCGCGCCAACGCGTGGCGACTGTTCCGGCCGCGGACTGGATCCCAAGCCCCCACTCGAAGAACCCGGACAGATTGAGTGCAAGCAGAAAGAACAACACGGCCATCGCACTGACGAATACTGGTGATTGCAGTTGAAAGCCCCATCCAACCTGCTCGCCCGCGGCGCGCAGGATCAGCATCGCACCGGCGAGTGCGCCAAAGCTCGCGAACACACCGGCAAGAAACCATGACGCATGGCCAACGCGCGCGCCCAACGCCCGTTGCGCCCCCCCGTAGTGCTGCGCAAGTCCAAGCACCTTCAGTCCCAGCACCGGGAACACGCATGGCATCAGATTGAGGGCGAGTCCGCCGAGGAACGCGAAGAGGAGGGCGAGGCCAAACGAAAGCGCTGCGCTGGAAGGGTCCGCCGACAGCGTAGTACCCGCGAGGGCAACCGGCGTTGCGATATCGTAGGCGCGTGATGTGGCACCGGCCGCCGCGCAGGTCACGACGCCGCGCAAATTATCCGGTGCTACGGCATTGCTCTCGAGTGGCAGGGTGAATCGGAGCCGCTCGACCGACCCCGCGATGCGTGCGATCTTCGCGTGAACGAAGAGTCCTTCGCGATCCGGAAAGAAATCGGCCTGCGCGCAATTCGCAAGTCCGTCGACCGAGAGGTTGAGCGATCCACCAGCCGCAGTCGCTGATACAACGACGGCGTTCGGCAGTACGCCCGGGAGCTTCGCGCGGGTCGCTTCGAACAACGGGGTCCGGAGGGTTGATCCACTGTCGCTTGCCGCGACCGGCAAGGTGAGCGAGAGGTTCGCGGTTGCCGGCAGGCACGATTCCTTGCATTCGAGCCAATCGGCCCGTGCGCGCAACGTGATTGCGCGACCCATATCGAGTCCCGCCGGCACCTCGATCGTTACCGGAAACAAGACCTCGCCCTCGAACCCGTAATTGACCAGGTGCGCAACGGGAATCCGCGACGGGACCGCGAATTGCAGCGGGCCGGCGCGAAATCCGTCGGGGAGCGTCAACGCGAGCGAGGGCGGCGATCCGGAATCACCCGCGTTCTTCCAGTAGACGTGCCAACCGGGATCGAGCTTGATGCGCAGTCCCACATCGAGCGTGTGCCCCGGTACGATCGCCGCATGCGCCGAAACCAGCTCGGCCTCTGCGGCGGTGGAGCGTACTGAGGCGGCAAGCGTTGGGCTTGCGAGCAGCCCTGCCAGGACCGCGAGCACAGCGACCAGCGCGCGCCGCCAACATTGACGCGCGCGTGCGAATGAATGGTCGAACGACGAATAAACGGATGGCACGGTGATCCGCCTTGATCAGATACAGCAACTCGGAGGGCGCTTCATTCGACTTGACGTTGATCGCGATCCGGTAGCTCGTCCCGGCCGCGCGAATCTGCACTTGATAGTGCGGTGTGTCGTTCGTGTTCTCGCGGCGGGTGGCGATGGCTTGGCCGACGAGGACGCCGTACTTCTTCAGCGGCATGTTGATCTCCTTGGTTTCGATTCCGCGCCAAGGCAGACGCTAGCGCATCGCCCCGGCCGGATACCAACACTCGGTTCAGTGTAACGTAGACCCGCATGGTCACGCGATGATCGTGTCGGCGCAATCCGATGAACGGATTAGGCCGAGGCGTATCACTCTCGCGTGTTAGCCGATCGCATTTTTAATGGGTCCGGACTTATTTTGGGAATCTGCACCGCACGAAACCGGGTCAGCGCCGATCACGCGTCTCGAACGAGGATGCCGCTCGCAGAAACGCCGTGCCTCGCATGACTCCAAGCCTATTCTCGATCCCGGAGTTCCGCCGGCTTTGGTTGGTCGGCCTGTTGACATTCGTCGTGCGCTGGCTCGAAATGCTGGCGATGGCGTTGTATGCGTATCAAGTCACCGGATCGGCGTTCGTCGTGGCGATGATGACGATGCTGCGTCTGTTGCCGATGGGCCTCTTCGGCGCGTTCATGGGTGCCGCCGCCGACCGGTTCGAGCGGCGCAACGTTCTGATTCTCACGATCGTCGTCTCGATGGTGGCCACGCTCGCGTTGGGCTTTCTCGCAATCTTCGATGCGCTTGCGATCTGGCATCTTGCCGTCGCGAGTTTCATCAACGGCATCTGCTGGACCACCGACAATCCGGTTCGCCGGATGATGATCGGCGACATCGTTGGGCCCGAACGGATGGGCCGCGCGATGTCACTCGATGTCGGCACCAACAACGCGAGTCGTATCATCGGACCAATGATGAGCGGCGTGCTCCTTGCCCAGCTCGGCATCGCAGGTGTTTTCCTGCTCGGGGTTCTCGTCTACGGCGTATGCCTCGTGAGCGCGTTACGCATACAGCTTCGCCACGAACCCTCCGGACGACATGCCGTGCCGTTCATAGCAAGCATTCGCGAAGGCTTCGCGTGGGTGCGGCGCGATCGTCGTTTGCAGGGTGTCCTCACGATCACGGTGATCTTCAATGTATTCGGCTGGCCCGTCACGAGCATGGTGCCGGTCATCGGGACCGATTATCTGCGACTCGGACCGGAGGGCGTCGGGTTGCTGGCCAGTTGCGACGGGGCAGGAGGACTGATCGGTGCGATCCTGCTCGGCACACTCGGACGTGCGCATTGGTACGGACGAATATATGTGGGCGCGGTGGTCATCTATCTGGCAGTCGTGATTGCGTTCGCGACGGCGCCGAATACAGTGGTGGCGGCGTTGGCGCTGCTCATGGTCGGCATCAGCGGTGTTGGATTCTCGGCCATGCAGGCAACGCTCGTCTATCGTGACTCGCCCGTCGAAATGCGCGCACGATTGCTGGGGGTGCTGTCGGTTTGCATCGGGACCGGTCCGATCGGTTTCGCGTATATCGGGCTGATGGCCGATGCAATGACGCCACGGGTCGCGACCGTGGCGTTGGCGTTGCAAGGCATGATTGCGTTGATTCTGACCCGGCGCTACTGGATGGCCACAATCCGCGCCACCTGAGAACAAGGAGAAGATATGAGTACAAGCTTGACCGGCAAGGTTGCGATCGTTACCGGCGGTGGTCGGGGTTTGGGACGCGCGATGGCGCTCGCGCTCGCGCGGGCCGGCGCCAATGTGACGATCACGGCCGCACGTTCCAAAGACGAGATTCACGCCGTGGCGAGCGCGGCGGGCACAGGGCGGATCCTGCCCTTGGTGGCCGATGTGTTGCAGGACGAGGATTGCGCGCGTGTCATCGAGGCGACCACTGCGCGCTTCGGGCCGGTCGATATCCTGGTGAACAACGCCGGGCGCGGAATGCGATTCGTTGCCGAAACCTTCATGAGCCAGCCGACGCGGTTCTGGGAAACGGATCCGGCGATCCGGCGCATGGTCATCGACACCAACATCAACGGGCCGTTCATGATGGCGCGTGCAGTGGTGCCTGGCATGATCACGCGTCGCTGGGGGCGCATCATCAATATCTCCGCGAACTACGACACGATGCGCAGGCGCGGCTTCTCGCCCTATGGCCCGTCCAAGGCGGCGCTCGAGGCCGAAACCGTCATCTGGGCGCAGGACCTCGAAGGCACCGGCGTGACGGTCAACGCCTTGATTCCCGGTGGTCCAACCCGTACCGGTATGGTTCCAGATTCGGTGCCTGAGTCGATCCGGCAAAAGCTGCTCGACCCGGAGATCATGGCCGCACCGTTGCTATGGCTCGCCTCCGACGCCGCCGCGGAAGTCTCGGGCAAGCGGATCAACGCGGCGCGCTGGGATCCGGCGCTGCCATCAGCCACGGAGGAGGCGGCGGGGTGGGTGGTGAAATAGTGAAATAGGGGACAGACCACGTTTTTCTGCTAGAGTCTCGCCATGCATCGTCCCCTTGGTTTCATTCTTCCATGCCACGCCGCGCCCGTCTGAGCCTGCCCGGTGTGCCTTGGCACATCATTCAGCGCGGGAACAATCGCTCGGTGTGTTTCTTCGCCGAGCAGGATTACCGCTTCTACTTGCACAATTTGCAGGAGCTCGCCGAGCGATTTGAGTGCGCGGTCCATGCCTATGTGCTGATGACCAATCACGTGCATCTGCTGGTGACGCCGGCCGAGGCGGACGGTGCCGCGCTGCTCATGAAGCACCTCGGACAGCGCTACGTGCAGTACGCCAATCGCTTCTACCAACGCAGCGGCACGCTTTGGGAAGGGCGCTACCGCTCGTGCCTGGTGCAAACAGAAGACTATGTGCTGGCATGCTACCGTTACATCGAGCTCAATCCGGTGCGGGCGGGGCTCGTCAATCATCCAAGGGAATACCGCTGGTCGAGCTACGGTGCCAACGCCATGGGCAAGGCGGATATCCTCCTGACTCCGCATGAGCAATACCTGAGGATCGAACGAACTGACACCGCCAGGCGCGCAGCCTACCGTGCACTGTGCAAGGCGCATCTCGAGGTGGAGATGCTCGATAACATCCGTCAATCGACGAATGGCAATTTTGCCTTGGGCGATGAGCGATTCAAGAAGCAGATCGAAAAGGCGCTGGGACAAAGGGCGCGGCGCGGCAAGCCCGGGCGCCCGCGCCAGGACGAGGCGGGCAATGTAACGAAGAAGGATATTCGGTGAGGGCAGAATGACCGATAAACGTAGTCTGTCCCCTATTAACAGGACGATAGCGGTCGGGCTCGGCCTGCAGGAGTTTCCGTTCGCCGGGGCGGCCGGTTTTTGGCACTGGGTCGATCTTTGTGAAGACGGCGGTGTCGACTCGTTGTGGCAGACCGATCGCATGATCAGCCGCGATCCGATTCTCGAATGCATGGTGACGATGGGTGCGCTGGCCGGGCGCACACGACGCATCAAGTTCGGCATGAATGTCGTATCGCTTGGCCTGCGCGATCCTGTCCTGGTCGCCAAGCAATGCGCAACCATCGACATGCTCTCGGGTGGCCGCTTGCTCCCGGGCTTTGGCATCGGCAGTCCGATGGCACCCGAGTGGGCCGCGCTCGGTATCGACACCACGACCCGTGGACGGCGCACCGACGAGGCACTGACGATTCTGCGTCGCCTCTGGACCGAGGAGACGGTGGATTTCCAGGGCGCGCACTGGACCTTGAAGGGTGCCTCCATTTCGCCGCGCCCGGTGCAGACCGAATTTCCGATCTGGATTGGTGGCGGTTCGCAAGCCGCGATCCGACGCACCGGACAATACGGCACCGGTTGGCAGGGAGGACCGGAAACGTCGGAAGAAGTGGGACCGATCATCGCCGGCATCAAGGCGGCAGCGCGCGAGCTCGGACGTTCGATCGACGAGGACCACTACGGCGCCGCCTTTCCATTTCGCTTCGGCTCGGCCGATGGCAGTGGATTGGAGCGCCTGATGGAAGCCTATCGCAAGCGCACCGGTAAGGACCCGATGCGCTACTTCGTGTTCGGTGACGCCGACGCGATCATGGAACGTCTCGTTGCGTATGTCGAGGCTGGCGCATCGAAGCTCATCCTCCGCCCGTTGGCCCGCACCGATGACGAGATGTTTGCGCAGAGTCAGCGCTTGATCGACGAAGTGCTCCCCAAAGTCGCTGCGCGCTGGCCCAAGCCCGCGAAGGGCATGGCGGTCAAATAGCTTCACGAAGAGGGTATCGAGCCTGCAATGAACCTACCTTTGGCCCAAGGCCTGACCTTTGGTTTCCAGGGGCGCATGGAAACGCCCGATCAGACGCGCCACACCGTGGGGCTCGCCGAGCGCCACAACTTCGCATGGCTCACGCTGGGTGACCATCTGTCTTTCGCAGTGCCGGTCCTCGACCCCCTGATCCAGATGGCCGCCGCCGCCGCCCTGACCCGCAAGGTCGGGATGTTGACCGCGGTCTACTTGTTGCCCCTGCGCCATCCCGCGGCGGTGGCGAAACAGGTGGCCACATTGGATCGCATGACGGAAGGGCGTCTGATCTTCGGTGTTGGCATTGGTGGCGAGTTTGCGAGCGACTACAACGCTGCCGGCGTGCCGATTGCAGAGCGTGGTGCGCGCCTGTCGGAAGGCATCCAGGTGCTGCGCAAGTTATGGACCGGCGAGAAGGTGAGCCATCAGGGCCGCTTCTATCCGTTCAGCGATGTTCAAATGCTGCCAACGCCGGTACAGCCGGGCGGACCGCCAATCTGGGTTGGCGGTCGATCCGATGCGGCTTTGCGCCGCGCGGGCGAATTGGGTGACGGCTACATTTCCTATGTCGTCACGCCGGAGATGTTTTGAAGCGCAATGGAGAAGATCGCCACCGCTGCCGAGCCGGTGAATCGTCCACTGAAGCAGTTCGGAACCGCGCATGTGCTGTTCGTACGCATGGGCCGGAACCGCGACGAGGCGCTCGAGCATGCAACCAAACACCTCTCGATCCGCTATGCCATGGACTTTCGCAAGGCGGCTGACCGCTATTGCGCGCTTGGCCGGCCAGCCGATGTGGCCGAGACGCTGCACAAGTTCCATGCGGCCGGGGTGCGCACTATCGTCATCGATATGATCGGCGAACCGGAGGAGCACGACGCTCAGCTCGAGCAATTCGCTCTGGAAGTGATGCCACTGGTGGCCGGGTTGAAGTAAGGTTAGGAATCTGCGCGGCAGATCCCGCAGATTCCTGATGGCAGACGCCAGGTATCGCCATTCAGCCAGTCGCCATTGAGTCAGGGTTGCCATTGACTTTCCGGAGCGGTCTTCGCGAGCGATCGGAACAACCGAATAAGTGGAGAATCTCGGTATGAACCGTTTCGTTACTGTCCTTCTGCTGGCGCTTGGCGGGCTGGCCGCGATGCACGCCCAGGCGCAGGTGTGGCCGTCCAAGCCCGTGCGCATGGTGATTCCCTATCCGGCGGGTGGCGCCATCGACGTGAGCGGCCGCAGGCTCGCCGAGGAGCTCACGCCCGAGCTCGGCCAGTCCATCGTTGTGGAAAACCGCAGCGGTGCGAATGGCATCATTGCTACCGACTTCGTGGCCAAGGCCGCTCCCGATGGCTACACATTTCTTGTCAGCACCCTTGCGGCGCATGCCGGTAACGTGTCGACCGTCAAGTCGCTGCCCTACCATCCGATCAACGATTTCGCGCCGGTCACGGTGATCAACACGGTCCCGCTTCTCCTCGTCGTGCACCCGTCGTTTGCCGGTGAGTCGGTCGCAGCTATCGTGCGGCTCGCCAAAGAACGGCCCGGCCAGATCAACTACGCCTCGTTCGGCACGGGCGGGATGGCGCATCTTGCGGGTGTCCAGTTGGAACTGCGGGCCGGTGTCAAGATGACGCATGTCCCTTACAAAGGTGGCGCGCCGGCCTTGGCGGATGTGTTGGGCGGCCACGTACAGATGTTCTTCTCCGGCATCAACTCGGCGCTGCCGCATGTGAAGGCAGGCCGGTTGCGTGCGGTGGCGGTGAGCGGTGTTACCCGTTCCAAAGCGCTTCCGGATGTACCGGCCGTCGCGGAAACATTCAAGGATTACGAGGCAGGCGTCACGCCCGCCGTGTGGTTTCCGGCGCGCACGCCGCAGGAGATCGTCAATCGCATGCATGCGGCGATCGTGAAGGTGATCAA
>JANMUI010000512.1:0-37544 GCA_031391405.1 Betaproteobacteria bacterium
TACAAAATGGATCGCGACGGATACTTCTGGTTCCAGGCGCGCGCGGACGACATGATCATCTCGGCCGGCTACAACATCTCCGGTCCCGAGGTCGAGGCCGTGCTCCTCGATCATCCGAAGGTCAAAGAGTGCGCCGTGGTCGCATCGCCCGACGACGAACGTGGGTTCATCGTGAAGGCCTTCATCGTGCTGCGCGATCCGAACGACGCCGGCAAGGCCACCACCGTGGAGCTGCAGGCGTTCGTGAAGGCCGAGATCGCCCCGTACAAATATCCGCGCGCTGTCGCATTCGTCGACACGTTGCCCAAGACGGAGAACGGCAAGATTCAGCGGTTCAAGCTGCGCGCCGGTGCGTAGTTGAATCCTCGCGGTGCGCGCCGCCTAGAAACGCGTCGAGAAGCGGATCGACATGATCCGCTCGTCCGAGAGGTTGGATTCGGCTGTCAGCCGGGATCGGTTGACCAATGACAGGCCAAGCCCGGTGTTCCTGGTGAGCGGTGCGAAGTAATTGAGCTCGGTCAATAGCTCGCGCATGCCTGACCGCGCCGGGACGCGATAGCTGCCATCGAATCCAACATGATCGGCGATCTCCAATGGGATTTCTCCCGCCCAGGTGAGCGCGCGATCGGGGTGTGCAAGCGAGACGGCAAGGCGGTCGCCGCGTAGCCACGTTTCGCTCTTGCCCAAGCCAAGCGACAGGGTTTGGGTCCGAAATAGCGGGCGACGCAGAACGCCATCGAATGTTCGTTGCGTCGATTCCCCGACCATTCCGGCATACCCGCCGGTAATGTCCCAATTGGCGGCAAATCGATAGGCGCCGGTCAATGCCATCGAAGTGGTGTCGACGGTCATTCCAGGGCCGCGCAGCGCCTCGTCCCGCGATTGGCCGGAATAGCCGAACGCAACGCCTGCCTGGAGCCCCTGCCACGAGGCGGACCATTGCGCCAAGGATGAGGTGCCCGAAGTCGCGGAAAACCCAATCCCGCGCAGGGGGCCAGTCTCGACCAGATGGGGATGCGAAGCGGTTTCCGCGCGGATCTTGAGTCCGGGGCTGTTCGCTGAATCGATGCCAAGGTGAGTAACGACTGGCCCAAAGTGCGCCGTCCCACTCTGGAGGCCAGTGCCGGCGTTTGCTTCGGGCGATGCCTGTGCAAGCGCGGTACCAATCATCGCGAGGACTGCGATTGCGGCGGCGATCCGGAGTTTGATCACGGCGGCATACTCCACAGGCGAATGCGTTATTTAGTCTAGGCAGCAACCGCCTGCGGGACAAGGACCATCCGTCAGACGGCATCAGATCGCAGATCATCGCGATGCAGATGCGAAATCGAAATCGTGCAACGCTCTGCGAACGCTGCTCGCAGGGCCCGAGCACTTAAAGTGATTGTTCTCGTCGCAAAGGCATTAGTTCACGAATTCGCGCACCTTGCGACCGGAACGGAAGCCCGGTATGGTCCGCCGGTGCTGTGCATTCGAGACCTCGAAAAGTCCTATCGTGCCGCCGGAGAGCGTGTCCTTTTCACCGGCGTGAATCTGGACGTTGCCGCCGGGGAATGCATCGCCATCACCGGCGAATCCGGGATCGGCAAGTCAACGTTGCTGAATATTGTCGCGGGCCTGGATCGGCCCGATCGCGGAACGGTCGTCCTTGATGGCGTTGTCATTACCGATCTCGACGATGATGGCCGCACGGTGTTTCGCCGTCGCGCAATGGGGTTCGTATTCCAGGCGTTTCATCTTCTTCCGTATCTGACGGTGCTCGAGAACACCGCCCTCCCGCTCAAGCTGCTGCAGTTGAGCGACCGCGACGCCGCAACTCGGGCGCGCACATTGCTCGAGTCGTTGGGGCTTGGTGGACGTGAATCGAGTTTGCCGTCCGAACTGTCCGGTGGTGAGCAGCAGCGCGTGGCGCTGGCACGCGCGCTCGTCCATCGCCCGAAACTCGTGTTGGCCGACGAGCCGACGGGGAACCTGGATCCTGAGAACGGCGCGCGGGTGCTCGCGCAGTTGGGCGAGCAGGCGCGCAATCATGGCGCCGCGGTATTGCTGGTCACCCATTCGCGTCAGGCTGCGGCTATCGCTGATCAGGTTGCAGTGCTGACGGGCGGCGGTTTGGTCATGCGCTCCCCAGAAACAAGGTGACCGTCATTCGCGTGGCCCAAGTGGAGCGGTTGCGTCTGGCGGACGCATTCGGATGGCGCGCAAATCTGCGCTTCAAAGGCCGGCTGCTGTTGTCGACCGCAGCCATCGCCCTTGGCGTGGCATTGGGCTATGCGATCCACCTGATCAACGCTGCGGCAGTGGACGAGTTCGCGCGCGGATTGCGTACCGCATCCGGCTCCGCCGATCTTGCAATTCGAGGTCCTGCCTCGGGAATCCCGGTGGACGTGTACACGATCGCCGCGCGAGCGGTGGAAGTGGCGGTCGCCAGTCCGATCGTGGAAATCGTCGTTCGGGCGGAAGATGCGGGTGCGTATCGGGCGCCGATTCCTGTCCTGGGTGTCGATGCGATGCGCGCGGCCCGGATCGCACCAGCGCTTGTTGGCGAGGCGGCCGAGCCGATGGATGCCTTGCGGGACGATACGATTTTTCTGAGCGTCACGCTGGCCGCGGCACTCGGCAAGCAAGTCGGTGACACCATGACCGTGCACTCGGGTACAGCGCGACAAAAGCTCCGTGTCGCGGGACTCCTTGGTGCGCAAGCGCCAATCGGTGATCTTGCGGTGATGGACATTGCCGCTGCCCAGATGCTCGCCGAGATGCCGGATCGCGTTTCGCGAATTGATCTGCGTCTGCATTCCGGCGTCGATATCGAGCAGACCCTCTTACGCCTGCGATCATTGTTGCCCGCAGGCGTATCGGTCGAACGTGTCGAGGATGCGTTGGCCGCGAACGCGAGGTTGTCGCGCGCCTATCGCGTGAATCTGACGGTTCTCGCGTTGGTCGCGTTATTTACCGGCAGTCTGTTAGTGTTCTCGAGCGAAGCGCTCACGACCGCGCGCCGGCGCGGCGATGCTGCGATCCTCCGGGTGCTGGGCATGACACGACGGATGCTGTTGTTCCGGCTTCTGCGCGGGGCTGCGGCGATCGGATTGATCGGCAGCGCGCTGGGGCTCGCGTTCGGTGGATTGATCGCCTATGCCGTGACGCATTGGGTCGGTGCCGATCTGGGGGCTGGTTACTTTCGTGGCGCACGGCCTTCCCTTGTGCTGCAACCGCTGCCGGCACTCGCGTTCCTGCTGTGCGGTGTGATGTCCGCGTTGAGCGGTGCGCTGTTGCCGGCCATCGAGGCGTCACGGGTCGCGCCTGCGGTTGCACTCAAATCGATCAACGAGGCATTGCACTACACCGCGTTTGCGCGTCCGCACTGGGCACTCGCTATTCTTCTGGTTGGATGTCTGCTTGCATGGGCACCGGCAATCGATGGCCTGCCGATCGGCGGCTATGCCGCCATTGCCTGCTTCCTCTTGAGCGCTATCGCATTGCTTCCATTCATGTGTCGTGTGGCGCTCGGCGCATTGCCGCCCTTTGGCGGCGTGGTGGGCTGGCTGGCGTGCTCGCGCCTCGGACGCGCACCGGTTGAAGCCGCGATCAGTCTGGCGGCGATGGTCGCGGCAGTGAGCCTGACCGTTTCGATGGCGATCATGGTCAGCTCGTTTCGGCTTTCGATGATCGATTGGCTCGACCAACTGCTGCCCGCGGATTTGTACGTTCGCGGGAGCGTTGGTGGTCAGCCGAGCACTCTCACTCCGGAGGATCAACGAAAGATCGCCGCTACACCGGGCATTCGAAGAGTGGAGTTCCTGCGCACCGATGCTATCTCTCTCGATTCCCGTCGACCGCGGGTAAGCGTGCTGGCGCGGGACCTCGACACAGCCACGATTGGTGAGCGGGTGCCGCTGTTGTCGTCGATGAAGCCTGCGCCGGGGGATGTGCCGGTTTGGGTCAGCGAAGTCACGGCCGGCGCGTACGGCATTGAGCTTGGCGATCCAATGTCCATTCCACTGGGCGCGCATATGTTGGAGGCACGCGTTGCCGGGATCTGGCGGGACTATGGGCGTCCGCAAGGTGCCATTGT
This sequence comes from Betaproteobacteria bacterium, assembly GCA_031391405.1. Taxonomy (GTDB): domain Bacteria; phylum Pseudomonadota; class Gammaproteobacteria; order Burkholderiales; family SG8-39; genus SHXR01. Next base: position 4,079 of record JANMUI010000512.1, read on the forward strand.
CATCGAGCGCGCGCGCTATGCTGCGCTGACCGGTGATGCACGCGCCAACGATGCATCGATCTGGTATGAAGGCGCGTCCTCCGCGGAGTCGGTCGCCAACGCGCTCGAATGGTTGAGGGATCGCGCCCATCTCACGTCGCCCGGCGATATCAAGAGCACCTCGCTTCGTATCTTCGACCGGACTTTCGCCGTCACCTATGGACTGGAGGCGATCGCCATGGTCATTGGGATGGCGGGCCTGTCCGCGGGGATCGGTGCGGGTGTCGCGGCGCGTCGTCGCGAATTCGGCGTGTTACGGCACTTGGGATTCACGCGAAGTCAGATTGCGGCCATGCTGGCGGCGGAAGGGGCCATCATGAGCTCGGTTGGGGTCGTCGTCGGCTCTGCCACCGGCTGGTTCGTGAGCCTCATCCTGATCCACGTCGTGAATCGACAATCGTTTCATTGGGGAATGGACTTGCACGTACCGTTTGGTGTGATCGGAAGCTTCTGCGCAAGTCTGATCGTCGTCGCGGCGCTGGTCGCGATTGCAAGCGGACGCCAGGCCATGCACGGAGAGACAATCGATGCAGTGAGGAACGACTGGTGAGCTCGGCATCCGTCGTGCGTTGGGTCGATGGTCTCGCGCGGGCCGCTGGTCTCGTGCTTTGCATGCTTGGTTGCACCGTGGGGCTGCAGCCGATCGATGCAGTAGCCGGCGCGGAGTATCCGGCCGTTACCGCCGGACACACGCTCGAATTCCCGCGTGACCATGGCGCGCATCCAACCTATCGCACCGAGTGGTGGTACATCACCGGCTGGGTCAATGCCGAATCCGATCGGCCGCTCGGCGTACAGATCACGTTCTTCCGCTCGCGTCCTGGCATCGGCGAATCGAATCCGAGCCCGTTCGCACCGCGACAACTGCTGTTCGCGCATGTTGCGATTGCCGATCCGCGCGCCGGCAAGCTCATCCACGATCAGCGTTCAGCACGCGCTGGGCTCGGTCTGGCAGGCGCCGATACCCAGACCACCAATGTTTGGATCGACGACTGGTCTCTCGTGCTGCATAACGATCGCTATCAAGCGCGCATCAAATCGAAGGAATTCGAGGTGGAGCTCAAACTATCTTCGACCCAACCCATTCTGTTGCAGGGCGAGCAGGGGTTCAGTCGGAAGGGGCCGCGGCCGGAGCAGGCGAGCTACTACTACAGTCGCCCGCATCTTAAGATTGACGGCCGAATAGCACTGGCTGGCGCAACAGTCGAGGCCAAAGGCGAGGCGTGGCTCGATCACGAGTGGTCGAGTGAGATCATGGACGATACCGCCCAGGGTTGGGACTGGGTCGGGCTCCACTTCGACGATGGCGGCGCATTGATGGCATTTCGGATGCGCCGTCCCGACGGCTCGATTCTCTGGAGCGCGGGCACACGCCGCGGCGGTGATGGCAAGACGCAAGCGATCGATCCGAACGCCATCGCCTTCGAGCCCGCTCGCCACTGGCGCTCCGCACGGTCAGGTGCGAGCTATCCTGTGGCGATGCGGATCCGTGCCGGCGACGACGTGCTCGATCTTGAACCGCTCTTCGATGACCAGGAGCTCGATGGGCGTGCCAGCGTCGGCGCCATATATTGGGAAGGGGCGGTCCGGGTGATGAAGAATGGTCGGGCGATTGGTCGCGGCTATCTTGAGCTCACCGGTTACGCGCAGCGCCTGCGTTTCTGAATCGCAATCTGCGCTACCCTGCGCGGTTCCATTGCACTTTTTATCGACTACACTTTTCATCGACGTGGCCACTACCTCAACAGAACAGAATCCAGCCGCGCACTTCATGCGCGACGACCTCCGCGTGACCGTGTTGGTCGGTATCGCCCACGCGTTCAGTCACTTTCTGCAACTCATTGGCACGCCGCTTTTGTCCCTCATCCGGGACGAGTTCGACCTGACATTCGCTGCGTTGGGGGCATTGATGACCGTGACCTACACGATCTCCGGATTGATGCAGTTTCCGGCCGGCATGGCTGTTGACCGATTCGGTGGGCGTGTGGTGCTCGTGTTCGGACTGACGGCGATGGGGCTCGGCACGCTCATGATCGCGCTCGCACCTTCGTATGCCTGGATGATGGTGGCATCGGCGGTCATCGGCGTTGGCAACAGCACGTTTCATCCGGCGGACATGGCGCTGCTGAATGCAAAGGTGGCGCCGGCACGCCTCGGATATGCTTTCAGCATTCACAGCATCGCGGGCAGCACCGGCTGGATTTTTGCGCCCATGTTCGCGGCGGCGATTGCCGGGGCGTACGGATGGCGTGTCGCAATGGCGGCCGGCGCTGTGCTGGTGTTGGTGTTCGTTGCCTACCTCAGCGTGCAGCCCTCGCTTGCCAAAGAAGATTCCGAGCCGAGCGCGATCGCTGCACATCGCACCGCGTCCAAGCCGTTGGCAGGCGTGCTGTTCGCACCCGCGGTGATCCTTTGCTTCGTGTTCTTTTTCTTCAATGCAATCGCGTATTCGAGCTTCACATCATTCGGACCGACGGCTTTCATGGCGCTCTATTCGATGCCCCTGGTTGCTGCGAGTGGCGTGCTGACAGCGTTCTTCGTCGGAGTGACGCTCGGTACACTGGCGGGCGGCGCAGCGGCCGCGCGGACACGCGAGCATGGCGCCGTCACCGCGGTGGGATGCGCGGTTGCAGCCTTCTTTTCGGTCGTGATCGCATGGCCGCTCCTGCCTGCAGCGATGGTCACGGTCTGCGTGGTGTTGGTCGGAATCGGATTGGGCAGCACTGCACCGTCACGCGACATTCTGGTTCGCGAAGCGGCGCCGCCCAACGCGCGTGGGAAGGTGTACGGATTCGTCTACTCGGGGCTCGATGTGGGTGCCGCGCTCGCGCCGCTGATGCTCGGCTGGTTTCTCGACCACCAACGTCCCGACTGGGTCTTCATCGCAGCCGGCGTCCTGATGGTCGCATGCATTCCCTGCGCCCTCCTGTTGAAGCGGCAGGTGCGTGATTCTTGAGGGCGATCGAACGACCCGTTCGTCCTGAGCCAGTCGAAGGAAGCCTGTTGAAGGTAGCAGTCGGTCAGGCCACGGCCCGCTTTGCCGTCGCGCCTGCATCGCTCGTTTTGCCAAGTCCGCATCCGTCGAATGCCGTTCGAATGGTCTCCTTTTCGGATGCGGTGAGCTGAAGGAGGGGCGCGCGGACCGGCCCGCCCACCTGCCCCAGCAACTCTTGCCAATATTTTTGTGATGCCTGCGGCTTGCCATGCGGCCGCGAGCTCTTCAAAGCGTGACGCACCGGATCGAGACTATCGCGCATTCGCTTTGCGGTGCCGACGTCGCCTGCCATGGCCAACCGGGTGTACTCGTTGATGCGCCGATCGTACTTGGTCTGCATCAAGAAGGGCGGGGTGGAGCAGAGGTACACCTGCCAGCGAAGCTCCACGATATTGCTGAACCATTCTTCTTCCGACGAACAACTGACGATGAGTTTTTCACCGGCTAGCCGGGTGAGGCGTGCATACACCTCGCGCTCCACGCTGTACTTGATCGCGACAACGTTTGGAATGTCCTCGGCGAGCCGCACGCACAGCTCCGGGCTGATCATATAGCCGCAGTCGGGCGGCTGATTCCAGAGCGTCACGCCGATATCAACGCTTTCTGCGATCGTCTTGTAATACTCGAACAGCGTGTCATCGGAGTGGGCACCGAAATAGAGAAGAGGGGTATGTACGACGATGTAGTCGGCGCTGATCGCCTGTGCATGTTTGGCCAGATCGAGCACTGTGTCCATGCTTTGGTCGGAACACGCGACCATCACGCCCTTGCCGGCGCCGGCGGCGCGCGCTTCCTCCACCGCAATCTCGGCCGAGCGCTTTCGCTCGGCGATCGACATGGCATAGAACTCGCCTTGCTTCCCACCAACAAACAGTCCGGCGAGATCGAGATCGCGATACCAGTGCCGCAGATTGTGCCGCCAGCCCGCTTCGTCAAAGGCGAGCGATGCGGTGAAGGGCGTCAAGGTGGCGGCCCAGACACCGCGCAAATGTCGGCGGGCGTAGTCTTTGGCATCGAGGCGACTGGTCGGTGTCATCATGATCCTTTGCCGGGGTGAACCGTTCCGCATTGTTTGCATTGCCGTGCGTCGTGATTGCGGTAGAACGCTTCGAATAGCGGTGGCAGGTCTTTCACGAGCGATTTCACCTGCACCTCGACGCGATGCAGCAAGTGGTTGCACGCGAGGCAGAACCATTCGAAACCGTCCATCACGCCCTCGGGGCGCGCACGCTCGATGACCAGGCATCGGCTATCAGGCTCGGGTCGCTGCGGCGAGTGACGAGCGTGCGGCGGCAACAAGAACATCGCGCCTTCGGGCAAATCGAGGCGCCGCACCTTGCCGTCCTCGAAGAGATTCAGATAGGCATTCCCCTTGAATTGCCAGAAGAACTCCTCGTAGGGATCATCATGAAAGTCAGTGCGCTGGTTCGGGCCGCCGACCACGGTCACGATGAAATCCTTGTCAAGCCAGATCTGTTGATTGCCGACCGGCGGCTTGAGAAGATGCTCATTGTCCTTGAGCCACTGCGGGAAATTGATTGCGCTCAGCATGACGGGTCCTTGTTCGAACGCGACCGCCCGGGCGGTCGAAACACGAAGGATAGCGCGTCCCGGTTTTCCCAGGATGGCTGAGCGCATCAGCGAAAAGACGCGGAAAGGTTGCGGTACCGACCCTGATATGCCAAATTACAGGGCTGCGGATTCTGCCTAGCGCCGCGCCTCACGCGTACCACGTTTCGCGGCAACATGTTTCAATTCAACATGTGGCCGCAAGTTCCCCTTCGGAGCGTCACTCAATGAATACCCGCGATTCCGGCGCCAGTGTCGCGCGCGAACTGTTCCATTTCATCGACGGCAAGCAGGTCGCAGGCGAAAGCGGGCGATTCGGGGATGTGTTCAATCCGACCTTGGGCGTGCGATCGGGCCGCGTTCCGCTTGCGTCCAAAGTGGAGGTCAAGAAAGCGATCGCCAGCGCCCAGGCGGCGTTTCCCGGATGGGCCAATACCTCGCCCCTGACCCGGGCGCGGGTGATGTTCAAGTTCAAGGAGCTCTGCGAACGGCACTACGACGAGATTGCCTTGCTCGTTTCCAACGAACACGGCAAGGTCATCTCCGATGCGAAGGGTTCGCTGCAGCGGGGACTGGAAGTCGTCGAATTCGCCTGCGGCATCCCGCATCTGTTGAAAGGGGACTTCTCCGACAACATTTCGCCCGGCATCGATACCTATTCGATGCGTCAGCCGCTTGGCGTCGTCGCGGGGATTACGCCGTTCAACTTCCCGGCGATGGTCCCGATGTGGATGTTCCCGATCGCCATTGCCTCGGGCAACACGTTCATCCTGAAGCCATCCGAAAAAGATCCGTCCTGTCCGCTCCGGTTGGCCGAGTTGCTGATCGAAGCGGGACTGCCGCCTGGTGTGCTGAATGTCATCAATGGCGACAAGGAGGCGGTCGACACGCTGCTGCATGACCCACGGGTTACGGCAATCAGTTTTGTCGGCTCCACGCCGATTGCCCGCTATGTGTATGCAACCGCATCGGCAAACGGCAAGCGCGTGCAGGCGATGGGTGGCGCCAAGAACCATATGGTGATCATGCCCGATGCGGACATCGATCTCGCCAGCGACGCTTTGATGGGCGCGGCGTACGGATCGGCCGGCGAACGCTGCATGGCCGTATCGGTCGCAGTTTCGGTGACCGACAAGACCTCCAATGAGCTGATCGAGAACCTTGCGCCGCGGGTGCGAAATCTCAAGGTCGGCGCATCGACCGATCCGCAATCCGAGATGGGGCCGCTGGTCACCCGCGATCACTACAACAAGGTGCGCGGGTATGTCGATCTCGGTGTCGTCGAGGGCGCTGAACTGGTCGTCGATGGTCGCGAGGCCACTCTCCCCAAGCAGGGATTCTTTCTTGGTGGAACGCTGTTCGACAAGGTGCAGTCCTCGATGCGCATCTACAAGGAAGAAATCTTCGGGCCGGTCTTGTCGGTGGTGCGCGCGCAGAACTTCGATGAGGCGCTGCGTTTGCCGAACGATCACGAGTTCGGCAATGGCGTGGCGGTGTTCACCCGCAATGGCGATGTCGCCCGCAACTTTGCGCAAAAAGTGAATGTCGGAATGGTCGGGATCAATGTGCCGATCCCCGTTCCGCTCGCGTTCCATTCGTTTGGTGGCTGGAAGAGCTCGATGTACGGCGACATGAACCAGCATGGCCCCGAAGGCGTGCGGTTCTATACGAAGGTGAAGACCGTGACCGCGCGCTGGCGCGAGGGTGTGAGCCCGGGGGCGAATTTTGGAATGCCGTTGCACAAGTAATGCGATGAATCGATGAGAACAGATCTGAAGGGGAGAGCGAAGATGGAGAGTCCAAATGAATAAACCCATCGAACCCGGCGTGCAGCAGGGCGTGCGCCAATATTTGAATTTCATCAACGGCGAGCTCACCGCATCCCGATCGGGCAAGACCTTCGAGAATCGGTCGCCGGTCGATGGGCGATTGATCGGCATGGTGGCAGAAGCGGGTGCGCCCGAAGTCGATGCGGCGGTCGCGGCCGCGCGCGCCGCCATGGCGGGGCCGTGGGGCACGATGGACATGGCCAGGCGCTCGGAGCTGCTCTACGCGGTGGCCGATGAAATCAATCGGCGCTTCGATGAATTCCTGCAAGCCGAGGTCGCCGATACCGGTAAGCCGGTGTCGCTTGCAAGCCATCTCGATATTCCACGTGGTGCAGCGAACTTCAAGATCTTCGCTGATGTGGTGAAGAACGTGCCGACGGAAAGTTTCCAAATGGCGACACCCGACGGCAAGGGCGCGCTCAACTACGCGATCCGCATTCCCAAGGGTGTGGTGGGTGTGATCTGCCCGTGGAATTTACCGCTGTTGCTGATGACCTGGAAAGTGGGCCCGGCGCTGGCCTGCGGCAATGCGGTGATCGTCAAGCCTTCTGAAGAAACCCCGGCCACCGCGACGTTGCTGGGTGAAGTGATGAACAAAGTGGGCATTCCGAAGGGTGTGTACAACGTGCTGCACGGATTCGGCCCTGGATCGGCGGGCGAGCTGCTGACGCGGCATGACGGTGTCGATGCGCTCACCTTTACCGGTGAAACGGCGACGGGTTCCGCGATCATGAAAGCCGCGGCCGATGGCATTCGCGACGTGTCCTTCGAATTGGGCGGCAAGAATGCGGGTGTGGTGTTTGCCGATTGCGAATTCGATGCGGCGATCGACGGTATCGGGCGTGCGGTGTTCGCCAATTGCGGGCAGGTGTGCCTGGGCACCGAGCGCGTCTATGTCGAGCGGCCGATCTTCGACAAGTTCGTCGCAGCGTTGAAGGTGCGCGCGGAAAGCCTGAAACCGGGGCGCCCGGAAGACAAGGCGACCGGGCTGGGACCTCTCATCAGCAATGAGCATCAGCAGAAGGTGCTGTCCTACTACGCGCTCGCGGTCAAAGAAGGCGCGAAGGTCGTCACCGGCGGCGGCGTGCCCAAGATGACCGGCGATCTCGCCAATGGGGCATGGATCGAGCCCACCATCTGGACCGGGCTCGCCGAATCTTCACGGACGATGAAAGAAGAAATCTTCGGGCCGTGCTGTCATGTGACGCCATTCGACACCGAGGAGGATGTGATCCGCATGGCGAACGACACCAAGTACGGTCTGGCGACTACGATTTGGACGACCAACCTCTCGCGCGCGCATCGCGTGTCGGCGGGTATTCGGGTCGGCATTACCTGGGTGAACAGTTGGTTCCTGCGCGATCTTCGCACGCCGTTCGGTGGCTCCAAGCAATCGGGGATCGGTCGCGAAGGTGGTGTGCATTCGCTCGAGTTCTATACCGAGCTTCGCAATGTCTGCGTAAAACTTTAAACAGAAAGATCTGCAATGACGCAAGCATCACCTACGCCGATTTCCGTCGTCAAAGGCAAGGAGCACTGGACCAACAAAGGGGATGTGCGGCTCTTTCTCTGGGAGAAGAAACGGATTCCAACCGCGCATCGCGGCACGATCCTCTTCATCCATGGATCCTCGATGGGTTCGCAGCCGACCTTCGATCTCACCGTACCGGGACGCTCGGATGCATCGGTCATGGACTGGTTCGCGATGCGCGGCTTCGATACCTGGTGCCTGGACAATGAAGGCTACGGGCGATCGGATAAGCTCCGTCCCATCAACAACGACATCTCGAATGGCGCGGACGATATCGTGTCCGCGACCGACTACATCGCCCAGCAATCGGGTGTGAAGAAGGTGATGATGTACGGGATATCGTCGGGCGCGTTGAAGGCGGCGCTCTTCGCGGAACGCCATCCCGAACGGGTGGAGCGGGTCGCCCTTGATGCGTTCGTCTGGACGGGGGAGGGCAGCCCGACCTTGGAACAGCGGCGTAAGCGCCTGCCGGAGTTCATTGCCACTAATCGCAGGCCGATCAATCGCGCGTTCGTACGGAGCATTTTCGAGCGTGATCACCCCGGCACCGCAGACGACGCGACGATCGAGGCCTTTGCGGATGCCATCCTCGCGCTGGACGATTCGGTCCCGACCGGCACCTATGTGGACATGTGCTCGAAGCTGCCGCTCGTGGATCCGCTGAAGATCACGGTGCCGACATTCGTCATGCGGGGCCAGTTCGATGGCATCGCAGGTGAGAACGACCTCATCGAGTTTTTCAAACGACTACCCAATTCGGACAAGCAATTCGCGGTGATGCCCGGGATCGCGCACGCGAGCTTTCAGTCGAAGAATTACATGGTCGCCTATCAGCTGCTGCATGCGTTTTTCAATCAGCCCAAACTGGTCTACGGCGGGGAGCATTGAGCATGAGCTACAAGCTATTGACGTATCGCGTCAGCGCGAAAGAAGCCCGTTCCGGGATGCTGGTAGACGACACCGTCTACGACGTCGCCCGCGTGACCGGGGTGGCGGGCACCGACACCGTCATGGGCGTGCTAGAGAATTGGCGCACGACAGAGCGGGCGCTGCGGGATTCGGCCGATCGCATCGCAAGCGGCAAATCGCGCGCGAAGGGCGTCGCGCTTGCGAAGACACGCCTGCTTGCGCCGATTCCTCAGCCGGGCAATGTTTTTTGCGCCGGGGCGAACTATTCGGATCATGTTGCGGAAATGGATCGCGCCGCCAACAATCCCCCCACACCCAATCCGAAGACCCAAGGGTTGAAGCCGTGGCATTTCATCAAGACGGGGCGGAGCTCGATCGTCGGTCCGGGTGCCGATGTCAGGCTGCCGGCGTATTCGAAGATGGTCGATTGGGAGATCGAGCTCACTGCGGTGATTGGTCGACCGGCGAAAAATGTTTCCATCGACAAGGCATTGAGTTACGTCGCCGGCTATACGCTCGCCAACGATTTGTCGGCACGCGATGCGATGCGCCGTCCGCCTGTTCCCGAAACCGCGCCGTTTCATTTCGACTGGGTAGGCCAGAAGTGCTTTGATGATGCCTGCCCGCTCGGTCCTTGGATCACACCGGCGCGTGACATCAAGAAACCGCACGATATCGCCCTGAAGCTCTGGGTGAACGACCAGCTCATGCAGGATTCGAACACCTCAAAAATGATCTTCGATACCGCCGAACAGATCGCGCACCTGTCGACGCGCATGACTTTGCAGCCCGGCGATCTCGTACTGACGGGAACGCCGGCAGGGGTCGGCATGGGCCGTGGTCTGTTTCTGAAACGAGGGGATGTCGTGAAGCTATGGGCCGAAGGGCTCGGCGAATTTTCCAATACGATGATCTGATCGATCGACCGTTGTATGAGGGATTGCGCAATGCATTTCCTCATCTTGTAACCGCATCAAAGGAGAAGCAATTTGAGCACCGGTAATCTGAATATTCTTGGCATCTGCGGGAGCCTCCGCGGCGCCTCCTTCAACCGCATGGCATTGAAAGTGGCCGGCGAATTGATGCCGTCCGGCATGTCGCTCACGATGTTTGAGCTGAAGGACGTGGCCTTATTCGATGGCGATGTGTTCGCGCAAGGATTTCCGGCGCCGGTTGCCAATCTGCGCGAGGCGATTCGCAAGGCCGACGGCGTCTTGTTCGGTTCACCCGAGTACAACTTCTCCGTCTCGGGCGTGTTGAAGAACGCCATCGACTGGGCGTCGCGCGGCACCGATCAACCCTTCAACGGTAAGCCTTTCGCAGTCATGAGCGCGACGCAGGGACCATTAGGTGGCGCCCGTTCGCAATACGATCTTCGCAAGATGCTCCTGTTCCTCAACGCCCATGGATTGAACAAACCCGAGATCTTCATCGGCGTTGCACAGACCAAATTCGATGCCGCCGGCAAATTGAACGACGAACCGACGCGCAAGATCATCGGCGAGCAGATGGTGGCGTTTCGCGATCACATCCAATTCGTGAAGCGCGGGTACGCACAGTCTTAAGGCGCGAGCCAGGGAACAGCCAGACATGAGCACAGCAAAGACGCGGGTACAACCGGACCCCGGCGGGAAATCGCCGGCAGGGAAACTTTCGGCTGCGCAGATCAAGGCGTTCGCCGATGGAATCCGGATCGCGGGGGAAACCGGGGTGCCGACCAAGCCGGTACGCGATGCGTTGCCCGCAGGCGATGTCAATGTCGCCTATGCCATCCAGAAGGTGAATACGCAGTTCTGGCTCAAGAGCGGGCGTCGCCTGGTCGGGCGCAAGATTGGACTCACATCGAAATCCGTGCAGAAGCAGTTGGGGGTTGACCAGCCCGACTACGGGATGTTGTACGCCGACATGGCGCTTTGCGATGGCGAGGAAGTGCCGCTTTCCCGGGTGATGCAGCCGAAGGTGGAAGGCGAGGTCGCGCTGGTGCTGGAGCGCGACCTCAAGCACGAGCACATCACTATCACCGAGCTTATTTCCGCGGTTGCCTATGCGGTGCCGGCCATCGAGATCGTCGGCAGTCGCATCGAGAATTGGAACATCAAGATCCAGGACACGATCGCCGACAACGCATCGTCGGGGCTGTTCGTGCTCGGCAACGAACCACGCAAGCTCGAAGGACTGGACCTCAGGCTCTGCGGCATGGTGATGGAACGGCGCGGCGACCAGATCTCATTGGGTGTCGGCGCGGCATGCCTCGGCAACCCATTGAACGCGGCGGTCTGGCTCGCTCGTACCATGGTTGCGGTGGGAGCACCACTCAAGGCAGGCGATGTGCTGATGACAGGTGCCCTCGGGCCGATGGGCACAGTGGCGCCCGGTGACGTGATCGAAGTACGCATTTCCGGCCTCGGGTCGGTGCGCACGGCCTTTGGAGCGTGAACGATGAGTGATCTTCAGCGACTGGCCGTCACGCTCGACGATGCGGCGCGTAATGCAACCGCGATCGCGCAGCTCTCGCATGTCGAACAGTTCTCTATGGCAGATGCCTACGAGATCCAAAAGCGCGCGATCGCGCTCCGGGTAGCGCGCGGGGCGAAGCGTGTCGGCATGAAGATGGGTTTCACCAGCCGCGCCAAGATGATCCAGATGGGTTTGTTCGACATGATCTGGGGTCGTCTTACCGCCGACATGGTGCTGGAAGACGGCGCGCCAATGCCATTCAAGAAATTCGTGCATCCACGGGTCGAGCCCGAAATCGCGTTCCTGCTCAAGAAACCATTGATCGGCAGCATTACGCCGATGCAGGCGTTGGCCGCGGTCGAGGCGGTTGCGCCGGCGATGGAAGTGATCGATTCGCGTTATGCGAATTTCAAGTTCGCGCTCAATGACGTGGTCGCGGACAATGCATCGTCGAGCGGTTTCGTCACCGGACCCTGGCATTCCCCGGACGTCGATTTCTCCAATCTTGGACTCGTGATGAGCTGCAACGGACGTCCAATGCAGATCGGATCGACCGCGGGCATTCTCGGTCACCCCTTGCGTTCGCTGGTTGCCGCCGCGCGCTTTGCCGAAGAAGCCAACGAGCCGCTGGAAGCGGGCTGGATCGTGATGGCAGGCGGGGCGACCGCTGCCGAGGCGCTGCAAGCGGGCACATGGGTGGAAATGGAAATGCAATCGCTTGGGCGGGTGGCGTTCAACGTGGCTGGATGAACGTTGTCGCCCCTCGCGGTGGCCGTCCAGTGAACGCACGCGGCGAGCGCCTGTTCGATGAAGACGACAGCGACGCACGCGTGCATTTCATCCAAGGACGCTGGGGTGCACATGCCGGACACGCCGATCATCCGGTGGTCGAGGTGTCCTGGCCCGGTGCTCGCGATTACTGCGCATGGCGCGGCAAGCGACTCCCGACGGAAGCTGAATGGGAGAAGGCCGCACGCGGTATCGATGGCCGTCTGTTTCCGTGGGGCAATGACCCCCCTGATCGAACGCGGGCGCATTACGGCGCGGGCTGGAACGACACCGTGCCGGTTGGCCGTTTCCCGCTCGGGGCAAGCCCATACGGTGTGCTCGATATGGCGGGCAACGGCTGGGAGTGGGTGTCGAGCCTGTATCGTCCCTATCCGTATCGCGCGGACGATGGCCGGGAAGACGGGTCGGTGCCGGGAATACGTGGCACACGCGGCGGTGGCCATGATGCGCGCTCGGACGATCTTACGACGACACAGCGCGGACGTTTGGTTTCAAGGGCACCACAGGCCGGGCATTACAATATCGGTTTTCGCTGCGCGCGGTCGGGATGACTAATTCGCGGACTTCGGACATACCGAGCACTTTGGTGAGCTCCGCATGCAAACGCGGCATCCGGATCGAACCCATCGCCCAACACCATGCCGCGTGTCGTGCCCGGACCGTCGACCGGTCCGGTGAACCCACTTGCCACCAGGCGAACAGCCATCTGGCGCATGAATGCGCTATGGCCAGCGTACCAATTGCGCCGCATAGCCGATCGCGAACGCCGTCAGGAAATCACGTGCCGAGCAGCCGGATTCTTGTGCGAGCGCGAGGGCCGAAGGAAGAACCTGCATGCCAGGGTGGCCATGGGCGAGCGTGTTGCCTTCGTCGAGAAAGGCCGCCAATGCGGCAATGTAGCGAGGTGTGCTCGACATGATGCGGCTCCACGGCTCGGAAAAACGGCAGGCGATTCAATCGAATGCCTGCCGCTTGCGAGCGAACCGACCGCTTATGCCGCCGCCAGCAACTCGCGCAGCACGTAGGGCATGATCCCACCGTGCTTGAAGTAGTCGACTTCGATCGGCGTGTCGATGCGGGACAGCGCATGGATTTCCCGGCGGGAGCCGTCGGCCCCGCGAATGACCAGCGTGATTTGCTGTTGGGGACGAATATCGTCGAGGCCTAACACGTCGACGACTTCATCGCCTTTCAGTCCGAGGCTGTCGATGGAGTCGTTGCCCTGGAACTGCAAGGGCAGCACGCCCATCCCGACCAGATTCGAACGGTGGATCCGCTCGAAGCTGCGCGCGATCACCGCTTTCACGCCAAGCAGTTGCGTGCCTTTGGCGGCCCAATCGCGTGACGACCCGGTACCGTATTCCTCGCCGCCGAAAATCACGGTCGGGACGCCACGCTCCACGTATTGCATCGCTGCCTCGTAGATCGGCATCTCTTCCCCCGAGGGCTGGAATCGGGTGATGCCGCCTTCCACCCGCGAACCGTCCGCCTTGGTCGGGATCATCAGGTTTTTGATCCGCACGTTGGCGAATGTGCCACGCATCATCACCTCGTGATTACCGCGTCGGGCACCGTAGCTGTTGAAGTCGACGCGCGAGACGTCTTGCTCGAGCAGGAATATGCCGGCCGGTGAGGTTGCCTTGATCGAGCCTGCCGGGCTGATGTGATCGGTCGTCACCGAATCGCCGAACATGCCAAGGACGCGGGCGTTGGTGATGCCCGCGACCGCACCCGGCGTCATCGTGAAGTCCTTGAAGAAGGGGGGTTCGGCGATGTAGGTCGACTTCGGCCAGTTGTAGACCTGTCCGCTCGCAGCGGTGATGCTCTGCCAGAGCGGATTGTCATCGCCCAATCGGCTATACAGGCGCCGGAAAGTCTTGGGATCCATTGCATGCTTCAGGCATTCCCAGATTTCCGCGTTGGTCGGCCAGATGTCGCCGATCCAGACGTCTTCGCCGTTCTTCCCCTTGCCGACCGGTTCGGTCATCAGGTCGCGCATGATGGTGCCGGCGAGTGCGTAGGTGACGACCATGGGCGGGGACGCGAGGAAATTCGCGCGAATGTTCGGATGGATCCGCGCTTCGAAATTGCGATTACCCGATAGCACCGCACTACAAACCAGATCGTTCTGCACGATGGCCTCCTCGATCGGCTCGCTGAGCGGCCCTGCATTACCGATGCAAGTCGTGCAACCGTAGGCCGACACCCAGAAGCCGAGTTTCTCGAGGTACGGCAGCAGCCCCGCTTTCGTGAGGTAGTCGGTAACGACCCGCGAACCCGGCGCAAGAGATGTCTTCACATGGGGTTTGACGCGCAGACCCCGCTCGGAGGCTTTCTTTGCGAGCAGCCCCGCGGCAATCAACACGCTCGGATTGGAGGTGTTCGTGCAGGATGTGATCGCTGCGATCAGAACATCGCCGTTCTTGATCTCGATGCCGTCCCGCGTGCGGTGCACCTTGCCGAGGTCATCGGCCTTTTTGGCAAAACCATTCGCGGCTGGCGATGCCGAAAAGAGGTCGGTAAACTTCGCTTTGACATTGCCGATTTCGATGCGGTCCTGCGGACGTTTCGGGCCCGCAAGCGAGGGCGTGACACTGCCGAGGTCGAGCGCATGGACCTCGCTATAGTCGATCGCGCCGGCTTTCGGCGTACCGAACATCCCCTGCGCCTTGAAGTACGAGGCCAAGGCGTCGATCTCATCGGCGGTGCGTCCGGTCGACGTGAAGAAATCAATGGTGGACTGATCGACCGGGAAGAATCCCATCGTCGCGCCGTATTCAGGCGCCATGTTGGCGATCGTCGCGCGATCGGGCACTGAGAGGCGCTCGACACCTTCGCCGAAAAACTCGACGAATTTTCCGACCACTTTTGCCGCGCGCATCTTTTCGGTGACCGCGAGCACGAGATCGGTGGCGGTCACACCGCCGCGCAACTGTCCGGTAAGGTTGACACCGACCACATCCGGCGTCAGAAAATACACCGGCTGCCCAAGCATGCCCGCTTCGGCTTCGATCCCACCCACGCCCCAACCCACGACGCCGATGCCGTTGATCATGGTCGTGTGCGAATCGGTGCCGACGAGCGAATCGGGGTAGTACACGCCGGCCTTCTTATGCACGCCGCGGGCAAGATATTCGAGATTCACCTGGTGCACGATGCCGATGCCGGGCGGTACGATCTTGAATGTATCGAAGGCCTGCATGCCCCATTTCATGAACTGGTAGCGCTCTTCGTTGCGCTTGAACTCGAGCTTCATGTTCAGATCGAGCGCCTCTTTCGAACCGTAATGGTCGATCTGCACCGAGTGATCGACCACGAGGTCCACCGGCACCAGCGGCTCGATCACTTTGGGATTCTTGCCGACACGGCTTGCGACGCTCCGCATCGCGGCGAGA
Source organism: Betaproteobacteria bacterium (assembly GCA_031391405.1). Taxonomy (GTDB): domain Bacteria; phylum Pseudomonadota; class Gammaproteobacteria; order Burkholderiales; family SG8-39; genus SHXR01. Next base: position 19,592 of record JANMUI010000512.1, read on the forward strand.
TCGGCCAACACCGGAACGCCAGTGAAGTCTTGCAGCACGATGCGCGCGAGAACGAAAGGGATTTCGTCAGTGCGGACGGCGTTCGGCTGCCAGTTCGCAAGCTGCCTGATGTGCTCTTCAGTGACCTTCTTGCCGTCGCAGTTGCGCAACACCGATTCGAGGACGATACGAATCGACACTGGCAGACGCGAGATTTTTGTCTTAAGCGCCTTCTCGAGTGCGGGAAGACTGTAGAGCTGGCCGCTCTTGCCCGAGGCGAGACTGAATGGCTGCAGCGTTCCGAACGGATTATTGGGTGTCATCAGGAGTCCTTCTGGCGGGAAGTCGGGCGTGACCGCAGGGCGCTGGAACCAGGAATGACGGCTCGCCAAGTCGCTTGGGGTCAGGAACGCAGGAAACCCGAAAGCGTACCGTAAGTCGATGTCGGGCGCCATGCCCACGCGCGTCGATTGCAGGGTCGATCGCCTGCGGGTATCGACACCGGCATGATGGCGATTATTTTGCGCCGTTGGCTGCTTGGAGCAGTGCGCCAGCGATGCGGCGCATGAACGGCTGGTTCGCCCGGGCCTTGCCTGGGCGAGATCGAGAAAAACGGATTGGCGAGGTGCTAGTCCAGACGCGGTAATCGGCTGCAACGGTAGTCGGCACCGGACTCACGCCGCAGAACCATCGTCGCTTGGCGTCCGGTTTCGGCGACGCTCGATACGGTCAGGTTCTCGCCTTGCTTCAGCGCGATGTGCATGGATCCGTTCGTATCGGCGGTCACATCGCCATGGCCATATACGGAGCCGGCGAATCCATCGATGCCGACGCCGCCGCCCGATGCGCCGAACCAAAGAATCGGCGGCTTCATCGGGTGGACTTGCCCAGGGCCGTGACACTCCCAGGTGCCGAGCAGTTGCTGAACACCAACCTCGGCCTGAACCGACGGGACCGCGAACGTTGCCGACACGACGATGAATGCCGCGCACACTTTGCCGAATCCAAACCGCATGACGATCCCCGAAGAGCCTGATAACAATGAATTGTCGGACGAGGCTCGACCGGCTGAAGGCGGGGATGCGCTAGCAATGTGCGACCGGTCACACAATGTGATGAAAATGTCACAGACCGGGGCGAGCAGCCGGATTTCGCCCCGTCGTAAGTCCCTCTCTAGGGGAGCAGATGCTTTACGCCGTCTTGTTCCTCAAGAAGCTCCTTGAGGGTCGCATCCATTTTCTCGCGGCTGAATGCATCGATCTCCAGGTTCTTGATCATCTGGTATTCGCCGTTGGCGCAGGTGACCGGAAAGCCATACATGACATCGACGGGAATCCCATACGACCCGTCTGATGCGATGCCCATCGTGACCCATTTGCCGTTCGTGCCCTGCGTCCAGTCGCGCACATGATCGATCGCCGCGTTGGCCGCCGAGGCCGCGGACGATAGGCCACGGGCGTCGATGATTGCCGCACCGCGCTTGCCCACCACTGGAATGAAGGTATCGCGGATCCATTGCTCGTCGTTGACCAGCGTCTTGACGCTTTGACCACCCACGGTTGCGAATCGATGGTCGGGATACATGGTCGGCGAATGATTACCCCAAACACACAGCTTTTCGAATTCGCCAACTGATTTCCCGATCCTGATGGCCAGTTGCGACAGCGCGCGATTGTGGTCGAGCCGCAGCATCGCGGTGAAATTGCGCTTAGGAAGATCTGGAGCGCTTTTCATCGCGATGTATGCGTTGGTGTTCGCGGGGTTGCCCACGACCAAGACCTTCACCGTTCGCTTGGCAACCGCATTGAGCGCCTTTCCTTGCGCGGTAAAGATCTGCGCATTCGCGGCCAACAGATCTTTTCGCTCCATTCCCGGACCACGTGGACGCGCGCCGACCAGGAGCGCGACATCCGCATCCTTGAATGCGACATTCGGATCGCCCGATGCGGTCATGCCGGTAAGCAACGGGAACGCACAATCGTCGAGCTCCATCATCACACCCCGCAGCGCCTTTTGCGCTTTTTCGTCGGGGATCTCGAGCAATTGCAGGATGATGGGTTGATCGCGTCCGAGCATGTCGCCGTTGGCGATCCGGAACAGCAGGCTATAGCCGATTTGACCGGCAGCGCCGGTAACGGCGACGCGCATTGGGGCTTTGGGCATGAGGGGCCTTCGAGGGTTGCGGTGACTGAATGGTGCGTGGCTAACGTCTTGTAGAGCTGCGATAAGTTTATCAGGGCAGCGAAGCCGCGCGCACGCGTCACCTTGAGATTCCCCGTGGTCTTGCCATGGGGATCAGACGAGGGCGCCCGACATCGTTGCCCGTTCGTCCTGAGCTCGTCGAAGGATGAACGCGCAGGTTCGGAAACTTCACGTTCGGGCGGAGTCGCAAGTCATGCCTGCGTCCACCCGTTCGACAGGCCTGTCCTGAGCTTGTCGAAGGGCTCAGGGCGAACGGAGGGTAGGACTCGTCTCTTAAAATGCATCCCCCGCGCTCTTGGCGCGCGATTGTTGAATCGAGGCCGTAAGCCGCCCGCGCGTCGTGCTCGGCATCGGCGTTCGAACGCATGCGCCACATAAGAGTTGGTCTCACTGCTATAATTTTTCCGATCCGGATCAACAAGACGCGGTTCCACTGCTAGGACGTGTGGTCAATCGGGCTGGATGCCCGTTCTGGTTACCCGGCCTTTATGCCACACAGCGGCAACAAGAAAGTGGAGCGCGAAGCGGCACGACGATTTTCCGCCCGACATGCGGACGCTTTCGACCCGGGTCAAATAACAGGACCCTCTAATGGCCGAGCTGCCCGCGAAGAACAGGTATTACAAACCTTGGTTCAATATCGACCTGCGCAACCTGCCGTTGCCCGGGCTGGTTTCCATTTTTCACCGCGTAAGCGGGTTGTTTCTCTTCGTGACGCTGTTCTGGCTGCTTTGGCTCCTGGATCAGAGCCTCGCCTCCCCAGACGGGTTCGCCACGGTCAAGAACGTTCTTGGTCATTGGTTCGCAAAATTGATCGTGCTCGCGTTGGCTTGGGCCTACCTGCATCACTTCTGCGCCGGCATCCGATTCGTTCTGCTCGATGTCCACAAGGGCATCGATCTACCTACGGCACGGGCCACCAGCGGCTGGGTGTTCGGTGTGAGTCTCGTGCTCACCGCACTTGTCGCCTGGAGGGTGCTATGGTGAATCGAATCATCGTGGGTGCCCATTACGGCCTGCGGGACTGGCTTGCCCAGCGGGTCAGCGCAGTGGTGATGGCGGTCTATACATTGATCGTGCTCGTCGCGCTATGTATTCAACAACCGGCCGACTACGCGACCTGGAAAGCGTGGTTCACGCAGGACTGGCTGCGCTTCGCGACGTTCTTGTTCATCGTGAGTCTCGTCTATCACGCCTGGGTCGGCGTGCGGGACGTTCTGATGGATTACATCAAACCCGCCGGGACGCGGCTCGTTCTGCAAGTCCTGGTGATCCTCGCGCTCGTCGGCTACGGCGGTTGGGCGTTGCAAATTCTTTGGAGAGCCTGAAGGCATGGCCCTCGTTCGTCGACAGTTCGATGCAGTGGTGGTCGGTGCAGGTGGCGCGGGATTACGCGCGTCGTTGCAACTTGCCGAAGCAGGACTCAAGGTTGCCGTGCTGTCCAAGGTATTCCCTACACGGTCTCATACGGTTGCGGCGCAAGGCGGGATCGGCGCTGCGCTTGGCAATATGGGCGAGGACAATTGGCTCTGGCATATGTACGACACGGTCAAGGGTTCGGACTACCTGGGTGACCAGGATGCGATCGAGTTTCTGTGTCGCGAGGCACCGCAAACCGTCATCGAGCTTGAGCACTTCGGTTTGCCGTTCGATCGCAATGACGACGGCACGATCTACCAGCGGCCGTTCGGCGGCCATTCGATGAACTATGGCGAGAAGGCAGTGCAGCGCAGTTGTTGCGCGGCGGATCGAACCGGTCACGCGATGTTGCATGCGCTCTATCAACGCAATGTGCGCGCCAACACGCAGTTCTTCGTCGAATGGATGGCGCTCGATCTGGTGCGCGACGCCGAGGGCAATGTGCTCGGTGTGACGGCAATGGAAATGGAGACCGGCGAGGTCTATCTCATGCAGGGTCGAGCCACGCTGTTCGCCACCGGTGGCGCGGGGCGAATCTTTTCGGCGACCACCAATGCATTCATCAATACCGGCGACGGGTTGGGCATGGCAGCGCGCGCGGGCATTCCGCTCGAGGACATGGAATTCTGGCAATTTCATCCGACCGGTGTCGCCGGCGCTGGTGTTCTCATCACCGAAGGCGTGCGGGGCGAAGGCGGATATCTGCTCAACAAGAATGGCGAGCGATTCATGGAGCGCTATGCGCCGAACATGAAGGATCTCGCGAGCCGCGATGTCGTCGCACGCGCTATGGCAACCGAAATCAAGGAGGGCCGCGGCGCCGGAAAGAATGGCGATTTCATCCTGCTCAAGCTTGACCATTTAGGTGTCGAGACGATCGAAAAGCGGCTGCCGGGCATCCGTGAAATCGCGAAGAAGTTTGCCAATGTCGATCCGGTGCGAGATCCCATTCCCGTCGTACCAACCGTCCATTATCAGATGGGCGGGATTCCCACCAACTACATCGGTGAAGTGCTGGTTCCGGGTAGGAACGGTCCGAACACGGTGGTCGGCGGGTTTTATGCGGCGGGTGAATGCGCATGCGCCTCGGTACATGGTGCGAATCGCCTCGGCACCAATTCGCTGACCGACCTGGTCGTATTCGGCAAGGCCGCGGGGAATACCATGATCCGGTATCTCCAAGATAATCCGGGACAGCGCGCCCTGCCGGCCGACGCGGGTGAATTGACGCGCAGCCGGTTGGCGCGCCTCGATTCGCAGAAAGGTGGCGAGAACTTCTATAAGGTCGCCACCGATATGCGCCGCACGATGCAGCTGCATTGCGGCGTATTCCGTTTCCCCGACCTCCTCACCGAGGGCGTGAAAAAGATCAGAGAGATCGCCGATCGCGCGGCGCGCACCCAGATCCAGGACAAATCGAAGGTGTTCAACACCGCGAGGGTCGAGGCGCTCGAGGTGGACAACCTGATGGAGGTGGCACGTTCGAGCATGGTGTCAGCCGAGGCCCGCAAGGAATCGCGCGGTGCCCATGACCGCGCCGACTTTCCGAATCGAGACGATGCGAAGTGGCTCAGGCACACGCTGTGGTTCAAGGAAGGCGATCGGCTCGATTACAAGGCGGTGAACCTGAAGCCGCTCACTGCCGAATCATTCGAGCCGAAGGCGCGGGTGTATTAGTTTCTAAGGATTCATAGCAACTACACGAGATCAACATGCGACTGCGCATTCAGCGCTACAACCCCGATCAGGATGCCAAGCCTTATTTCAAGGACTATGACATCGCGCTCGAACCCACCGATCAAATGCTGCTCGACGCGTTGGTGCGGGTGAAGGAAGCCGATGACAGTTTCGCCTTCCGCCGGTCGTGCCGTGAAGGCGTGTGCGGTTCGGATGCAATGACGATCAACGGCAAGAATGGTCTTGCCTGTATAACCCGGATCGCCGATGTCAAGGAGCCGGTCGAGCTGCGGCCACTCCCCGGACTGCCGATCATTCGCGATCTTATCGTCGACATGACGCAGTTCTTCAAGCAGTATCATTCGATCAAGCCATATCTCATCAACGACAACCCGGCGCCCGAGAAAGAGCGCCTGCAATCACCCGAGGACCGCGAAGAGCTGAACGGGCTCTACGAGTGCATCCTTTGCGCGTGCTGCTCGACGGCGTGCCCCTCGTTCTGGTGGAATCCGGATAAATTCGTCGGGCCGGCCGGTTTGCTGAATGCCTATCGTTTCATTGCCGATACGCGCGATGAGGCGACGAACGAGCGCCTGGACAATCTGGAAGATCCCTACCGGCTCTTCCGATGCCATAGCATCATGAATTGCGTCGATGCGTGTCCGAAGGGGCTCAATCCGACCGAGGCGATCGGCAAGATCAAGGCAATCATGGTCAAGCGCGCGGTGTAGGCGGAATGTGCGTGAAGGGTGAAGGGTGAAAGATGGAATTTCCGCGGAAGACTGGCGTCGTTTGCGCTGGAACTGTCGGCGCGGATTGCTCGAGAACGATCTGGTCCTCGAGAAGTTCCTGTCCGTCCACGGCCCGAACCTGGATCAAGACCGGCTCGATCGGTTGAAGGAATTGCTCGAGCTTGGAGATAATGACTTATGGGACCTCGTCTGCGGGCGCATGGTTCCCGAAGAACGGCACGCGGAGATCGTTGGGTGGCTGCGTGCCTCTTAGCCTGATAACCGGGAGATGCAAGTGAGTTCCAACCGCAAAGCAACACTGAATTACGGCGATGGCAAGACGGTCGATTTTCCGGTCCTCAGCGGCTCGATAGGCCCGGATGTCGTCGACATCCGCACGCTTTACGCCAAGACCGGAATGTTCACCTACGATCCGGGGTTCCTGTCGACCGCAAGCTGCCAATCGACCATCACGTATATCGATGGTGACGAAGGGGTGCTCCTCTATCGCGGCTATCCGATCGAGCAGCTTGCCGAACAGTGCGACTTCCTCGACGTCGCCTACCTGCTCATGCGGGGAGAGCTGCCCTCAGCCGCCGAGAAGGGGGAGTTCGACAACATCATCACCCACCATACGATGGTGCATGAGCAGCTCAACCGTTTCTATTCGGGCTTCCGGCGTGACGCGCATCCGATGGCTGTGATGGTCGGGGTGGTCGGTGCGCTGTCGGCCTTCTATCACGACTCGACCGACATCAATAATCCTGAGCATCGCAAGATCTCGCAGCACCGGCTCATTGCCAAGCTGCCGACGATCGTAGCCATGTGCTACAAGTATTCGATCGGCCAGCCGTTCATGTATCCGCGTAACGATCTGTCGTACACCGCGAATTTCATGCGCATGATGTTCGGCACGCCGGCCGAAGAATACAAAGTCAATCCCATCCTGGTTCGCGCGCTCGATCGCATCTTCATCCTGCATGCGGATCACGAGCAGAACGCGTCCACCTCGACCGTACGGGTCGCCGGGTCTTCCGGGGCGAATCCGTTCGCCTGTATCGCCGCCGGGATTGCCTGTCTGTGGGGGCCGGCACACGGCGGGGCGAACGAAGCCTGCCTCAACATGCTGGAAGAAATCGGCGACGTATCGAAGATCCCCGAATTCATCCGGCAGGTGAAGGACAAGAATTCCAGCGTGAAGCTCATGGGCTTCGGGCATCGGGTCTACAAGAACTACGATCCGCGCGCCAAGCTGATGCGCGAAACCTGTCACGAGGTGCTGGGCGAGCTCGGCCTGGGTGACGATCGGCTGTTCAAGCTGTCGATGGAGCTCGAAAGGATCGCGCTGTCGGACGATTACTTCGTGAGTCGCAAGCTTTATCCGAATGTCGATTTCTATTCGGGCATCGTGCAACGCGCGCTTGGCATTCCGGTGAGCATGTTCACCTGCATATTCTCATTGGCTCGAACGGTGGGCTGGATCGCGCAGTGGAACGAAATGATCGGTGATCCCGACCTGAAGATCAGCCGGCCGCGGCAACTCTTCACGGGCGCGACGCAAAGATCTGTTCCTGCGATCGGGAAGCGCTGATCGCTACAGGTCACTGTCCACGAATGACGAATCGAGGCGCGCACGGACGCAACCGTCCGTGCGTAGCGCGGGTCAGCGTCTTCCATCGGGTAGCTTTGCATTGGCTCGACCGACCGGGAAGATCCGCGCGTGACCATGCCGTTCCCGAATTCCTAATCAAACAAATCGGTCCGCTCGGAGGGCTTTCTGGATGATGAACGAACTGCTGTCGAGCTCGTACCTCTTCGGTGGCAATGCGCCATTCGTGGAAGATCTGTACGAGACCTATCTAAGCAATCCCCAGGCCGTTCCGGAATCCTGGCGCGCCTATTTCGACAAGATGCAGGTGATTCCCAGCGGCGCGGGTAATGGGCGCGATGTTGCGCATGCGCCGATTGTCGAGGCGTTTGCCCAACGTGCCAAGGCCGGCTCGCTGCGACAGCCGGTGGCGCCGGCCGATCTGGAAGTCAATCGCAAGCAGGTGTACGTGCTCCTCTTGATTGGCGCGTATCGGATTCTCGGCTCCCGTTGGGCCGATCTCGACCCCTTGCGCCGGATGACGCGACCGCAAATTCCCGAGCTCGAGCCCGCGTTCTATGACCTCACCGAGGCGGACATGGAGCTCGAGTTCGATACCGGCACCCTGGTCGGTCCGGAGCGCGCGACGCTTCGCGAGATCCTGCAGATCCTGCGCGATACCTACTGCGGCACGATCGGTGCCGAGTACATGTACATCAGCGATCCATCGCAGAAGCGTTGGATTCAGCAGCGCCTGGAGCCGGTGCGGGGGCGGCCTAATCTCGATGCGGACGTGCGCAAACGCCTCCTTGAGCGCCTCACCGCCGCCGAGACGCTCGAGAAATATCTTCACACACGGTATGTTGGCCAAAAGCGCTTTTCGCTCGAAGGCGGCGAGACGTTGATCTCGTGCATGGACGAGATCGTCCAGCGTGCAGGCGCGCATGGCATCGAGGAGCTCGTGATCGGCATGGCGCATCGCGGCCGGCTGAACGTGCTCGTGAATACGCTCGGCAAGGCGCCCAAGGAATTGTTCGCCGAGTTCGAAGGCAAGCACGCGAGCGACCTGACCGCGGGTGACGTGAAATATCACAATGGGTTTTCGTCCGATGTCGCGACACCGGGCGGGCCGATTCATCTCACCTTGGCATTCAATCCCTCCCATCTGGAAATCGTGAATCCGGTGGTCGCGGGTTCGGTGCGGGCGCGCCAGCATCGCCGCAAGGACGATGCCGGCGACAAGGTGTTGTCGGTGCTGTTGCACGGCGATGCGGCCTTCGCCGGACAAGGCGTCATCATGGAAACCTTCAATCTCGCCCAGACGCGCGGGTACGGCATCGGCGGCACGGTCCATATCGTCATCAACAACCAGATCGGATTTACCACATCCGATCCGCGCGATGCTCGCTCGACGATCTACTGCACCGATGTAGCGAAGATGATCGAGGCGCCGATTTTCCATGTGAACGCGGACGATCCGGAGGCCGCCCATTTCGCCTGCCAGTTGGCGATGGACTACCGCAAAGCGTTCAAGAAGGATGTTGTGATCGATTTGATCTGCTTCAGGCGATTGGGTCACAACGAACAGGACGAACCGTTCGTCACGCAGCCCCTGATGTACAAGAAGATCGCGCAGCACCCGGGCACGCGTCGAATGTATGGAGAGAAACTCGTCGCGCAGGGACTGATCAGTGCGGAGACCACGGATCAACTGATCAAGGATTACCGGCAGGCACTCGATGAAGGCCGGCAGACGTCGAGCCCGGTTCTTTCCAACTTCCAGCGCAAATACGCGGTCGACTGGTCGCCCTATGCGAATGCGCGATGGACCGATACCGCTGAAACCGCGGTCCCGCTCGCCGACCTCGAGCGGCTCGGTAATCGGGTAACGCACGTGCCGGAGGGCTTCAAGCTGCATCCATCGGTCGAGCGGGTCATGCAGGCGCGTCGCGATATGGTCCACGGCAAGCGTGGGCTCGACTGGGGCATGGGCGAGACGCTCGCGTATGCATCACTGCTGGTGAACGGCTTTGGTGTCCGTCTTTCCGGGCAAGACTCCGGGCGCGGCACATTCGCGCATCGGCACTCGGTCCTGCATGATCAGAACCGTGAGAAATGGGATCAGGGCAGCTACGCTCCCTTGGCGAATCTGGCCGACAACCAGGCCGAGTATCAGGTCATTGATTCCGTTCTGTCGGAAGAAGCGGTGCTCGGCTTCGAGTATGGGTATGCGTGTGCGGAGCCGAATGAGCTGGTGATCTGGGAGGCGCAGTTCGGTGATTTCGCGAATGGCGCGCAGGTGGTGATCGATCAGTTCATCACCTCGGGCGAATCCAAGTGGGGGCGCTTGTGCGGACTGGTTCTGATGCTGCCGCACGGCTACGAAGGCCAGGGGCCCGAACATTCGTCGGCGCGCCTGGAGCGTTATTTGCAGTTGTGCGCCGAGCACAATATTCAAGTGTGCGTGCCGACCACACCCGCACAGATTTTTCATCTGCTCCGCCGGCAGATGGTGCGCAATTTCAGGAAGCCGCTCATCATTCTCACGCCCAAGTCCTTGCTGCGGAAGGCCGAAGCCGTGTCGCCAATGACGGAGCTTTCCAAAGGTGGGTTCCAGACCGTGATTGGCGAGATCGATGAGATCAAGTCCGAATCGGTGACGCGGGTCGTCGCTTGCAGCGGCAAGGTCTACTACGATCTGCTCGCCGCACGCCGCGAACGGAAACTCGATGATGTGGCAATCATCCGCGTCGAACAACTCTACCCATTTCCCCATAAGCAATATGCGGCGGAGATGAAGCGCTATGTCAATGCGCGGGACGTCGTGTGGTGCCAGGAAGAGCCGCAAAATCAAGGTGCCTGGTACCAGACGCGACACTATTTCGCGGAGAACATGCGTTCGGATCAACGCTTGCACTATGCTGGGCGACCCTCGTCGGCATCGCCGGCGGTGGGCTATGTCGCCAAGCACAACGAGCAGCAGAAAAAGCTTGTCGAGACGGCATTCGGCAAGTTTCGGTAGTCTCAAAAAGCAGAAAACGGGGAGATACTTCCCGCTCGCGAAAGGGTCGGCGGCGCGGTGCGAGGCCGATCCATCGTCCGGCGCGTTACGCGCGGTGTTTTCTGATGTTCATCGAAGCGGGGCTGCGCCTTGCGCGATGCAAGAAACCGAACGGAGAGCTCTTACATGCTGGTTGAAGTGAAAGTTCCGCAGCTGTCGGAATCGGTTGCCGAGGCCACGCTGCTTAGTTGGCATAAGCACGAAGGTGAAGCGGTCAAGCGCGACGAGAATCTGATCGATATCGAGACGGACAAGGTCGTGCTCGAATTGCCCGCACCGATCGATGGCGTGCTCGTCAAGATTGCAAAAGGCGACGGTGGATCGGTGGTGAGCGGCGAGATCATCGCCACGATCGACACCGATGCAAAGGCAAGCGCAGGAATTGCCACCGCCACGCAGGCGGCACCGGGTGTAAAGCCTCCACCGGCGATCGTGCCGCCCACGCAGCACCCCGGGAGCGCCGCTGCGCAGGATGCTCGTATGATGCCCGCCGCGCGCAAGATTGCCGAAGAGCAGGGCGTCGACGTGAGCAAGATCGCCGGCACCGGGTGCGACGGCCGCGTAACGAAAGCGGATATACTCGATCAGGCGGCGCGCGCCCAAGCATCGCCGCCCGCCATGCCGCCGGCCGGTACGCAACGCGCTGCCGCACCGGGTCGGCCGCTCTTACAACAACCGCCGGCACCGATGAGCGTCGAAGCGATGCTTGGGGGCCGTCCACAGCAGCGCGTGCCGATGTCGCGCTTGCGTGCCCGCGTCGCCGAGCGACTGGTGCAGTCGCAATCGAACGCCGCCATTCTCACGACCTTCAATGAGGTCAACATGGCGCCGGTGATCGAGCTGCGAAAAAAATACGGCGAGCGATTCGAGAAAGAGCACGCCGTGCGCCTCGGCTTCATGTCGTTTTTCGTGAAGGCGGCAGTGCATGCGTTGAAGAAATACCCGGTCGTCAATGCATCGGTCGATGGGAACGACATCGTGTATCACGGCTTCTTCGATATCGGGATCGCGGTGGCAAGCCCGCGTGGACTGGTGGTGCCGATCGTGCGCAATGTCGATCAGTTGTCGATCGCGGAAATCGAAAAGAAGATCGCGGAATTCGGCGGCAAGGCGAAGGACGGCAAGCTTTCCATCGAAGACCTTACCGGCGGCACCTTCTCGATTTCCAACGGCGGGGTGTTCGGCTCGATGCTATCGACGCCGATCATCAATCCACCGCAAAGCGCGATCCTGGGCGTCCATGCGACCAAGGATCGACCGGTGGTCGAGGGCGGCGAGATCGTGGTGCGGCCGATGAACTATCTCGCCCTGTCATACGATCACCGGATCATCGACGGTCGAGAGGCGGTACTCGCCCTCGTCGCAATGAAGGAAGTCCTGGAAGATCCCGCACGCCTGCTGCTCGATTTATAGATTGGGAGATCGGGCAATGCCTCAGCAATTCGATGTGTTGGTGATCGGTGCGGGCCCCGCTGGATACGTTTGCGCCATTCGTGCCGCGCAGCTTGGGATGAAGACTGCCTGCGTCGAAGAATGGAAGACGCCCAAGGGCGATTTCGTGCTCGGCGGGACCTGCCTCAATGTCGGTTGCATTCCGTCAAAGGCGCTGCTCGAATCATCCGAGCACTATGAAGCAGCCACCACAAAGCTGATTGATCACGGGATCACGGTAACCGGTGCGTCGTTCGATCTTGGCAAGATGCTTGCGCGCAAGGACGCGATCGTGGGCAAGATGACCAAAGGGATCGACTACCTGTTTCGCAAGAACAAGGTCACCTGGCTCAAGGGCCATGGCCGGTTGGTGAAGAAGACCGACGACGGATGGCAGGTTACGGTCGACAGTGAAACGGTTGCGGCGCGTTTCGTGATCATTGCGACGGGTTCCACGGCGAGACATCTCCCGGACGTGACGGTCGATCAGGAGCAGGTCTGCGACAACATCGGCGCGCTGGCGTTCAAATCCGTCCCACCACGACTTGGCGTGATCGGTGCAGGCGTCATCGGGCTCGAACTCGGCAGCGTGTGGCGACGACTCGGTGCGAAGGTGACCGTTCTCGAGGCGCTGCCGACGTTTCTCGCTGTCGCCGATGAGGCGGTCTCGAAGGAAGTCTGGAAGCTCTTCACCAAAGACCAGGCGCTCGATATCAAACTCGGCGCGAAGATCAGTGGCATTGCAACCGGGAAGGCGGGCGTCGTCGTCGATTACGCGCATGAAGGCAAGCCGCAGCGGCTGGAATGCGATCGTCTTGTAATTTCGATCGGCCGCGCGCCCAATACCGGGAATCTCGGCGCCGATGCGGTGGGGTTGAAAATCGACGCCAAAGGCTTCATCGATGTGGATGACCACTGTCGCACGAATCTTCCGAATGTGTATGCGATCGGCGATGTCGTCCGCGGACCGATGCTCGCGCACAAGGGTAGCGAAGAAGGCGTGATGGTGGCTGAATCGATCGCCGGCCAGAAGGGTCACGTCAATCTGAATACCATCCCGTGGGTCATCTATACCTCGCCCGAGATTGCGTGGGTAGGGAAGACCGAGCGTGAGCTGAAAGAGACCGGCGTTCCGTACCGGACAGGCACATTCCCATTCGCTGCCAATGGGCGGGCGCAGGGCCAGGATGAAACGGATGGATTCATCAAGATGCTCGCACATGAGACGACCGATGAGATCCTGGGCGTGCATATCGTCAACGCACATGCTTCCGAATTGATTGCGGAAGCGGTTGTCGCGATGGAGTTTCGAGCGTCCGCCGAAGACATCGCGAGAATCGTGCATGCGCATCCGACGTTGTCAGAGGTCATGCATGAGGCGGCGCTGGGAACGATGGGCCGGGCATTGCACATTTAGATCATGGGTCATGTGCAATGAGTGACGAGGTACCAGAAGAGTCCACCGATCTGCATGGCAACGATGCTGCCGGTCTTTCGGTGATGGCGCTCTACGAACGTGCGCTCGGGAAACGTGGGTTCGTTGCGGATGCATCGCAGTACGCGGCGGTTGCACGCTTGCAGCAGCTATTCGAGGAATGGACCACTTACAAAGAACGGCGCCGGAACGCATTGCTTCGAATGCTGGTGAAACCGCCGTTGCCGCGCGGGGTGTTTCTTTGGGGCGGCGTCGGTCGCGGCAAGACGTTCCTCATGGACAGCTTCTATCGTGCGCTGCCGCTGGTGCGCAAACGCCGCGTGCATTTCACCATTTCATGCGTGACGTGCATCGCGAGCTGGCCGGGTTGAAGAGCGTGCCCAATCCGCTGAATGAGCTCGCGTTTCGTCTGGCCAAGCGTTATCGGTTGATCTGCTTCGATGAGTTTCACGTCAACGACGTGGCCGATGCGCTGATCCTCGGGCGCCTGTTCGAACGCTCGGTGAGAAGCGGGGTCGTGTATTGCATGACCTCGAACTATCACCCCGATGAGTTGTATCGCGACGGGCTGAAGCGGGAAGACTTCATGCCCGCCATCCGCCTGATCAAGGAAAGCCTCGATGTGATCAATGTCGATAGCGGCATCGACTACCGGCTGCGAGCAATGGAGCGCGTGCGCGCGTATCACACGCCCCTTGGCCCTGATACCGAACGTGCGTTGATGGCAACATTTGAGCAGATCGCGGAAGTGGAAGAGGAGTCCCACGATCTTGACGTCGAGGGGCGCATCATTCCCTATCGCCACCGCGCGGGTGGTGTGGTCTGGTTCGATTTCAAGGTGATCTGCGGTTGGGGGCGATCGCAAAACGACTATCTGGATCTGTCGAAGCGATTTCATACCGTGATCGTAGCGGGTGTTCCGCGCATGGGGCTCTCCCGTGCTGACGAGGCACGACGTTTCACCTTGATGGTCGATGTCTTCTACGACAATCGCGTCAATCTGATCTTGTCAGCGGAAGCACCGCCGGATGGGTTGCTTGCGATCGACGGTGCTCCACTCGACGCACGCCTTCGCGCGATGCAGTTCGAGTTCGATCGGACGTCGAGCCGCCTGATCGAAATGCAATCCATCGAATACCTTGCCGAGGCGCGGCGCCTGGGACGCGATCCGATCGGCGCCGATGCGCCGGCATCCCCGTAGATCGGGTTAGCGCAGCCGACCAGGCGGGTTGCAGCGAACGACCCGCGTATCATTCGCGGAAGCTTCTTGTTGCGTGCGGAGGAATCATGTCTGGCGACATCTATCGGAAATTTCACGCTCGTTCAATCGATGCGCGGGAGTCATTCTGGCGCGAACAGTCGGCATTGATCCATTGGCAGTCGCCGTTCAATTCGGTGCTGGATTACAGCCGGCCACCTTTCTCGAAGTGGTTCATCGGCGGACATACGAATCTTTGCTACAACGCAATCGACCGATGGCTCCCGACCCAGGCGGACCAGCCGGCGCTTATCTGGGTTTCAACGGAGGTCGGGGAGGAGCGGACGTATTCGTTCGCCGAGCTTGCACGCGAGGTCAATCGCGCCGCTGCCATGATGCAGGCGTGCGGAGTCGGCAAGGGTGATCGCGTTCTGATCTATATGCCGATGATTCCTGAAGCGGCCTTCGCCATGTTGGCGTGCGCGCGGCTCGGGGCGATTCACTCGGTGGTATTCGGTGGCTTTGCCTCCCACAGCCTCGCGATGCGTATCGACGATGCGACGCCCAAGCTGATTGTTTCCGCCGACGCCGGATCGCGGGCTGGCAAAGCAGTCGCCTATAAACCGCTGCTCGACGAGGCGATTCAATTGGCTGCGCACAAGCCTGCGAAGGTCATTCTCGTCGACCGGGGCCTTGTCCCGATGGCACGCGTATCGGGTCGCGATCTGGACTGGGCTGCACTTGGCGCGCAGCAGGCTTCGAAGCAGATCCCGGTGACGTGGGTCGAATCGAGTGATCCGTCCTACATCCTGTACACGTCCGGTACGACCGGCAAGCCGAAGGGCGTGCAGCGGGACACCGGTGGCTATGCGGTGGCACTCGCGGCGTCGATGAAACATATTTTCTGCGGCAACCCTGGCGAGACGTATTTCTCCACCTCGGATATCGGCTGGGTCGTGGGCCATTCGTACATCATCTACGGCCCTCTGATCGCCGGCATGGCGACGATCATGTATGAAGGAACGCCGATCCGCCCCGATGGTGGAATCCTCTGGAAGCTGGTCGAGCAATACCGGGTGAGCGCGATGTTCAGTGCGCCAACCGCGATTCGAGTGCTGAAGAAGCAGGACCCGGCATTCCTCAAGAAGTACGATCTCTCTTCGCTCCGGTACCTGTTTCTTGCCGGCGAGCCGCTGGATGAATCGACCGCGCAGTGGATCCAGGAAGGATTGGGTCGGCCGGTGATCGACAATTTCTGGCAGACCGAGACGGGTTGGCCGATCCTGTCGGCGCAGCCGGGTGTCGAGCCCATGCCGACGAAATTCGGCAGTCCTTCATTTCCCGCCTATGGCTACGACGTGCGCCTGTTGCATGAACAGACGGGCAAGGAAGTTGACCCTGGCGAGAAGGGCGTTGTTGCGATCATGCCGCCCCTGCCGCCTGGTTGCATGACGACCGTGTGGGGCGACGACGCACGTTTTGTCGAGACATACTTCAAGACCATACCGGGGCACCTCGCTTATTCGACATTCGATTGGGGCATCCGGGACCAGGACGGCTACTACTTCATTCTTGGGCGCACCGACGATGTGATCAATGTGGCCGGACATCGTCTTGGGACACGCGAGATCGAAGAATCCATCAGCTCGCATGCGTCGATCGCGGAGGTGGCCGTCATTGGCGTCGCGGATCCATTGAAAGGGCAGGTGCCGGTAGGCTTCGCCGTCGTCAAGGATGCCGGTCAGATCCAAACGAGCGAGAGCCGAATGAAGCTCGAGGGTGAGCTCATGAAAGTCGTTGATACGCAGCTTGGCGCGATCGCCCGGCCCGCGCGCGTCCACTTCGTGACCTTGCTGCCCAAGACGCGGTCGGGAAAAGTATTGCGCCGATCGATCCAGGCATTGTGCGAGGGTCGCGACCCGGGTGATCTCACGACGATCGAGGATCCGGGGGCATTGGAGCAAGTGAAGGCCGCGGTCGGTACGCGGAGCACGCCGACTTGAAGGCGTTCCGCGCTATTCGTCGAATTCGCGTTTCCCGGAAACGTATTCTTGTTCCGATATTTTCCAAAGGAGAATCATGATGACGCATTCGATTCGGCGCCTTATTCAGGCCGCCATGCTGATCATGGCCTCAATCTCTGCGCTGTCCGGCTGCGCCGAGATGGAACGGCACTATCGCGAAGGGCCCGGCTGGATCGCAGAGGCCGAGAAGCAGCGCAAGGAATTGCAGCGCCAAGGGTTCCCTCAATATTCACCGATGCTCTGAATACAATCGCGCATGCGCATGAGACCGACGCTGACGCAGGACGACATCAAGAACCATGGCCGCCTGTGAGGCCGAAGCCGTCATGAACAAATGGAGCGTATCGATCGCGATCGCCGGTGCCAAGACGATTGCCGGCCGAGTCCGAATGGCGCAAGTGCTTCACGTGGGGGCGGGAGCGCGATAGCATTACCGCATGACGAAACCTTCTCCCACCGCTGGGTCGCGGGCACGACCCCAAAAATCCCAACCGAAAAAATCTTCCACAAAGCCATCCGGGCGCCTCTTCGTCGTACGACGGTCGGGTATCCATGGCAAAGGCGGCTTCGCTTTGCAGGCGATTCCTAAGGGCACGCGCCTCGTCGAATACAAGGGCGAGATCATCACCTGGGCGACGGTGAACCGCCGGTACCCCGAGGACGAAGACGATCAACAGAACCACACATTCCTGTTCGAGGTCGATGACAAGCGCGTGATCGACGCGAACGTCGGCGGCAACTCGGCCCGCTGGATCAATCATTCCTGCAACCCGAATTGCGAGGCGGTGAGCGAAGACGATCGCATCTTCATCGAGACCATCAAGCCGATCCGCCCGGGAGAAGAGTTGCTGTACGACTACAACATCCAGCTTCCGGAGCGGCACACGCCGGCTCTGAAGCGACAGTACCTTTGCTACTGCGGGACGCGTCGATGTCGCGGGACAATTCTCGGGAAGAAGGGATAAGTCCGTTCGACTTCGCGATGCGTCCGCAAAGGCTGTGCCCCGGAGATCGAACCTCAGGTGACCGCCCTCAGGGCTTCGACCGACTTTGTCTTGAGCTGTCGACGGGATCACGGCAGGCCGGTCGAAGGGCTGAGGGACAGGCCGGCCGATCGTACGGGCACAGAAGTTGCGTATCCCCGTTCGCCCTCACTCTGTCGAAAGACACAGTGAAGTGGCTTACCGCCGTTTGCCCTGAGCCCTTCG
>JANMUI010000578.1:0-1972 GCA_031391405.1 Betaproteobacteria bacterium
CTTGATGTTGATGGGCTGCGTTACGGTCAAGGTCTTCTTCGAGTTTGCGTCCCGTACGACAGAACCGCTGATAGGAAAGTCAACCGCCCCTTTTTCCTGCGTCGGACTGTATGTCCGATACGCTGAGCGGTCAATCGACTCGCTAGGCGACATCGACCCGCTAGGCACGGAAAATGAATGAACGAGGGGGAAGGCTGATTTTCGCAGGAGACGGATCGATTCGCCGCGCGCAGGTTGGCCGCATTGATTCGACGCGGAGACGAGCACGCCGTAAGTGAAAATGCGATGTAGGCGTGGCCGGGGAACGAGCGCAGCCACGCGACGCATGAACGCCAGCAGCGACATAACGACGTGAGTGGTGCCATCTTTGTATGCGCTCTTGAGCCGCAGCACGACATCGCCAGCACGAATTCGACTGAGCCGCTGCGGTGGCGGGGCGGATGATGGTGCGGCACAGCTGTTCGAGTTCCGATCTCGCACTGGAGCTTTGATCGCGTCATGTTGCTCGGCTATGCGACCGTCCGGTCGTGCCGCATGGTTCGAACGGCGCGTCGCAGGCGATCGGTGATCAGGAATCCGCGCGGCCTGCCGCGCAAATTCCTGGCCGGACGGCTCACCTGAACGCTCACCCGCACTGCCCGGTCTTCGATCGATGACTGGCGCGAGAGAAGGTCTGCCACGCCGACCGATCATGGCTATTTTGCATCTTAATGGAAAATAGTCTAGACTATTTTCCAGATGCGAATCGATTCGTCAAACCGGGACCTTAGCGATATCTTGCGCAGAGATCTTGGGCGCAAACTGGTCGTGCTGACCGGCGCCCGCCAAGCCGGCAAGACCACGCTCGCCCGCCAGTTGATGGCCGGATTCGAATCAGCGCAATACTTGAATTGGGATGTGTCGGCAGACCGCCAGCTCATTCTGCAACAGGCTTGGTCGCCCAAGGCCAAGCTACTTGTGTTCGACGAAATCCACAAGATGCGTGAGTGGAAGTCCTTCTTGAAAGGTGCTTGGGACGGCCGCTCGGCGGGACAGGCGATACTGGTCACCGGCAGTGCGCGCATGGATACATTCAAGCAAGGCGGTGAATCCCTTGCGGGTCGCTACTTTGGTTGGCGCCTGCACCCTTTTTCGGTACGGGAGCTGATCGCAGCGCAGGGCCTGACGGCCAGTGCGGCGCTCATCCGGCTGCTGGTTCGGGGCGGGTTTCCGGAGCCCTGTCTTGCCGAAAGCGATACGGACGCTGATCGCTGGCGCGCCCAGTACGCCACCGACCTGATTCGCGAGGACGTTCTCGATTTCTCGCGGGTGCACGCGCTGCGGACGATGCAACTGATGTTCGACCTGTTGCGCGAACGGGTGGGCTCGCCCATCAAGCTTTCCAGTCTGGCGCAAGCCCTGCAAATTTCGCCGACCACAGCCACTCGCTACCTGGAAATCCTGGAGGCGTTGTATGTGGTATTTCGGGTGACGCCTTGGCACCGCGACGTGGCACGCAGCCTGCTGAAAGAACCCAAGGTCTACTTCCTCGACACCGGTCTGGTCAAGGGCGATGCAGGCGTCAAACTCGAGAACGCCGTGGCCGCAATGCTGCTGAAGCACTGTCACCACCGTCAGGACGCTGAAGGCAAGCCGGTTGCGCTGCACACGATCCGCGACAAGGAGGGCCACGAAATCGACTTCGTGCTGGCGGAAGGCGAGGCGGTAACCGACCTCATTGAAGTGAAGTTCAGCGACGCCACGCCGAGCGCGTACCTGCACCGAATGGCCGAGCGCTTCGCGCCGGCGCGGGCGGTCCAAATCGTGGGAGAGCTTCGGCAAGTGGCACAGCATGGTCGTATTGAGGTGACGAATGCAGACCAGTGGCTGGCGGGCTTGGCAGCCTGATGCGTGGCGTCATCAATGCGGACACCCTCACCCTGCTTCATTCTTGCACCCACAAATGCCGTGCCGATATAATAAGCCTACCTCA
>JANMUI010000590.1:0-10453 GCA_031391405.1 Betaproteobacteria bacterium
CCCCGTTCCCCGTTCCCCGTTCCCCGTTCCCGGTTACCGGTTCCCCGTTCCCTGTTCCCCAATTAACCCCAATCCCCGCGCCCAACCGTTCAATCCCCACCTACACACCGCGCGCATGAACCGCGACGCGACCGACGAGGAACTGATGCTTGCTTATGCCGCCGGCGACGCCGCGGCGTTCGACGTGCTCTACACGAGGCACCGGGGACCGGTATTTCGCTTCGTGCGGCGCCAGGTGCAGGACGACGGTGCCGCCCAAGAGATTTTTCAAGACGTCTGGATGCGGCTGATCAACGCCCGCGCCCGGTATGCGCCGACCGCGAAGTTCACGACCTGGGTATTTACCATCGCCCACCACCGGATGATGGATTACTTTCGTTCGTCCGGGCGGCATGTTGAATACGTCGCGTTTGAACCGGACCATGAGGATGATGGTCGCGCGATCGATCCGCCGGCTGCAGCCTCTGAGCGCCCCGATACCATGTTGGAGCGCAAGCGCCTGGCCTCGCGGATCATCGCCGCCCTCGAAGAGCTGCCGCCCGCGCAGCGCGAAGCATTCATGTTGCAACAGGAAGGGGATTTGACGGTCGAAGACATTGCAACCATTACCGGGACAAACCGTGAAACGGCCAAGAGCAGGCTTCGTTATGCGCTGGCGAAGCTACGCCGCGATCTGCAGGATCTACGATGAGCACCGCGAAGAACGGGATGGCCGACGAGCCGCGTGACGAGCAGATCGCGCGGGCGTATCGCGATGCTGTGGACGACGATCCTGCAACCGCGCATCCGCTTGCCGCGCTGGATGAGGCGATTCGCGCCGCGGCACGCCGGGCAGCGCATGCCGGCCCCGCAACGCTCGCAGTCGCAGCACAGCGTGCGGACACGATCGCCAAGCGCGGTTTTCTTCGCAGGTGGCAAACGCCGCTTGCCGCCGCGGCGACATTGGCCTTGGCGGTCGGCGTCGCGATCAAGGTGTACGACTCGGGTGAAGCGGACCTCCGCTCGGAGCGCTCGCGGGCGATGCCCTCGCCGCCAATGGCCGCGACCGCACCGGAATCAACGCCGGCCGTTACCGTCGACAAGGGTGACAGCACCGAGGCCGATCGGGCGCCTGTCCGTGACACGGCGCCACGCGCGCAAGCGGAATTGAAAGTCACTGACGAATCCAAGCAGCGACCGCCGGCGATCAGCACGCGACCGGAACGAGCTTCAAAACCGACTGTGGATTCCAACGCCCCGCCGCCCGCGGCGCCTCTACCCGAAGAGATGGTCGCGAAGCGAAAGGAAGCGGTCGCGGCCGAATTGGAACGCCCCAAAGCGCGCGAAGATTCGGTCGCCTCGCCGAGTATCGCAAGCACGCTACCCCCGCCGGCGGCAGCGCCACCGGTTCCGCAGGCCGGCGCGAGCGCGAGCCTGCGATCCGATGCGCCGCGGCAGCGGTCCGCCGACACCCGCTTCGCTATGGAAGCGGAGCCCGCGCCGCGCGCAAGTCGATCGTTGAATCAACCGCCGGAGCGGCGCGCGGTGATGGAAGATCGGATGGCGCCCGGCGGCGCCGTGAGCACGCTGATCGCGCAACTGGCCACCCGCCCAGCCGACGCCTGGATCGAAGAAATTCGCGCGCTCAAACGCGCCGGGCGTATCGCCGACGCGAATACGTTGCGCGTGGAATTCCAGAAGCGGTTCCCCGACACGAGGCTCCCTGACGATCTGCGGTGAGAAATTTTTCCTCGATCGATTAACCCCAAGTCCGCGCGGCACCCGTTTCATCGGTCATCCACGACGCCTCATGAGGAGCTGACCGATGCGCACCATCACCACCCGATCCCTCGTTTCCGCGATCTTGCTCGCCGCCACACCCGCCGTTGCGGGCACACTCGCCGACATTGACGTTATCAGCCGCACCACCGGGCAGCGTCTCTCCGTTTATCACCACGACGGCAAGCTGTACGTCGCCGGGAATCCTGGCGAGCGCTACGCAGTGCAGGTGACCAACAAGACAGGGGCGCGGATCATGACGGTGGTGTCGGTCGACGGCGTGAATGTCGTGAGCGGTGAGACCGCCACGGCGCATCAGACCGGATACGTTTTGCATCCGTGGCAGAGCTACGAGATCAACGGCTGGCGCAAGAACCAGAATGAAATCGCCGCGTTCTATTTCACGTCGCTGCCGGATAGCTATGCCGCACGCACCGACCGGCCGCAGAATGTCGGCGTCATAGGCGTCGCGGTATTCCGTGAAGCGATGCCGCCAAGGCCGCGCCCTGCTCCATCGATCAGCCCGGCGCCCCGCCCGTTCGATCGATCAGGTGCTTCGGGCGATACCCGATCCAATGCGGGCGATACCCGATCCAGTGCGGGCGATACCCGAGCGGATGCGAGCAGGCCAGCCGAAAGCGAATCGCGTAAAGCGGAACCGGCCTCGCCCGCGGCGCAGGCCGGCGCCGGGACCTCGAACACACCACCCACTTCGCTCGAGGCGGATCAGTCGATCGCGAGCCCGCGCCGGCAGTTGTCGCGCGAGCGCATCGGCACCGGGCATGGAGAGCGTGAATCGTCGCATGTGTCGTACACGGACTTTCGCCGCGCATCGCCCAATCCGAACGAGGTGCTGGCGATCCACTATGACCGATACGACAATCTCGTCGCACGTGGCGTCATTCCGGGCACACCGAGGTTTGCAGAACCGCAACCGTTTCCAGGCGGCATCCGATTCGCTCCGGATCCGCGGAGCTAGGAATCTGCGCGGCAGCCTCAGCAGCTTCCTGATGGCAGGCGCTACTTGCCTTCATTCGCGCAAATGCACCAAGCGATAGCATCGAAATCAAGCGAATTTCGCTCGAAAAGCGTCGGTTGCACAAAATTTCTTCTGCTCAAAAGGAGTCTGCGCGCCCTGCCGCGCAGACTCCTGGATACACCTACGGGGGGATACACCTACGCGACGCTTGCGGCATTGCCAAGGATCGCTCCCGCACGCGCCGCATCGGTGTCGGCGATCTCTAACGATCTGGCGTCCGGGCGCACCGAATGCGCCGTTGGCAAGCAGTGGGCAAAGACATCCTGGGGTGCGGCGATCAAGAGTGCGGGTGTACGGGTCCTGGCGAGTTGCATAAGCATTGGATACTGAATGACGGCGCGCCAGGCCGGTACGAAGCTCGCCGGCTGCTTCATCGCCTCGCGCACTTCGAGTGTGAGCCGCGCAGGATCGATGCGAGGCGCCGTCGTGCGTGCGTTGGCATGCCGGCGCACATTCCATGGCCACCAGAGCTCCATGTCGCGACGCATGTGCCAGACGCGAAGGAGATGCGAGCCGTCCCAGCATGGCATCACCGGTTCGACACCGTCCAGCCACCGCGGCGCGATGTCCGCCTGCAGGGCGTCGGTGAGGCAGATCGGCGCATCAAGGGTCATGCTGCGCACGCGATCGCCGAGTAGTTCAGCGAGATGCGCCGCGACACACGCGCCACCGTTGTGCCCATAGAGATGCATGGCCCCGACACCGCATGCATCCAGCGTTCTGCGTGCCGCCCTCGCCCAAACGGCGATCGATTGTTCCATGCCGGGTAGCGGATCGGACTCGCCATGCCCGGGAAAATCGAAGGCGATCACCGGATGCTGCATGCCGATTTCGCGCACCAGCGACTCATAGAGCGCGGAGGAGCCGGGCGCGTGATGAAGAACGACGATTGGTGCAGCGGCGCGCAGATCACCAATCGAGCGGGTAAGAATCTGGGTGTCCCCGAGATCGACGTACTCTGTCGTCGAACGGCCCGCGATCGGCGCGCAACGCGGTGCCGCGGGCGCGTTGCCACTGGCGGGATGCTTGGCGAGGATCGCGAGCTCAGCACACGCAGCGGCAATTGCTTCGCGCGGCATTTCCTCCACCCATGCGCCCGGCGGGTAGAGTTTGCGGGTGGCATACAAGCTGTCGCCTGGCCGCACGCCGAGACAGATTGGAATCTTTGCAGCCTGCAGCGCCCGCAGGCCATGGTGACGAAACGCGGTGGCGTACCCGGTCTTGTAGTCATCGCCCGCTTCGAGAAATTCGATCACTCCCCGATGCAGATAATCCAGATCCGGCACATCGGAATCGGCACGCTTCTCGAGGCGCTGCTCGTTCCACGGCCAGAACACATGCTGATCGCGATAGCGAAACCACAACCAGAGCAGATGCTCTCCTGCGAAGGTCGGACGGATTGGCGCGAGGTATTCACTCAGGTCGGCCCACTGATGGCTCGGTGAGAACATCGGATAACCATCGGTGAGCGCCAATGCACAGCGCTCAGGATGACGAACGCCGAATTCCACCGCGACCTGCGCGCCGGTATGCCGGCCGTAGGCCGCAACCTGTCCGATACCCATTGCCGCGAGCGTGTCGGCGAGCCCATCGGCGAGATCTTCTGTTTCCGGTTGCACTTTCTCGAGCAGATCGGACAATCCGAATCCTGGCGTGTCGAACGCGATTGCCGTGAAGCGCGTCGAAAATACTTCGATCGGTAGGCGCAGCACTTTCGCCGAGCATGCCGATGCATGCAGCAGTGCGACGACCGGCCCTTCGCCCGAGCGCAAGTAATGCACCCGGCGGCGCCCAACGGTGATGAAGTGCTTGGTGATGCGAGCGGTCATGATGCGGATGACATTTTCGGGTGGCACATGCCTGTCTGCATCGTACCTGTATATGCAGGCGACCAGGCGAAGCGCCTGGCCGCATTCCCATGCCGGATTGGCACCTTACAGCGCGGGGACCGGCTCCGCCTCGGCGCCATCGTTCTGCGTGGCAACGATACTGGCCGTCTCGCGGCCTTCGCTTTGATCGGCGTTCGGTGAGGCGATCACCTTGGCGACCGCCGCGACGAACGCATCGCCGGCCACTGGCGACGCGGCCGAACCGCCAGGGCTTCCAGTTGCGTCATCGTTGCTGCCGCCACCACCACCGCCGCATGCGGACATTGCGAAACTCGCCAGTCCAGCAATCACGGTTATCATGATTCGATTCATTCGAGACCTCCACGTAGTTATTGCTGCGAATTGGCCGGCTGGCCGTTCACACCGTTCGGGCTACCGGGAATCGGCGTTCTGAGATACGGGAACGCGTGGTCGAATTGGCTCGCATTGACGAGGGCACCATCGGTCAACGGAAGCTGACCACTCGGTGCCTGTCCAATCGGCAGGAGGTATCCCATCGCGACCCGCAGCTCGATATCGACAACGTCGTCTCCCGGGCGCCGCCCGTTTGGAAAGCCGGCCGGATCGCATCCGGGCAGCGTCACATTCAGCATGCCGTTCTGGAAACAACCCGCCGCACCGAGGCGATTCTGCGCGGCAGGTGCCGTGATCGG
This sequence comes from Betaproteobacteria bacterium, assembly GCA_031391405.1. Lineage (GTDB taxonomy): Bacteria > Pseudomonadota > Gammaproteobacteria > Burkholderiales > SG8-39 > SHXR01. Next base: position 5,340 of record JANMUI010000590.1, read on the forward strand.
AAGCGCAGTGTTGAGCCGCAACATCTCGGAAAGCGGTGAACCGGCCGGCTTGTTCACACCAGGAACACCAGTGAGGAACACTGTAACCAGATCGGCGCGAGGGAAAAGCGTCGGCGCCTTGACCCCCGCGTCCTTGTAGAGCAGCTCGAGCAGGAACGGCAAGGTCGGGTTGGTCACATAGTCCGCAAACTGCCCGTCATCCTTCGGTTGACTCGAATTGAACTTGTCCTTGTCCTTGAGGCCGATCACGAGCTCGTTGACCAGCGGGTGGCCGAGGCGAGACACCTGCACCCAGGGGCCGCCTTCGAGCGAAGCGGAAGTGGTGTTGCTGCCAGGCGCCGGATTGAGGAGGCGCCCCTGACGCAGGCTTGCGGTCGTCCATCCGCCGATGACAGGATCGGATCCGTTGGTGAGACAGCTGATCGGGACTTCCAACGCCAAGGTGGTAATGTTCTTGTCATCGGTCGTGCTCTGCGCGCCGTCGGGCCGGCCGATAACGGTGCCGACCGGAATATTCACCAGATCGAAGATTTCACCGAGGTTCAAAGCTGATGTCTTCCCGGTTGTCGCCGTTGTTGTCGATGTGGATCTCATACAGGGCGTCCGGGTCGAGCTGAAAGTAATTGGGCCCACCGTAAGAATCCTGCAACGGCACGTAGTTCGCAATCAAGGTCACGTATCCCTGCCGGCCAGGCTCGTAGCTTCGAAACATGTAGAGATCGGTGCCGTCGACTTTCGGGTGACGGGTGATGAAGGGGGCTTCTCTATGGCTAGAAGCGATCACGGGCGCGGAAGTGACCGCGGACAACGCCGCACCTGCGGCTAGACAGGCAAGACCGTGCCTCCGGAAGCCGGGGCTGAACAAAGACATGTGAGCTCTCCTCGAATCGGTTGGGAATCGAACCCCATCGCGATGGGTTCCGGCGCTGATACGGAATTTCTTGATCACTGGATGCCGAGCTCGATCGTCTCAATTGATTCCAGCGGCGGTCGCACCGTCCGCGCCGGTTACCCCGCTGGTCATCCCGCTGGTCATCCCCATGACGCGCGATTGTTGGCATACTCGCCTCCCCGTTTGCCCCGATCGAGCGCTCCCAATGACCTACAAAGACATCCGCTTCGAAATAAAGGACGGCGTCGCCACACTCGCCTTTTCGCGCCCCGATCGCAAGAACGCGTTTGACATCAATGCGCGCGGCGAAATCGCCGACGCTGTCGCACGCACGAAGAATGACTCGTCGGTCCGGGCGCTCATCCTCACCGGCGACGGCGGCGATTTCTGCGCGGGCGGGGATGTGCGCTCAATGGCTGCAGCCGGCACCGATGCCGAAGCAGGCCGCAATCGGATGCGGGCGCTGCATGTGTGGATGCGCGAGCTGATCGAGCTCGATCGTCCCGTCATCGCGGCCGTCGATGGCGTTGCATTCGGCGCGGGCTTCAGCCTCGCGCTTGCGGCCGACTTCATCATCGCCACGCCCCGCGCGCGCTTTTGCATGTCGTTCATGCGGGTCGGACTGGTGCCCGATGCAGGGGCGTTCTATACGCTGCCTCGCGTGGTCGGTGCGCAACGCGCCAAAGAGTTGATGTTATCGGCCCGGGTCGTGGGTGCCGAGGAGGCTCAACGGCTCGGCATCGTGATGGAGATCGTTCCGGCCGATACACTCATTGCGCGCGCCGACGCGATCGCTCGTTCGTTCTTCGAGGCATCGCCCTCGGTGGTCGCGATGATCAAGGCCGCGCTCGAGCGCTCGCCCGGAACCGACTTGGCCGCGGCGCTACAGTTCGAGGCGGGTGCTCAGGGCGTCGCGTTCTCGACCGAATATCACCGTGGGGCGGCGCGCGATTTTCTCGCCAAGAAACCGCTGAAGTTCGCGTGGCCGGAGCGGGCCGCGGCGAGTGACAAGTAGACCATTGCCGGACCCGCAGGCTCAGTCGTCGAAGAACGGCGTCTCGCCTTCGCCGCGAAGCCGAATATCGAAGCGATACTTGCCCGGGGCGTCCGAATGGCAGATCAACCCGCGCCGGAGCGCGGCCGGTTCGACTGATCCAAGTACGCAATCCGTTTCATTGGCGGCTTCACCGTCGAAGAACACCGCCGTATGCAGTTGGCGCATCAAGCCGGACGCCATGATCAACATATTGATGTGCGGCGCGCGCTGCGTGCCGTCGGGCATGCGGTATCCGCCCGGTTTGATCGTACGGAAAAAATAGCGCCCATCCGGATCGGTTGCCGCGCGTCCCCAACCCAGAAAATTCGGATCGGCATCCCTTGCCTGCGGATCGGCGGGATGTATGAAGATTCCGTTCGCATCCGCTTGCCAGATTTCGAGGACGACATTTGGCAGCGGCGTGCCGTCTTCCTGCACGACGCGCCCGGTGATCTCAATCGCGAGGCCCTTCGCATTGCGCCCGCGGAGCTTCGTCAGGTCATTAGCACCGATATCGATACAGGCTCCGGGAAAAAACGGGCCGATCGTCGCTTCTGCCGTTGGAATGTGCGCGTTCATTGGGACATGCCGATGGACTAGTTGGCTGCTGGTGTCGCGCGCTTTCCGCGAACGATGATCGTATGCTCGAAGACCAGTGCATCGAGCGGTCCATCACGGGTCGGCAGGGCCCGGGCAACCTGGCGTTCGCGCGCGATCACGTCCGGCACCGCGTTGAAAATCAAGTCCTGAGCGTTCAACACCTCGCCCGGAAAATACATCTGGGTCACGACGCGGGACAGCCACACCTTGCCCCAGACGGAGAAATGGATATGCGGCGGGCGCCACCATCGTTCAGGCCCCGGCACCGGATACGCACCGGGCTTGATCGTACGAATCTCGATCATGCCGCTCGCATCGGTTTGGACGCGTGCCGTGCCCTGGAAATGCGGATCGAGCGGCGCGTGATCACTGTCGTTGGGATGCGCATATCGGCCGGCTGAATTGGCCTGCCAGATCTCGACCATGGTTCCGGCCACCGGCAATCCGTCTTCATCCCGGATCGCAATTCGAAGTTGAATCAGTTGCCCCAACGCCCGTAGCGCTCCGCGTCCCGCCACATCGGCACCAAGCAGTCCGAGGCGCGCTGACAGGTCGGTTGGTCCGGTGAGCTCCGAGCGCGTGAGCGGGCGGCGATGCAGGACACGTGCCGGCGTTCGCCACGCAGTCTGTTGATATCCGTCTACGATGCGCAGGGCCTGTGTCGCCTCGGAAATGCGTGGAACCGTGGAGCTCGATTCCATTACATTTCTGGTCAGGTCGATTTCGATGCTCAATTGTTCGCCTTTGGACATTTGGCGCAGCGTTGGCGCGCATCAGAGGTTCGGGGGTGTGTACAGAACCTACACGAACCCCCACAGCGGGTCAAACGCGTGCCCGCGCAGGATCGGGACGCGCTGTCAGGCAATGTCAATCTGCTCGACCTGAAATTCGCGTACGCGATCGGCATCGAGGGTCACGCCGAGCCCGGTGCCGTTCGGCAGCGTGATTCGACCGTCGCGAATCGCCAGCACGTCGTCCGTGAGTAGATCGGAGATCAATCCGTCATGCGCCTGGTCATGCGCGTAGCGGGTCAAGCCAAGTCCGATCGCGACCTGCAGGTTGGCGGCTGCCGCCACGCCGCATTCGTAGAAAGCGTGATTGGCGAGCGATATCCGCAGGGCATCGCACGCCGCCGCAAGATCGCGCAGCCCTTCGACGCCGCCCCAGTGCAGTGTATCGCCCAGCGCGACATCGATCGCCCGTTGACGCGAGGCCGGTGCCAGATGATCGAACTGGACCACCGCCATATTCGTCGCGATCGGCGTGGCAAGGCGTGCGCGCAGCCTGGCAAGACCCTCGATGCCATCGGTGGGGTCCTCAAGCCAGCAAAGACCGAACGATTCGAGCGCCCGGCAAACGGTCAAAGCGGCTGCGGCATCGTAGGCGGCATTCGGATCGAATCGAATCTCCACGGCCGGCCCGAGCGCCTCACGCAACGCACGAATCGCCGCGACGTCCCATTTGAGGCCGATCCCGGAGCTCTTGTACTTGAAGCATGTGATGCCGTGCACTTCATGCAGCCGCAGCGCGTGCCGTGCGACCCGCTCGGTGTTGCGCAAATCGGCGAACACGCTATGCAGCTCTTCGCGCGGCACAACACGATCGAGGATAGCCGTAGGAATCAGGCTCACGACCCGCAGCGAGCGCACCGATGCCGTACTGCCCAGCCAATCGGCAAGAGACAGGTTGAGTGATTTGCCGATGATGTCGTGGCACGCCACTTCCAGTCCGGCAAACGCCTGCCAGCCGTTCCGCCCGTTACGATTCTCGTAGATGATGCGGGCGTAGCGGCGCGCCATCGATCGTCGATCGAAGGGACTCGCACCAATCAACCCTTTGGCAATCCCGGCGACGAGCCGGAACACGTCTTCCGCCCCGAGCGTTTCACCCAGACCGATGACACCGTCGTCGGTTTCGATCTCGATCAAGGTACGCAACACTTGATCGGTGAGATACATCGCGCTCACATACACCTGTCGCAAGGGCACCTTCACCCGGCGGAGGCGAATACGCCTGATCGTGGTGCCCGGTCGCGATCGTGCAGAACGCGTCGAAGGCGTGCTTGCAACGCCAAACCCCGGATCGACTGAAAATCCGAACGCTGCCGCAAGCGATGTTGCGAGCACGCGCTCTCGCTCATCGCTCGTCGCAAGTTTCGCGATTGCCTCGAGGTTGAACACGCGTGCCACCGCCAGCACCCTGCGCAGGCCTTGCGGGCCACCGACATGCGACAGACTGAAACGCACTCCGACCGCGTTTCGCGCAAGACACGCATCGGCGAGCGCCGCAGGACCGGCGATCGCGTCGTAGTCAAGACTGGTGTCGGGATCATCCGAACCCCGTACCTGCGCTACCCGCGTCTCGCCGCACGAACCGAAGAGCTCGGCCACCGTGATATCGAGCGCATTTGCGGCCAAGTCTGCCGTGGCAAATTCCAGCGCGCCAAACGCGATTCGCTGCACGAACGATTCGAAGTGTTCACCGTCGGGCTTGATGTGGATCTGGACGATGCGGCAAAGCAGGCGCTCCGCGAGATGATCAAACTCCTTGGCGAGATCGCCGGTCTCGGTCGCGAAGACGCCTATA
>JANMUI010000597.1:0-2898 GCA_031391405.1 Betaproteobacteria bacterium
CGGACGTCGTGAATACGCTCTACGACCGCGGCGGCGTGGTGCGCGAAGACCGCTGGCAGCGGCTTCCCGGCAGCTACCATGGCTCGGGCTGCACCCTTGCCTCCGCGATCGCCGCGGCGCTCGCCAACGGCCAGGGCGTACCCGAGGCAGTGCGCGACGCGCAGGAGTTTACCTGGCAATCGCTCGCCAGCGGCTTCAAGGCGGGCTCGGGGCAACTCATTCCCGATCGTTTCTTCTGGGCGCGCGAGGGTGAGCTCGAAAGCGGACTGGCGCCGGCCGAGCCCCAGCCGGTGCCTGGACCTCGCATGGCTCAGCCGGATATCGAGTCTGGGCCTGAGTTGGCATAATCATTCTTCGCTGGCGCACCTCGCATGTCGACCCTCCATCCACGCCGCCCCGGTATCGGAGTCTGTGGGCTTTACGCCCTCACCCCGGACACCGAAGATACGGACGCCCTGCTTATGCAGGTCAAGGACGCCTTGTCGGGTGGGGTTGGTGTCCTCCAATACCGCAATAAATCGCCGGATGCGGCGTTGCGCTTGGCGCAAGGCGAAGCGCTGCTGCAGATCTGCCGACGGCACGGCATTCCCTTGATCATCAACGATGATCTTGGATTGGCCTGCCGACTTGACGCCGACGGGCTTCACTTGGGACGCGAGGACGGCGAATTGTCCAAAGCAAGGTCAGCCTTGGGCCCGGAGAAATTACTGGGCGCTTCATGCTACGGCGATCTGGCGCTCGCAATCTTCGCCTGCCAACAGGGTGCCGACCATGTTGCGTTTGGAAGTTTCTTTGCATCGACCACAAAACCCGGGACGGTACGCGTTAGCCCGACCCTGTTGACGAAGGCCCGCGAGCGATTGAATGTGCCGATCGTCGCGATCGGAGGGATCACCGTCGAGAACGCGGGTGTGCTCATCGCCGCGGGCGCAACGTCGATCGCAGTGGTAAGCGGCCTGTTCGATGCCACTGACATCGCGGCACGGGCCCGGGCGTTCGGACGACTATTCGAATCGAGACCAACATGAGCAGTGAAGATCTGTTTGCACGCGCGCAACGTTGCATCCCGGCCGGCGTGAACTCTCCGGTCCGGGCATTTCGTTCCGTTGGCGGTACGCCGCGATTCATTGCGCGCGGCGCGGGTCCGCACATCTGGGACGTCGATGGCAAGCGCTACATAGATTATGTGTTGTCATGGGGACCGTTGATCGTCGGTCACGCGCACCCGGCGGTCCTGGAAGCCGTTGGGAACGCCGCACGCAACGGCCTTTCGTTTGGGGCGCCAACCGAAGCGGAGATCCTGCTGGTCGAGCGCCTTTGCGCCACGTTTCCCGGCATGGATATGGCCCGTCTGGTCAGCTCCGGGACAGAAGCGACGATGAGCGCCCTGCGACTTGCTCGCGGATACTCCGGGCGCAGCCGTTTCATCAAGTTCGAAGGTTGCTACCATGGTCACGCCGATAGCCTGCTCGTCAAGGCCGGTTCGGGCGCGCTCACATTCGGACAACCCAGCTCATTAGGTGTCCCACCCGAGACCGCAGCCCACACCCTCGTGTTGCCATACAACGATACCCAGGCGCTTGCCGACCTGTTCAAGACCGCGGGCGGCGGCATTGCAGCCGTTATCGTCGAACCGGTCGCGGGCAACATGAATCTCGTGGCGGCATCGCCCGAATTCTTGCGCACCATGCGCGAGCTCTGTACCCGTCACGGCGCAGTGCTCATTTTCGACGAAGTGATGACGGGATTTCGCGTCCATCCAGGCGGCGCGCAGGCGCTCTATGGCATACAGCCTGATCTCGTCACGCTCGGAAAAGTGATCGGTGGCGGCATGCCGGTCGGTGCATTCGGCGGGCGCGCCGACATCATGCGGCATATCGCACCACTTGGCGGGGTCTATCAGGCGGGAACGCTCTCGGGCAATCCGGTTGCGGTCGCTGCGGGATTGGCAACCCTCGATATCATCGAGCGGCCCGGCTTTTACGATCAGCTCTTCGCTGCGACCAACCAACTGGTCGCCGGACTCAATAGCGCCGCGAAGCGCCTGCGCGTCGGGTTCTGCGCACACGCGGTTGGCAGCATGTTCGGTTTGTACTTCCGCGAGGAGCCGCCGCGCTCGTTCGACGAAGTCATGGCATGCGACAAGGAAGCGTTCAATCGCTTCTTCCACGCGGCGCTCGCACGAGGTATCTACTTCGCGCCGTCCGCCTATGAGGCCGGCTTTGTATCGAGCATGCACACCGCGACTGAAATCGATGCAACGATCGCGGGGTGCGAAGCAATTCTCGCGCAGCGCACGAAGATGGGCGGCGATTAAGTCTTCAGCTTCTCCGCAGGAATGAAAAAAGCCCCGCTTTGGGCGGGGCTCTTTAATCGGAAAGTGGCTTCGCGCGTCTAGCGTGCCCTTACCAACGAATCGCGAATCTCACGCAGCAACACGACATCTTCGGCCGGAGGGGGCGGGGCGGCCGGTGCTGCGTCCTTTTTGACCAAGTTATTCATCATTTTCACCATCCAGAAGATGACAAAGCCGATGATCATGAAATACACGACCGTGTTGATGAAATTTCCGTAGGCGAGAACCGACGCGCCGGCTTTCTTGGCCGCATCGAGCGATGCATAGGGTGCCGGGGTGGAACCGGCCGAGATCACGTAGTACAGATTCGCAAAATCCACGCCTCTCAAGACGATGCCGAGAATCGGCATGATCATGTCATTCACCAGCGAATCCACGATCTTGCCGAACGCCGCGCCGATGATGACGCCCACGGCCAGATCCATTACGTTTCCCCGCATGATGAACTTCTTGAAATCTTGCAGCATGAGTCCAGTCTCCCTTGGTTTGGTTGTGTAAAGACCACGCATCGCATGGTGCGCATGCCACTTATGCGGCACGCG
>JANMUI010000634.1:0-3937 GCA_031391405.1 Betaproteobacteria bacterium
CACAAAAAAACATTTATTCTTACTGTTTCTAATCCTGCTTGGAAGCACTACGATGTTGCTGGCACAGGTGAAGAAAACGGTTACTGGTGTAGTAAGAGACAACGGTGGAGTGTGCGACAATTGCGTGCGGGCGAGGCCGACCTTTCTGGGGTTAAGCTGCCAGATGGTGAAGTTGAACGCGGCTTTATTCCAAGCCACGCGTTATACCGCCGTCCCACATAATGCCCCTATGCCTGCCGTTATGGCCATTGCCAGTGCTCCCCAGAAGGTGACGCGCACCATGCCGGTGAGGATGCGCGCGCCGCCAGTATACGCCGCCAAGGCGCCTAGCAATGCGAGACAGAAGAGAGAAGTGATGGCAACAAGAGGGATGAGGTGTGTGGTAGGCGCGAGGACAACGACGAGCAAAGGGAGCGCGGCGCCAATGGCAAACGTCAGGGAGGAAGTAAGCGCGGCCTGAATAGGCCGGACACTCATGGTTTCCGAGATGCCGAGTTCATCGCGGGTATGTACGGCAAGTGCGTCTTTCGCCATGAGTTGTTCCGCGACTTGATTTGCCAGAGCGAGATCAAGCCCCCGTTTGACGTAGATGGCGGCCAGCTCTTTGCTCTCGTTATCCGCATTGGTGGCGAGCTCTGTTCGTTCACGGGAGATGTCCGCTTCCTCGGTATCCGCCTGAGAGCTGACCGACACATACTCGCCGGCGGCCATCGACATGGCTCCAGCAACTAAGCCTGCGATACCGGCCACCAACACTCCGGTGGGTGTGGCATTTGACGCGGCCACACCTACAACCAGACTCGCGGTTGAGACGATCCCATCGTTTGCGCCCAGCACGGCCGCGCGCAGCCAGCCGATATGCTGTGTCCGGTGCCGCTCACGATGAACTATGGGCATGCTCTTTCCTTATTCCGAGGCGGAACTCTTGTCATCGCCAATGATGGAATCCGAGGACGAGGTTCTCCACCCTCACTTAAACGCCTTGAGCACCGCCTCAAACTGCGTGCGCAGTGACTTGTCGTGTGGCGTGACCGGCGGAATCTTGCGGTTGATCTCCAGCAACTCATAGACGGCCATCTGAGCCGCGCGCACCGGACGGGAAGTCTGCGGCCGTCCACGTCGGATTCTCCGCGATCAAAAGCGGAGGTGGGCACCGATCCCGATGGTCTCGATTTTCCGGGTATAGAACTGCCCGTTCGGAGAATATCCCTTAAAGTACTCGACCAGCAGTTGTAACTTCCGCGAGCCAAGCTGCCAGTTCTCGAATTGGATGCCCCCGCGTAAGGAAATATCGGTGCTCCAGTTACTCTCCTCCTCATTTTGGAGGTTCGCGGCCAGAACCGGGCGGAGGGCGCCACCGCCATACGTCCAGGGGCTTTCGAATTCAGCGCCGTACTGAATGCGGCCTGGCTTCAAGTCGGACGGCTCTTGGTCAAAGAGATACCCGCCGCCGCCATAGAGCCGAACAGATTGAAAGAACTTGTAAGAGACGAGGGCCTCAACCTCTTCATAGCTAAGATTGACCCGCTTGGTTGTGTTGCGCAGGACAAATTCATCCCCCAGGTGGGAGCTTTGATGAAAGACACGGAGAATCGTCGAAAAATCGTGGGTGCGGTAGGCGGCGAACACGCCGCCGCGGTAGTCGGCGTTAATGAGATCTTTTGACGCGGCCTCGAGATCGAACAGCGAGAACACCCCCGCTTGGATACCGACCTCCCATTGTCCACCGAACGGCGCCTGGTCTCGATAAAAGGTGAGCGTCTCACCAAAATTCGCCTTGCCGGCACTGCCAATATCTTTATCGTGGAGATAATGGATATAGGCGAGAGAAAAATGCGGCCACCTCGGGTCGGCCAGCAACTGATCAAACAGATACCCATCGGGTAGAAAGGTGGACCCCACCGACGCCAGTTGGGCGCCCGTGCCTTTCACGTCACGCTGGACCGCGGCCGCGGACGGAGAGATGGCCGGTGTGGAAGCCAACACTTTCCCATTTTCTTGCAGTTCCACCCGCGTCACGCCGCGAATGGTGGAGAGGGTCTCCACAATCTTTTGCTGCTGTGCACCCACAAGATTGGGGGCGTTCACGATGATGACGCCCTGTTGCACCCGGACAGCGCCACTCGAGACCCGGAAATCTCGTTCCAAGATGGCGGCGGCATAGCCAGCAATATACGAATCCTCAGTACCCGCCTGAGATTGGGGCACGAGGGGTTCGGCGGCGGCGCTCCGAGCGGAGAACATGTCCACCGCGCTACCGAACATGAAGAGGACAACGAAAACACTGCCTGTCATTCCGTGCATACTTTCCTCTATAAACCTTTCGCCGGTACTACCACCAGCGATTTTCTAGACTGTTCTTCAAGCGCGTCACCCGCTCACGCCACGTGGGCGACGCGGACCGCTCCGCCGCATCTGTTTTTGCGGCAGGGCCAAGTGCGAATGGTGCCACCGCTTGAGCTGCCGCCGGATGGCTTCCGGCTCCAACCCAAGCGCCGCGCAAATAGTCACAAAGGAAAACGGCCAACCCTCCTCCTCGCTCCAAAACCACACCTCGGCTTCTTGTGCCTCGCGTTGGACACGGGGGCGCTCATTCATAAATTGCTTCTGGAAACACGTCAGGGCATCTTCAAGGACAGCCCGGAGTAACGCCGCCACTGGACGCCCAGTGAAGAAACTGTGCTGGGAGTTGAAAAATTGTTCGGGAAGGACGCTGGCATCGGACATCTGGGCACGCCAGGAATTCCAGTTCCCCGACATCGGCCCTGTAGCCCCTCTGGGCGTGGACTGGCGTGCGGTGTCGCGGGGAGCGGAGAGAGATATGGGGGGCATAGGGGTCTCCTTCTTTCTGGGGGATTGCTGTTCGTCTCTGTGCCAATGCGCGGTGGGTTGATTGATCCGGGGCTAATTGAGCGACTGCAAGTTGAGAATTTCTGACAACACCTCGCCCAGGACGGAATACTGGCCGTCGGCGTAGCTTCCGTATCGAGAGCCGTGGTCGTAGCCATCATCATAACCGCGCCGGAATCCCTCGCGGAAGTAATGGCGGTATTCGCTGGCATCCACATAATAGCCGCGATAGCCGAAGGTGGCGTCCTGATAGGCATAGGAATCTCGCGCGCTGGAGCGCCAGCCATCCTCCTGGTCGGCTTGTCCCGCCTGGAAGCCTTCCGCGTAGCCGGAGTTCACGGCCTGCCGGAGCACATCCGCCCCGTATTCATTCGTCTTGTAGTATCTGCCGCCCCGCAGGTATCGCCAGTTCGGCGCCGTGGAGAAGTAGGGATCACGGTCGTAATCATAATCGCGTTCGTTGCGGAAACGGAGATTCTGCTCATGCAGGCGCTCGACATAGTGTTGCTGAAATCGATACTGAGCTTGACGGTTTTGGTGCTGGAACGAGGTCATATACTTTTGTGCCCGCCGTTCCTGCCGTGTCGTCTGGTGACGGTACGAGCTCGAACGCTGTTGCTGCTCTTTCACGAGCTGGCGCTGACGCCGCTCTGACAGACGCTCGTAGTGCTCCCGCTGCTCTGGGGCTCCGAGCTGTCGCCGCTCTCGCTCTTGGTGCTGCTGGACTTTTTGCTGTTGCCGTTCCTGCTGGTGCTGCTGCTCTTGGACTCTTTGCTGTTGTCGGTCTTGGTGCTGCTGGTCTCTTTGCTGTTGCTGATCCTGCTGGTGCTGGACTTTTTGCTGTTGGCGCTCCTGCTGGTGCTGCTGCTCTTGGACTCTTCGCTGTTGCCGCTCTTCCTGTTGTTGCGCTTTTCGTTGTTGCTGTCCCTGTTGCTCTTGGACTCTTCGCTGTTGGCGCTCTTCCTGTTGCTGCGCTTTTTGCTGTTGGCGCTCCTGCTGCTCTGGCGCTCCTTGCTGTTGTCGCCCCTGCGGTTGCTGCTGCTCCGGTTGTCCTGGCTGCGCGGTGGCCGGTAGTCGCCCGCCTTCC
>JANMUI010000642.1:0-7641 GCA_031391405.1 Betaproteobacteria bacterium
CAGCAGCGTGCGGGCGATCGCGTCGAGCGCGCGTTCGAACATGGTGAATCGGGTCCTTTGGGGCGTGGAAGGATTACGTTGGGTCCAACCCGAAAAACAAACGGCGCGATACGACGCGCCGTTTGTCGATCCTGCGATGGCCCGGCTATTTGATCGCGTATCGCACCGGCCACTTGTGGCCGAGCTTCTCGGCTTCGTCGAGGGCGAGCTTCAGCACTTGGGTGGCCGGCAATCCTTGTTTGGTGAGCTCATCGGCGCGCTGTTGCGGCCATGCAGTGAGCGACTTCGCCCATTCGAGGCGAACGCTGTCGGGAATGTCCTTCACCTTCGCGCCGGCCTTGCGCAGTGCCTCGAGTTGCAGCGGATAGTTCTCTTCGTTGACCGTACCGGTCTTCAGCTCGTACTCGCGCGCAACCTCCAAGACGACATCCTGCACATCCTTCGGCAGCTTCGCGAAGCGATTCTTGTTCATCGTGAGGCCGTGCCAGGTGATCGCCCCGAACCCGATCAACGTGTAGTGCGGGCCGACTTCCTGCAGCTTGAAATTCACATAGGCCGAGGGGAAGAGAATCATCCCCGAATACACGCCTGTCTGCATCGATGTGTAGACCTCGGGCAGCGATGTCTGGACCGGGACGGCGCCGGCAAACTCGAGCCATTTGAGGTTGAGTCCGGCGCCACCAAGCTTCTTGCCCTTCAGGTCGGCAACCGAATTCCACTCGAAGCTGGTACCAAGGTTGTAGCCGTTGTCGGCGATCAGCGCGAGCAGGCGCTGGTTGAATTTGTCTTCCAGCACCTTGCTCATGTACGGCACCTTGTCGTACACCGCGCGGGCCATCTTGCCGCTTTGGATCGGGCTCATCGTGCCAAACGGCAACACGACCTGGAACGAATGCAACGGCAGATTGGAGGGCTCGAAACAGAAGCAGTAACCGCCAATATCGATGATGCCTGCCTGCACGCCTTCCAGCGTATCGGCCACTTTCACCATCGAGCCGCCATAGCCCTCGACGAACTCGAGCTTATGTTTAGTGCGCGCCGCGACCCGCTTGGCCACCTCGGGCACGAAGAAGGAGGTCATCAGATTGACATATGTGTTCGGTGCGGCATGTCCCGACGCGATCCGGAGTTTGATGTCTTCAGCGGATACCGGGCACTCGAAGCAAGTGCCGCCGCAGCCACTGCCGCAAGCGAGGCGATGCGTTTCATAGTTTCTCCATGGAGGCGATCGTGATACCACAACGCGAAGCCGTGATATTCCAAGCAAAGCCGTGTCCTGTCAACCGGATCGCGATGCGGGCGGTCTGGTTAGCGATCGGGAAATATTTGCCCATTGCAACAAATGGATAGGTGAATGTAAGCGCTGGCCCACTACAGTTGTGCACCGCACTGAAATATCAGACCGTGCCAATCGCGAGCAATGCCTTGATATACTGACGGTCGTCCAATGGCCTGTCGCCCATTGCCTACCTTTAGCCCGGCCTTCGCTGCGCTCGTGACTCTCCCCGTTTCAGCCCCGTTGATCCGTACCAGCGTCTATGAGCGTATTCGTGGCGAGATCCTCTCGTGCGCGTTGCGCCCCGGTACGCAATTGCAGGAGCGCGACCTCGCCCTGCGCTATGAAGTGAGCAAGTCGCCGATTCGCGACGCGCTATTGCGCTTGCAGGAACAGAACCTGATCGAGGTGTTGCCACGCAAGGGCTATCGGGTGCGGCCGGTATCGGTGGCGGATGCACGCGAAATGTACGAGATGCGATCGATGCTCGAGCGGTCATGCGTGGCGCGCATGATCGAGTCGGGCGCGGATGATGCGCTTCGTGGGTTGGACGCATTTCGTCTGACACCGACCGAAACCGATCTGGGGGCCTGGATCGGGTACAACCGGCGCTTTCATCTCGCCATTGCAGAGGGCTCGGGCAACTCCCGCCTCGCCCGTGCGACCCGCGAGATCATCGAACAGTTCGACCGGCTTACCTACATGAGTGTGACGGCGAGCGAAGCGGGCAGCCTGGCCGACTTCGTCCGCGAGCATGTCGAGATCGTCGAGGCCATACAACAGCGCGACAAGCGGCAGGCCGGCACGCTGATCAAGGACCACGTCGAGAGCTCCCGCAAGCGTCTGCTCGATTCGCTGGCAAGCCTCGAAATCATTCCATAAACCAGGAGCACCAAGATGAAAGCACGTGTCGTACGTTTCCATAAGGCAGGCGGCCCGGAAGTGATGCAGATCGAAACGCACGATCTGCCGGCGCCGGGTCCAGGCGAGGCCATCGTTCGCAATACCGCGATTGGCCTCAATTTCCAGGACGTCTATCAGCGTTCCGGTTTCTATCCGCTGCCGCTGCCAAGCGGGATCGGCACCGAGGCCGCCGGCGTGGTCGAGCAATGCGGAAACGGTGTGTCCAACTGCAAAGTGGGCGATCGCGTCTGCTACGCCGGCGGGCCGATCGGCGCCTATGCCGATCTGCGTGTGATGCCTTCGGACCGACTCATCAAGATTCCGGAAGGCATTTCGGATGAGCAGGCGGCCGCCTCGCTCTTGAAGGGCATGACGGTCGAGTACCTGCTCAATCGCACATATGCGCTCAAGGCAGGGCAGTTCGCAATGATGTATGCCGCAGCGGGCGGTGTCGGACTCATTGCGGGTCAATGGGGCAAGGCGCTCGGCGCCAAGATGATCGGCGTGGCGAGCGGGCCGGAGAAAGTGAAGCTCGGTCTGGCGAACGGCTACAGCCACATGATCGATCGTGCGAAAGAGAAAATCGTCGATCGCGTCAAGGAAATTACCGGCGGCGCGATGCTGCCGGTTGTGTACGACTCGGTGGGCAAGGCCACCTTCGATGACACGATGAATTCGCTCGCCCCACGCGGCTTTTTCGTTTCGTTTGGCGCAGCGAGCGGCGCGCCGCCTGCGGTCGAAGCGGGCCTCCTGCAGAAGCTAGGGTCGCTCTATTTCACCCGCCCTACACTGGTGACATACTGCGCCAAGCGCCCAGATCTCGACGCTTCATCAACTGCGCTCTTCGACATGATCAAGAAGGGAGCGATCAAGATCCATATCAGCGAGCGCTATCGCATGAACGATGTAATGAGCGCTCACAACGATCTGCAATCCGGGCGCACGGTCGGATCGTCGATCATTATTCCCTAGGGAGCTAATCATGCCGCTTTCGCATATCGAGCATATTCTGGTTTTGGTCGACGATCTCGAGAAGACGCGCGACTGGTATCGCGACGTACTCGGGATGGAAGAAGGGCCGCATCCGGATTTCGGCTTTCCCGTCTATTGGATGTATTTGGGCGGCGTGGATGTCGTGCATATCGGACAAAGCGCGCGTACCGCCTCCGATAGCCAGCGGCAGTATCTTGGCCGGCTTGCCCAGGCCTCCGATGCGGGGACCGGGGCGCTCGATCACATCGCGTTTCGCGCCACCGGCCTGCCGCGGATGATCGAGCACCTGCGGGCGAAGACCATCACGTTCACCCAGCGCCGGGCCAACGGCCAGGCCCTTTATCAACTTTTCTTTCTGGATCCGAACGGCATCAAGATCGAGCTAAACTTCGCTGCTGAAGAGGCGGTGAACATCGTGCCCGAGCTGATGGCCTCCGATCTGATGAAGACCACTTGATCCACCACCTCTGCTTGTAATCTCTATTGGTAATGTAAGGAAGCCGCATGAAAACTGTCATCGAAGCCGTACCCGCCCCGTTCATCGCAGTCGAAGGTACGGACGCCGTATTTCCGGTCCGCCGCATCTGGTGTGTCGGCCGCAACTACGCCGATCACGCCCGCGAAATGGGGCACGATCCGAATCGTGAGCCGCCGTTCTTTTTCCAGAAGCCAAGCGACGCGGTGATCGCCTCGGGCACAACGATCCCCTATCCGGACATGACCAAAGATCTGCATCACGAGATCGAGTTGGTCGTTTGCATCGGCAAGGGCGGCAAGAACATCCCGGTCGGAAAAGCATTCGAGCATGTCTACGGCTATGCCGTCGGGCTCGACATGACCCGCCGCGACCTCCAATCGGACGCGAAGAAACTGCAGCGTCCCTGGGAAATGGGTAAGAGCTTCGATCAAAGCTGCCCGGTCTCGAAAGTCGTGCCCGCCGCGAAGATCGGCCATCCGAACACTGGCGCCATCTGGGTCAAAGTGAATGGTGAGGTCAAGCAAAAGGGTGACCTCAACCAGCAGATCTGGCGCGTCGAAGAAACGATTGCCTACCTGTCGACCTATGTTGAAATCTTCCCTGGCGATATCATCATGAACGGCACGCCCGCCGGCGTCAGTGCAGTCAAGGCCGGTGACCGTCTGGATGGCCACGTCGATGGCGTCGGCGATCTAGTGATCACCTATGCCGCGGAAGGACAGATGCGGAAGGCCGCTTAGGTGATGCGCCTCGCATGACCTGGGAAACGGGAAAAGGGAAAGGGGAAGCGCCAAACGCGAACCGTCAACCTGGTGAGGGCTGTAGCTACTTCTCCCGTTTCACTTTTCCCTGGATCAACGCATGGCATTTCCCATTTCTCGTTTCCCTTTTCCCAGATTTTAACGTGTCCCTTTTCCCTCACCGGAGAAAACCATGAACGCTCCAGAACGCCAGTTTGTCCGAGCCGCGGAAGATGTCGGCAATATCGTTTTTCTCGAGCATGTCAACCTCACACAGATGGATCAGCGCCTCACGACCATCTTTTATGTACAGGGTCTTGGCCTCACGCGCGATCCGTATCTGCATGTGTGGGACACGAACATGTGGATCAACATCGGCAAGCAGCAGATCCATTCGCCCTCACGCCCGGTAACCGTGCTGCGCGGCACGATCGGCGTGGTTGTGCCCGACCTCGATGTTGTGCGTGAAGGACTGAAGGAGGTCGCGCCCAAGCTCGAAGGCACGAAGTTCACATGGAAAGATTGCGGTACGACGGTTGAAACCACCTGTCCATGGGGTAACAAGTTCCGGATGCACGGCCCGGAACCGCGTTTCGGCGACATGCGCCTTGGCATGCCGTATCTGGACATTCCCGTCCCGCGCGGAACCGCCGAAGGGATCGCGCGATTCTACGAGCAGATCATGCTGGTGCCCTCGCGACGCGAGCTCGGCAAGTTCCCGGCCGCCCATATCGGCATGGGCGCGGGGCAAGTCGTGATCTATCGCGAAACCGATGACCCGATCCCGGAATTCGATGGTCACCACATCGCCATCTATGTCGCGAACTTCTCCACCCCGCACAGCGAGCTAAAGCGACTCGGGTTGGTGTTCGAAGAAAGCGATCAGTGGCAATACCGGTTCAAGGACATCGTCGATCCGCAGACCAAGAAATTGATGTTCACACTGGAACATGAAGTGCGCAGTCTCACCCACCCAATGTACGCGCGCCCGCTGGTGAATCGCAATTCCGTGCAGCGGCAGATGTCGTATACGCGGGGGCAGGACGCGTACTACTGAGCACGGGCATGACTAAAGGCTGGAACCGCAGAGGACGCAGGGGACGCAGGGGGATTGTAGTTCTCGTGAAGGATTAGCGGTGATCCTCGCCGGTCACTATGCGACCCGTGGTCAAGACCCGTGGTCAATTGAGGCCCTTGCGCATTTCCTTCGCATCCTTTGCGGTGAAAAGCTCTATTGATTTAGGAATTTCGATGTACACAGCCACCACCAAACGCCTCACCTCCGCCGGGGCGCGCAAGATGATGTCCACCGCAATCGGCATCGCCGAGCAGGCGGGCGTACCGATAACGGTCGCCATCGCCGATGCGGGTGGGCACCTTGTCTTGCTCGAACGCATGGAAGGCGGGCGCTTCCATACGGTTCATTCATCGACGACGAAAGCGGTGTGCGCCGCCTCGAACAAGCGGCCAACAGCGGCAAAGGGTGCGCAGGCGCAACCACTCGACACGACGCACGCGATCGGCCTTGCACTCGCAGCCGGCCCTGAACGGTGGACCGCGATGGAAGGCGGATTCCCGATCATCTTCGATGGCGAGTGCGTGGGCGGCATCGGGGTGAGCGGTGGAGACTGGACGTTCGATGAGCGCGTCGCGCGGGAAGCGCTGGAGGCGATCGGGGCGAGCTTCAAGATCGATAACAAGTAGAACCTGAATCGTTCACCGCAGAGGACGCAGGGGACACAGAGGAAAGGCTATTGGTATAGATGCTTCCCATCCAATGGCGCATCGCTGCCGTGAAGTTGGTGTTCTGGCGAGACTTGTCAAGGTAGATCACTATCGCGGCCCCGTATCGAAATGTTGCCTTCCCCCGTGTCCCCTGCGTCCTCTGTGGTTCAATGTTGAGAGATTGAGGAAATGACCTTCAACCCAATCCGCGTCGCCTGCATCGGCATGGGCTGGTGGTCCGACGTGCTGGCTGATGCCATCATGCGCTCGACCAAGATCGAGATCGCCGCCTGCTTCACCCGCTCGGCAGACAAGCTCGCCAAATTCGCCGCCAAGTACGCCTGTACCGCCGCGCCGAGCTACGAATCGATTCTTGCCGATCGCTCGATCGATGCAATCATCAACACCACGCCCAATAACGTCCATCTGGAAACGACCCGCCAGGCCGCGAAGGCCGGTAAGCATGTCTTCCTCGACAAACCGATCGCCAATTCGATTGCTGATGGATTCGCGATTGCCAAAGCATGTAGCGATGCCGGCGTCATTCTCGCAATGGGCTATCAGCGTCGCCGCGAAGGTCAATTCCGCTGGATCCGCCGGAACATCGATGCGGGTGTATTCGGCAAGCTGGTGAACGCCGAAGCGAACATCAGTCGCGACCGGCTTGGCCAGTTCGATCTCTCATCATGGCGTTACACGGCGGCGGGCATGCCGGGCGGTGTGATGCTGCAGATCGGCATCCACTACATTGACGTGCTCGAATTCCTGATCGGCCCGATCAGATCGGTGAGCGGGTCGCTCGCGCAACTCGTGCTCCCCGGCGACAACCCCGATGTCGCGAGCCTCATTCTCGAACATGAGAACGGTGCGCTGTCGACGGTCAACGCCAGTTATGCATCCGCCTCCGAGTACTACCTGATGAACATCTACGGCAAGGAAGCAACCGCCTACTACGATTTGCACAGCGGCTTGCGCTTCCAGAAGCGTGGCGCAACGAAGGCGGACGCGGTTGCCGTGTCGAAGGTCGACACATTCGTCGATGAGCTCGAAGAGTTTGCATCGGCCATTCGCGGCCAAGGCAAGCCCGAGGTGGATGGCGAGCGCGCGACGGTGTCCTTGGCCGCGATTCACGCGGGCATCGTATCGGCACGCGAGGGGCGACGCGTGACGGTGGCGGAAATTCTCGCAGCGGAGGCGAAATGATCGCAAGCATCTTTCGCTTCCTGGCGAGCGCGCTCATTGCCGCCGCATTATCGGGCCAGTCATTCGCCCAAGACGTGCCATTTCCCCAAGAAGGCAAAAGCGTCGAGATCACTGTCCTCTTTCCCGCCGGCACCTCGGCCGATGTCACAGCACGCCTGTTGGCTGAAGGTATGGCCAAGCATCTCGGCGCGACGATCGTTGTGGTCAACAGACCAGGTGCCGCGGGGGCGATCGGCTACAGGCATATCGCGACGCAGAAACACACAGGCTCGCTCATCGAGCCAACCATTCTGGGCGGCGGCTTTCAACATAGCGTATTCGCC
>JANMUI010000646.1:0-15912 GCA_031391405.1 Betaproteobacteria bacterium
CTTCGGTGCGCGCGGCATAGAGCTCGCGCAACGCGAACGCGAGCAAGGCGAGTCCGCCTGCGGCGGGCCCCACATCATCGACAATCCGCTGCGGGAGGTCTGGCTCGAATCGAAGGCCCGCTTGGCTGGCGGGGGCGGTGATCATCTCGTACAGCGCACCTGGCCCGGGGGCGGAAAGGAGGAACGTAGCACCAGGCCCGGTGAGGAGCGCGGCCATGCGTGGGGTATCTTCGATGCATCGATGGAAGAAACTCGCCCGGATGGTCGACACGACGCGGATGCGGGTGCCCCGGGCAGCGGCCGCGGCGAGCATCGCGACATAAGGCGCGCGATGATTGGGCGTCACGCTGGTGAACAACTCTTCGAACTGATCGACGTAGACGAGCACCTCAGTCCACGACGGCCGGTCGCCCAGCAGCGCGGCGAGGCGAACGACCAGCGCGTCGGGGCCTGCCCTCAGCTCGCCGGCCAAGGACGGAATCCGCACCGCGTCATCCGTCAGAAGCGGAGCAAGTTTGGCGGCCACGGCGAGAAACGGATCGTCGCCCATTTCCGCAGGAGTGAAGCGCAGGCCGGTCCACTGGCGTTGTGTACTGTCGCCCGAGCGCTCCGGGATGAGCCAATCCTTGCTGCCTGCAACGGCGTTGCTCGCGAGTCTTGGCAGCAGGCCCGCGGCAACCAGCGAAGACTTCCCGGAACCCGAGGCACCGATCACCATGAGGAATCGTGTCGATGCGTGATCAAGCCGGCGCACGAGATCATCGGTTTCACGCCCGCGCCCGAAAAAGATCCGCGCATCGTCAGGCGTGTAGGCACGCAGCCCGGGAAAGGGGGCGCCCGACCAGAACGGCGGGACAGGATCGAGCGCGCGCGGCCCCTCGCCGGTCTTGGGCGGGCGCTCGAGCAGACGACCGATCACCGAGCGCATGTGCTGGTTCAGTTGCTCGCGGAAATCCTCCGGTTTCGAGAATTCGTTGCAGCCGCTCTTGATCGATCCATCGGGATTTCGAAAGCGAGCGAAGAATGCCTGCACCTTCTGCCACTGGTTGCGTTTATCGTCGAAGTCCGGATCGTCGAGCTCGACCGCTCGTTTCTCGGTGCGGCGGTACACAAGCACGTCCGGGCGACCGGTACTGCCTGCCGCATCGAGCGCCTCGAGGTATTCCCACTCGGTGCCCGACTGATAGGGTGATCCATCGGCTTTCACATAGTCGGGCGGCAAGGGCGTTCCCATGCGCGACCACAGGATGACGATCACGATGTCGCACTCGGAGGGCTTCGGCAGTCCGGTTGCGATGGCGGCTTGCGGCGTCATGGTCGCGAGCAGCGGCGTACCGCCACCCGGTTTATCCCAGGCCACAACCTCGATCGAGATCCGGCCCCGCAACAGGGAATCGTAAGGCAACCGCTCGAGCACTTCCAGCGCGAGCGCGCGCTCGTAGGCGACGTCGCCCGGCGAGGCGAGAAAGACGCGCAGATGCAACGGCTGACCGCGCGCGCGAGGTTCGTTGTTCGGCATCGTGCCGCCACTGTGATTGCGAGAGCGTGCACTCGTCAAGGAGGACGTGTGATCTTGCCCCGCGGATTCCTTGTACACTCGATCGTTAGAGTAGCAGCACGATGACCCCGATAGCGGGCCCGCCAGGGCTCCATCGGGGTTTCGCGTTTTCTCGTTGCGACAATGATGCATTCACTTACCCCGCACGCCCGCGGCGTCGTACTGATGCTGATCGCGCCGGTGCTCTGGAGCCTCGCCGGCGTATTCGTCCGGCAACTCGAGGCCGCTGCGCGCTGGGAGCTTGTATTTCTGCGCTCTGCATTCTGCGTTGTCGCGACCCTGCTATTCGGGCTGATTCTCTACCGCGGCGATCTGCTGAAGCGCTTGTGGTCGATCGGCTGGACCGGCGTCTTGTCGGGGGCGTTATGGGCCGTGCAGTTCACCTGTTTCATGCTCGCGCTGAGTTACACGAGCGTTGCGAGCACCACGATCATTTTCAGCCTTGCCCCGCTGGTTGCGACCGTCCTCGCCTGGTTCGTCTTGAAGGAACGCGTTGCGCAGCGCACCTGGGTGATCGTATCGATCGCCGTCGTGGGCGTGATGCTCATCTTCTGGGCGGATCTGGGCGCGGGCGGTTGGGTCGGCAACTTCATCGCGCTCGCGATCCCATTGGCTGCCGGCGCCAACTGGGTACTGCTCCGCGCGTTGCATGTCGACGTGGATCTCGTCATGGCGGTGCTGGTGGGAGGCGTATTCGCAACGCTGGCGAGTCTGCCATTCGCGCTGCCCCTCCAGGCCACGACCGTCGATATTGGGATCCTTGCTTTTCTCGGATTCTTTCAGCTCGCCCTGCCCTGCGTGCTGGCGGTGATCGCCGCGCGCCAACTTTCACCAACGGAGATGGGTCTGTTCGGACTGCTCGAAGTCGTGCTCGGGCCGTTGTGGGCCTGGATCGGTGCAGGCGAGCAGCCGGCAGCCGGAACCCTCGCGGGCGGTGGGATCGTTCTTGCTGCGTTGGTCGTGGAAGCGATTGCACGCGGGCGCAACGGATCGGTAGCACGCGCCGCTCGCGTTCACGAGCCCCGCTGACTCTCCACGATACGCAGCAGGTCCGCGCCGAAGTTCTCGAGCTTCCGGACACCCATCCCGGTGATATCGGCCAAATCCGCGCGAGTGCGCGGCGCAATCCGAACGATCTCTTTCAAAGTTGCATCATGCATGATCACATAGGCGGGCACGTTGTGTTCCCGCGCGGTCTGCGCGCGCCATGCGCGTAATGCCTCAAAAAACCCGCGGCTCCCGGCGCCGACTTCATAACTCGCGTCGCGCCGTGATTTGCTTTTGCGTCCCTCGCTTTTCGAGGCGAGGTGCTCGCGGAGCATGACCGACTGCGCGCCCTTCAGGATCGGCCGGCTCGCTTCGGTAAGCCGCAATCCGCCATAACCCTCGAGATCGGCTGAAAGGTAGCCCATGGCGAGCAACTGCCTGAGCACACCGCGCCACGCCTGCTGGCTCAGATCCTTGCCGATACCGAATGTGCTCAACTGCTCATGCCCCCAATCGCGCACCCGCGGCGTGTCGTGGCCAAGCAGAACATCGATGATGTGAATCGCCCCGAACTTCTGTCCGGTACGGTAGACGCAGGACAGCGCCTTTTGTGCGGCCTGCGTTCCATCCCATGTGCGGGGCGGCGTAATGCAGTTATCGCAGTTGCCGCAGGGCGTGCTCGATTCAGCGAAATAATCGAGCAGCCGCTCGCGGCGGCACCCGCTGGTCTCGCACAATCCGAGCAGGGCATCGAGCTTGCCGATCGCAATGCGCTTGAACTGATCGTTGGCCTCCGACGTATCGATCATCCGGCGCTGTTGGACGACGTCGGCGAGCCCGTATGTCATCCACGCGTCGGCGGGCAGCCCGTCACGTCCGGCGCGTCCCGTTTCCTGATAGTACGACTCGATGCTCTTGGGCAGATCGAGATGCGCGACGAATCGGACATCCGGCTTGTCGATGCCCATGCCGAACGCGATGGTCGCGACCATCACCACATTCTCTTCGCGCAGAAACGTCGTTTGATTGATCCGGCGTTGTTCCGCGGGCATGCCCGCGTGATACGGCAATGCCCGGAGCCCAGCCTCCACGAGCATCGCGCCTGTTTCATCCACCTTCGCACGGGAAAGGCAATACACGATCCCCGAATCGCCTTCGTGTTCGTCGCGCAGGAATGCGAGGAGCTGTTTGCGCGGATTGTCCTTCTCGACGATGCGATAGCGGATGTTGGGGCGATCGAAGCTCGCGGTGAATATGCGAGGCTCGTCGAGCGCGAGGCGCGCGACGATCTCGTTCCGCGTCAGCACGTCGGCGGTGGCGGTCAGCGCGAGGCGCGGGATCCCCGGGAAGCGATCGCGCAACACCGCGAGCTGGATATATTCCGGCCGAAAATCATGGCCCCACTGCGACACGCAATGCGCTTCGTCGATGGCAAAGAGCGCGAGCTTCGAGCGGGCCAGCAACTGCAGGCATTGTTCGGTGAGAAGACGTTCGGGCGCGAGATAAAGCAGATCCAGGTCGCCCGCGCGGAGGCTACGCTCGACCTGGTTGGCCTCCTCCGCCGTCAGGCTGGAGTTGAGGAACGCGGCACGCACACCGGCTTCGCGCAGCGCATCGACCTGGTCCTGCATCAACGCGATGAGCGGCGATACGACGATGCCGGTGCCTTCCCGCACAAGCGAAGGGATCTGGTAACACAGTGACTTGCCGCCCCCGGTGGGCATGAGAACCAGGCAATCACCACCTTGCACGACATGCTCGACGACCGCCTTCTGCTCACCGCGAAATTCGCGGTAACCAAAGACTTCGCGAAGGATGTCGAGGGCGCGGTTCTGCATCAGGAATCGGTGTGCCGCAGCGATTCCTAGTCCTTGTAGCCTTCCACCTCGATCCAGAGCTTCAGCTCGTCGCCCACCGAGGGGATGCCGTACTTCATGCCGAAGTCGGAGCGTTTTATGGTCCCGGTCGCATTGGCGCCGCACATGTCTTTCTTGCTTGCCGGATGCGGTGCGCAGCGCCAGTGCTCGATATTAAGAGTCACCGGCTTGGCCACGCCGAGCAAGGTGACATCGCCTTCAATGGCCCCGGGTACGTCGCCCTTGAAAATGACCTTGGTTGACTTGAATGTCATCGTTGGAAACTCGGCGACGTTGAAGAAATCCGGCGAGCGAAGATGTTCGTCGCGGGCGCGCGGCCGGCTGCCCTTGTCGTTGTCCCCGGTACTGATGGACGCGGTCTGGACGATCACATCGAGCGACCCGGTCTTGCCTGCCTGGTCGAGTGTGAATTTGCCGGTCACCTTGTCGAACCGCCCACGCATGCGGGAGATGCCGGCAATGTGATCGACTTCAAAGTGCACGTACGTATGGTACGTATCAAGGGTGTACGAAGCCGATTGGGCGAGCGCCGTTTGCGGCAAAGTGACGGACATGGCAGCGACAGCCAACGGCGTGAGTACTCGTTTCATAGCTTGTTGATTCCTAAGTTTAGGGTTGAAAGGTCAGCGGACAAAATTATGCGCTTCAGGCCCGTGAGCCGTAATACGCGATGGCGCATGCGGCAATGACGGGTACGACCGCATAGAGCGAGTGGACGAAAGCCTGCACCCAGATCGGCGAACGGGCCGGGCCAGGCATGCGCGCAGCGAGTGGGGTGAGCGCAAAGATTGCAACGGCATACCACTGCAACTGCGCAAGGATCATGGTACCTGCAACCAGCAAGCCGCTTGCAAGCGATGCGGTGAGCGCGAGGGTCGCCCCGCCGGGGTGAGCGCGTCCGGTGATCATCATCACGAGTAGAAATGCACCGGCACCGGCGCCAAGCGCGATGCCGTACTGACCGTACGACGCCGATGCGCCCATGATCGCCAACGCCCCGGCACCAAGTCCCATCATCAATCCCGCCGCCGCGCACTGAACCGGTCGATCCGCAAGCGCGGACAGCATGAAGCCCACCATCCACACCACGGATAGCACCGCAACACCGCCCACGAGCAATGCCTGTATCAGGTCTTTCTGCTTGAGCACCGGAAAGAATACCCAGACCACCGCGATGCCGGCCGCCATCGCGATCAAGGCCGCGCCGAGTCGCGTGGGCTTGAAGGCAAAGTCGACAAGAACACCGATTACCGGCGCGGCGAGAACCAGAAGAATGATTTTCCGCGTCGCAGTGAGCGGCGAGAAAGTGAAGCCGGTAATCAGCCACACGGCCGTCGCGAAACCCGCGATGACCGCCAGTCCGCCCAATCGCGGCCGGTAAAGAATCAACGCCACGAAGAGTCCGGCGATAAAGGGCGCAACACCCGCCTGCACGGCCGGGTGATTCATGAATGCTTCCATACTTCTCCGGGAAAGTCCGGCCGGACCATGGCGCTCTCGCGCAGGCACACACGGGACGAACAGAGGATGTCGGCGCCGATTATGAACCAGGCGCGGCGATCGAGTTGGAATCTCCCGCTATCTGCGCTGTGGTGCCGGCTTACCGGTACGGCGCTCGTAGTCGGCGAATTCCTCCGGGTAGCTCTTGTAGTGCGGAACGCGAAGGAAAAAGCGCTTGAGGTTGGTCCATTTCACCGGTGCCTCCGCCAGTTCGCTTTTCCAGTAAAGATCCGCCTTATCGATGAAATCCCGCGGATCCGTCCGCCAATAGTCGCGCGCGTAGTCGTTGACGAAAATGAACAGCCTGTCGCTGCGGATTGCGTAGACGAGCGGATCGCCGCCCGCGCGCACCGCATAAGACACACCCTTTGCGCAGAACGCGCCGTACTGCGGCGCAAATCGATCGGGGTCGGCGAGAAAGCGTTCGCGGTTCTCTGTGGTGGCGAATCGATAGGTGCCATGTCGATGACGTGCGTTCAGGTCGGCCCTGCCTTGAGCGGGCGCAGCGCCTGAAAAATACGACACCGGATCGTGGCCAAGCAGCATCAGATCATGATGTGCGCCATCGGCAGTCGTGTTATAGACCGCGCAGCCTTGGGTCAGCACGATCGCCATGGCGCAGAGGATCGACAAAAAGTGCATGCGTAGCTCCGTGCGTTCGATCAGCGCGACCAAGGCGGCGCATACGCCGCGTGCACCGTTCCCGGACAGGCGGGCGGGCACGGATCAGTCCCAACGAGTCCAAGCGCGGGCTGACCGAACCCTTTGCGCGCGCCGGCCCGGATATTTGATCAGGAGATTGCGGATGAGTCCACCAGGATCGTAGGTAATCGGCTTGCCCGGATGCTTGGCATTCCACTCGTCGTCGAGGCTCTTGTGGGAGCGGTACCACGGCACGGTGTTGGTCCACGCCTGAAACGTCGCGGTGCGCCAAGGTAGATTCTTGATCTCGTCCCACACTTGATCCGCATGTTTCACGTTGAACGCGGGATCGAGCGACCAGAAGGAATGCCCGACGATGTCCTCGCGGGCCAAGACGCCCGCAGTTACGCCGGCCTCGACTCTACGCGATCCTTCGCATCGAATCAAACATCGCCTCGCGGAATCATTGATAGCATCGCAGCGCGGAGATCAATCGCGTAGAACCGCCCCGCGATCCCGGATCCGGCGGAACCTCAAGGGAGAACCTGCCCATGCTGCAACTGCGCCCCAACTGCGAACGCTGCAACGCCGACCTGCCGCCTGACAATCGAAGTGCGATGATGTGCTCGTTCGAGTGCACGTTTTGCAGCGCGTGCGCCACCGGCGAGCTCAAAGGGGTCTGTCCCAACTGTGGCGGCGAGTTGGTCCGCCGTCCGATACGTCCCGCAGCCAAACTCTTGAAATTTCCAGCGTCGACCGAGCGCGTATACAAACCAGCGAAGCACGATCCGTAACGATCTTGTCGGCGTCTATAGAAGGATTTGAATGAACAATATCGACCTTAAAGGGCGGACCGCTATCGTTACCGGCGGCGCGCAAGGCATCGGCCTTGCCATCACCAAACGCATGATCGCATCCGGCGCACGCGTGCATATCTTGGATCGAGACGAGAAGCTGCTCGCAAGCCGGGCTGGTCCAGTTCACCAAATCGTTAGGCAAGGAGCTGGCCCAGACCGGCACTACGGTGAACGCCGTCACGCCTTCGCCATCCCGCACCGCGATCCTCAAGCAGATCACCGGGCAGCAAGTGCAATACATGCTCGCGAAAAGCCCGATGGCGCGGTTCGTCAAGGGTGCAAGAGATCGCCGCACTCGTAAGCTGGCCCGCATCATCGGAATGCACCTATTCGACCGGTGCGACCTTCGATCTGTCGGGCGGTCGAACGACGTTTTGACGGCGACAGGCGGGACCAAACCGGCGCGGACCAAAGCAATGCGGGACAAAGCGGCCCGTAAATATGGTAAAGTTGTTCGATGAAGACAACCATCGAAATCCCCGATCCGTTGTTTCGCCGCGCCAAGGCGCGTGCCGCGGAAGACGGGAAATCGCTCAAGGAGCTCGTTACCGAAGCGATTCGCGAAAAACTGGCGTCGAAGAACGGTGCCAGGCAGGCGACAGAGCCCGAATGGATGCAGGGATTCGGCGGTCTTCGGCTATTGCGGAAGGAAACCGCGAAGATTCAGGCCCGGATCGACGCCGAGTTTCGGACAATCGAGGACGAAGACAAGCTGTGATCCTCGATACGAACGCATTGTCAGCGTTTGTCGACGGTGACGCGGAGGTCGGCAAGGCGCTTCGAGCGCAGGCGCGCGCCGCGATTCCGGTAATCGTGCTTGGAGAGTATCTGTACGGCATCGCAGGCTCGCGCCACCGCAATGCCTACGAAGCTTGGCTGTCGGAGAATATTCCGCACTTCGAGATCCTCCCGATTACCGAGGATTCCGCGCGAGCCTATGTGGCGGTGCGTGGCGCGCTGAAGAAGGCCGGTCGCCCCATTCCGGCGAACGATGCCTGGATCGCGGCGCTCAGCTTCCAGCATGGCCTTCCCATATTGAGCCGCGATGTGCACTTCGACGCCGTTCCCCAGTTACGCCGGGTGTCGTGGTAAAGCGCTATCGTGGGCGAATTTCGCCACCTGAATGATCTGGAGCGCATGACATGAAACTTGGCGTCGCCCTTCCCCAAACCGCGATCGGTGGTGATCCGATCGTCGTCCGAGACTTCGCACAGGCTGCCGAAGAAATCGGTTTTCATCATCTTTCCGTCTACGATCATGTGGTCGGCGTCAATGTGGCAAGCCGGCCGAACTGGAAAGCGCCGTACACCTCGGCGAATGTCTTCCATGATCCGTTCGTCTTGTTCGGCTACCTTGCCGGCCTCACCAAGCGCATCGAATTCACGACGCAGATCCTGATCCTGCCGCAACGGCAGACGGTTCTCGTCGCCAAGCAAGCAGCGAGCGTCGATTACCTGAGTGGTGGGCGATTGCGACTTGGCATCGGCATCGGCTGGAATCCGATCGAGTATGTCGCGCTCGGCGAGAATTTCAGCAACCGCGGCGCCCGCTCTGAAGAACAGGTCGCGCTCATGAAGGCGCTCTGGACCGATCCGCATGTCACCTTCAAAGGCAAGTGGCATGACGTACCCGATGCCGGGATCAATCCGTTGCCGGTGCAGCGGCCGATCCCGGTGTGGTTCGGCGGCCATGTCGATCAGACGTTCGATCGCATCGTTCGCATGGGTGATGGCTGGATCCTCTTGCAGTACCAACCCGACGCGGACGGGCGAGCGGCGATCGACAAACTGCGTGCGATGGCGAAGAAGGCTGATCGGCCCGCCGGCGCCATCGGCCTCGATGCATGGGTGTCGATGGGCAAGACCACACCGGAGCAATGGCGGGCGGAAATCCAGGCATGGCGGGACATCGGCGTCTCGCACGTCACCCTCAATACGACGTTCGAGCGCTTTCATCACCAGCCGATCGTCGAGAAATCGCTGCCGATTCATATGCAAGCGGTGCGCCGATACTACGCGGCGGTACACGATCTGCTGTAACAAGCCGGTCGCCTCAAGGCGCGAAAAGCGGTCTCCTTACGCTAGACTACGAGGTTCATCGCGTATTGGAGAAAGCAATGAAAGGCGACGTTCGCGTCCCGGTTGCCATTATCGGTTCCGGCAACATCGGCACCGACCTCATGATCAAGGTACTGCGCACTTCCAAACACTTATCGATGGGCGCACTGGTCGGGATCGACTCGACCTCCGACGGCCTCGCGCGCGCCAAGCGCATGGACGTGCCCACCACCGACAAAGGCATCGAAGGCCTCACCAAGCTCGCGAATTTCAAAGACATTCGCATCGCGTTTGACGCCACTTCAGCCGGTGCGCACGCAAAGCATAACGAGGTACTGCAAAAACACGGCATACAGGTCGTTGATCTAACGCCCGCCGCGATTGGGCCGTATGTCGTCCCTGTGGTGAATTTGGACGAGAACCTCGCCAGCCCGAACATCAACATGGTCACCTGCGGCGGGCAGGCGACGATCCCGATGGTGCGAGCGGTATCGCGCGTTGCCAAAGTGCATTACGGCGAAATCGTTTCATCGATCGCGAGCAAATCGGCCGGCCCCGGCACGCGTGCGAACATCGACGAATTCACCGAGACCACCGCACGCGGCATCGTCACAGTCGGTGGCGCCGCACGCGGCAAGGCGCTGATCGTCATGAACCCCGCCGAGCCGCCGCTCATCATGCGGAACACCGTGTTCTGCCTCGCCGAAGCCGGTGCCGATGAGGCGGCGATCAACGCTTCGATCAAAGACATGGTGAGCAAGGTGCAGGCGTATGTGCCGGGTTATCGATTGAAGCAGGAGGTGCAGTTCGATCGTATTCCCGCTAATAAGCCGCTCAACATCCCGGGGCTTGGGCAATTGCACGGCTTGAAGGTATCGATCTTCCTCGAGGTCGAAGGGGCCGCGCACTATCTGCCCGCCTACGCCGGCAACCTCGACATCATGACCTCGGCCGCGATGGCAACCGCCGAGCGTCTGGCCATCACCAAGCTCGCGGCCTGAGCAAAGGAGACCTCTCACATGTTGCTCAACAAAGTCGACCCGAAGAAAAAGATCTATCTATCGGATGTCACCTTGCGCGATGGCATGCATCCGATGCGCCACCAGTACACGCTCGACCAGTGCGTCACGATCGCCAAGGCGCTCGATGCAGCCGGTGTCGATTCGGTGGAGATCTCGCACGGCGACGGGCTCGCCGGTTCCAGCTTCAACTACGGCTTCGGCAGGCATACCGATGTGGAGTGGATCGCCGCGGTCGCCGGCGCCCTCAAGCGCGCGCAAGTCGCGACGCTCCTGATTCCGGGGATCGGTACTGTGCACGATCTCTCCGAAGCGTACAAAGCGGGTGCGCGCGTGGTGCGCGTTGCCACGCATTGCACGGAAGCCGATATCTCGAAACAGCACATCGAGCATGCGCGCAAACTCGGCATGGATACCGTGGGCTTCCTGATGATGGCGCACATGATCCCGGCCGCGGAGCTTGCCAAGCAGGCTAAGCTCATGGAGTCATACGGCGCGCACTGCGTCTATGTCACCGACTCGGGCGGCGCGACCTTGATGCATGAAGCCTCCGAAAAAGTGAAGGCGCTGCGCGATGCGCTGAAGCCCGAAACCCAGGTCGCGATTCATTGCCATCACAATTTGTCGCTTGGCGTTGCGAACTCGATCATCGCGATCGAACAAGGCGCCTATCGCGTAGATGCGTCACTGGCCGGCATGGGCGCAGGCGCGGGCAACACGCCGCTCGAAGTGCTGGTGGCGGTGCTGGATCGTCTGGGCTGGAATCACGGCTGCGACCTGAAGATGCTAATGAATGCGGCCGATGATCTGGTGCGGCCGTTGCAAGATCGGCCGGTGCGTGTCGATCGCGAAACGCTC
This sequence comes from Betaproteobacteria bacterium, assembly GCA_031391405.1. GTDB lineage: Bacteria > Pseudomonadota > Gammaproteobacteria > Burkholderiales > SG8-39 > SHXR01. The sequence goes on from JANMUI010000646.1 coordinate 11,356, forward strand.
ACGATCGGCTATGCCGGCGTGTACTCGAGCTTCCTGCGACACGCCGAAACGGCTGCGGCGCGCTACGACATCCCGACCTTCGACATCATCGCCGAGCTTGGCCGTCGCCGCATGGTGGGCGGGCAGGAAGACATGATCGTCGATGTCGCGCTCGATCTCGCGAAAGCGCGTGACGGTAACAAGGCGTCGAAGGCGGCTTAGGGATCCCCATGTCGGCCGTCCTCGATAGCCGCCGCCTCAGCGCAGACGAGTATCTGCGCTGGGAGGCGGAGCAACCCGGGAAGCACGAGTACATCGCGGGTGAAGTGTTTGCGATGGTGGGCGTGACGCGGCGGCACAACATCGTTGCGGGAAATCTGTTTCGGCAACTCGCGTCGAAACTCGAAGGCTCGCCATGTCGCGCCTTCATCTCCGATATCAAGCTCGAAGTCGCGGCCGCGAATGCCTATTTCTGCCCTGACGTGATGGTGACGTGCGATGCGGCCGATCTCAAGGCGGATCAGATCATGCACGCGCCCACGCTGCTGGTGGAAGTGCTGTCGCCCTCGACCGCATCCTACGATCGCGGCGAGAAGTTCAGGGCTTACCGGCAAATCGAATCACTACGCGATTACATTCTGATCGACCCTGACAAGCAGCGTGTCGACGGCTTTCGGCGCGAGTCGGATGGGCGATGGGTCGTGGTGGACTATCCGCCGACGGCGTCGCTCAACTTCACGTCGCTTGCTGTCGAGATCGCGTGGCAGGCGGTGTTCGACGGCGTGGATTAGTCGATCGCCCGCAAAACAAGCTCGCGACTATTCCATCAGGCATCTGCGTGCTCGCCGCGCAGATGCCTAGATCGAGCAATCTAGCGCCGCGAGGCTCGCTTTCCAGTTGTTCTGTGCCCAGGCTTCAACGGTGCCGCAGCCGCCGCCCTCGTAGGTCGGATTATTGAATCCGTCCGTATGCGTGAAGTCGATCTGATTGCCCGCTACGGTGTTGTTGCTGCAGGCGCCGCCGGACTGGTTCCACACGTAAAGACCCACGTTCGAGAACGACTGGCGCCGGCCAAAGACCCGATTATCGGCGAGCGTGATGTGATGTCCGCCTGCAATCGCTACGCCATAGGCACCCGGGTCAACCAGGGTGTTGTTGCGCACGACCGCGTAACCGCCGCCGCCGTCGCCGGTCATGATGCCGCCGCTGGTATTGAGCGGCCCACCCCCTTTGAAGCAATTGCCGGTGATTTGGATCGGGCTGGAAGCGGACCCGGTCGACTGGTACAGGCTCACCAGGTCTTCGGGGTAACTCTTGCCGGCCTCATTCACGCCGCGATTGTCGGTGATCTCGTTGCCATCACCCGAGACGTTGTTGAACTGGACGAACTGGCCGCGTGCACCGTCCGCCTTCCGCTTGTCGACGTTCTTGAAGCGGTTACCGACGACCTTGATGCCGGTCGAGAACATCGCATAGACGCCGCTGTTGGTGTCCTCGATCGTGCTGTTCTCGATGCGGATGTTGGTGCCCCGGTAGATCTCTATTCCGACGCCGTGGCAATTCGCGATCGTGACGTTGCGAATCGTGATGTTCTGCGAATTCGAAATCTGGATGCAGGTGCCGGACGGGTTGGTGAAGTTGCGTCCTTCGACGATGAGATTACTTTGCCCCTCGATCACGAAGGTCTGCCCGGCCACCGGCGTTTGCGAGCTGACGGTCGCAGGTGCTCCGTTGGTCGCCGGTGCTCCGCTGGGCGCAGGCGCTCCGCTGGTCGCTGGCGAATTGCTGCCGATCGAAGTCGATGACGGGGTGCCGCTCGACGGCGCAGTGGAGGATCCGGATGCGTCACCGGAATCGCTACCGAGACACCCGGCGGATCCCGCGGCGACAGCGATCGTGGCGACAAAGGTTCGAAACGGCATCGTTCGGGTAGGGAGCATGGTCGTCGCGGCCGGCTGACTGTTGTCACGAACCCCGTGGCGTCGTCCAACTGCAGCCGGTCACGGGAAGGGAGTGGGGCGATCGCTGGGCAGCATCCGCATTGCCTCGTGCCCGGTTGCGCTACTGCGTATGGGAAGAACGTATCACCGGCCGCCAATGTCAGGAAAGGGAGCCCGCCTAAGCGGCCGGGTTTGGCGGGTGAGCGGTAGCTGAAGCGAACTTGTTGCAACATCCGATCGCCCCGGCTTGTTACAAAACCTTTGCGTCCGCTGCGTCCTTTGCGGTTCAATCCGGCCTTAGGACATCAAATCAAAAGGGGCAGGAGACATGGCAAAGAAGAAACTCCGCAGCCAGGAATGGTTCGGCCGCGAGGACATCTACGGCTTCATCTATCGCAGTTGGACCAAGAATCGCGGCATCCCACACGACCAGTTCGAGGGCAAGCCGGTCATCGGGATCTGCAACACCTATTCCGAGCTCACGCCCTGCAATTCGCATTTCCGCACGATCGCGGAGCAGGTCAAGATCGGGGTGTGGGAGTCGGGGGGCTTTCCGCTTGAATTTCCGGTGATGTCGCTCGGCGAAACGCTGCTCCGGCCGACTGCGATGCTCTATCGCAATCTCGCCTCGATGGATGTCGAAGAGTCGATTCGCGCCAATCCGCTCGATGGCGTGGTACTGCTGTTCGGGTGCGACAAGACGACGCCGGCGCTCCTCATGGGTGCAGCAAGCGTCAACGTACCTACGATCGGGGTCTCGGGCGGGCCGATGCTGCGCGGCGTCTACAAGGGCCAGATGATCGGCTCGGGGACGAACACCTGGTCGATGTCGGAAGACGTGCGCGCGGGCAAGATGCCGCTCGAGGAATTCCATGAAGCGGAATCGTGCATGCATCGCTCGCACGGACACTGCATGACGATGGGCACCGCCTCCACGATGGCAAGCATGGTCGAAGCGCTGGGAGTCGGTATGCCGGGCAACGCAGCCATCCCGGCAGTGGATGCAAGGCGTAATGTGCTTGCACGCATGGCCGGGCGGCGCGCGGTGGAACTGGTGAAGGAAGGCGTCACGATGTCGCAGATTCTGACCCGCGCGGCGTTCGAGAACGCGATCCGCGCCAATGCGGCGATCGGTGGCTCGACGAACGCGGTGATACACCTGATCGCGATCGCCCGGCGTATCGGCGTCAAGCTCGATCTGGATGACTGGGACACCCTCGGCCGCAAGGTGCATACGCTGCTCAACCTGATGCCTTCCGGCAAATACCTGATGGAGGATTTCTACTATGCGGGCGGGCTGCCGGTCGTGCTGCGCACGCTGGGCGAGCAGGGGCTTCTCAACAAGCAGGCGCTCACTGTAAACGGCCAGTCGATCTGGGAGAACAACAAGGATGCCGAGTGCTACAACCGCAGCGTCATCACCGCCTGGGAAAAACCGTTCAAGAAGAACACCGGCATCGCGGTGCTGCGTGGCAACTTATGTCCCGATGGCGCGATCATCAAACCGTCGGCGGCCACGCCGAAACTCATGAAGCACAAGGGGCGCGCGGTTGTATTCGAGAGCATCGAAGAGTTCCATAAGCGCATCGACGATCCGAAGCTCGATATCGACGAACACTGCATCATGGTCCTCAAGAATTGCGGGCCGAAGGGATATCCCGGCATGGCGGAGGTGGGCAACATGCCGCTACCGCCCAAAGTGCTGAAGAAAGGCATTACCGATATGGTCCGCATTTCGGATGCGCGGATGAGCGGCACGGCCTACGGCACGGTGGTGCTGCATTCTTCGCCCGAGGCAGCCGCGGGCGGGCCGCTCGGTCTGGTGCAAAACGGCGACATCATCGAGCTCGATGTTGCCAAGCGAAGACTGCATCTGCATGTGTCGGACGAAGTGCTCACCGAACGCCGCAAGAAATGGAAAGCACCGACGCCACCGCTCAGCCGCGGCTACTACAAGCTCTACATCGATCATGTGAACCAGGCGTGCGATGGCGCGGATCTCGATTTTCTGGTGGGATCGAGTGGAAGCGCGGTGCCGCGCGACAATCACTGATATGCCGTCAGGCGAGCGCCCGACGGCATATCTGCCCCCGTTCGAGCGTCATCGGGGTTCGATGACGCTCAACGCGGGCGGGAGTTGGCACCATGGGACCAGTTACGCGATGTAGCGCTTGATCCACCGGACGTACTGCTCCTCGGTACCGATGCTGTATTGCAGCACACGTATCCACGCCCGCACCTGACCGAGCAGGTGCTGGTCGCGGCCCTTCGTGAGAGGCCATCCCCTCCTTCCTCGTTTCAACATTGCGGCCGACTACAGCCCTGATTCCCCTCTTTTTGCCCCCACCGCCAAAATTCGGTCAGATCCCCAACGTTCGTGCGTCGAACCTGAAGGGGACTGGGACTAGCCAAGCGGGCAAGCGGCCTGATACAGTCCTGCGACCGATCACGTCTCATGCAGGCACGGCGATGCGCCATATTCACCATGTATATATTCATGTGGGGTATCCTATTAGCTCCACAGACTCTACCTATCGTGGTTTTGGACCGCGGACAGCGATATTCCGATAGGTGATTGGCTTAGCGGCGACGGCTTGCTCCAAGAGGCGATAGAACAGAAGCCCACGCGAGCGTGACG
>JANMUI010000664.1:0-9369 GCA_031391405.1 Betaproteobacteria bacterium
GCACCGATGGACCTTGTCGAGTCGGCTCAACGGGTGCCCTTTCGGTGCCGCGTACGACGGCCGCCGTTTCCGTTCGAGGCATCGGATGAGGCCCTAGTGTCGGCGCGCATCCGCCAGCCAGCAGCGCCGCGACCAACGCGAGGACCTGGAACCGGATTAGTGTGCCCATGGCGTCCTTCCGATGGACCCGTGTCTCTTCGAGGCGACGTGCAACGCGTGGTCACCACCGCGATGGCACCATGCAACGATTGCCTTGCGAATTTTACGCCGGCGCGCTGCGATTCGCACTACTTGCTTGGTGAGGCGAGATGTACGCGGAGATGATGGCGGTGCGTTAAGCTTCGGACTTGTGGCGAATGCGTGTGATGCGAACGCGTGTCATGACCACACGCCTCGTACCAGAACAGAGAGCGACTCGACAATCGATGGCAGCCCCCTCCGACGATGACCGGACGCGTATCAAATCGGCGATCCTGGATAGTGGCGCACCGACGTCTATTCCCACCAAGACTGTGGCGCGCGGCGGCCAGGAACGGACCGTCACCGTTACCGCCGACGCCGGCAATGCGCTGCCGCCCGGGACGCGCATCGGCGAATTCGAGATCGAATCGCTGGTCGCCGAAGGCGGCTTCGGGATCGTCTACCGCGCGCACGATCATTCCCTTGGCAGGTGGGTCGCATTGAAGGAGTACATGCCTTCGATGCTGGCCGCACGATCCGGCGGGTTGACGGTCGGTGTGAACACGGAGCGGCACGCCGAGACCTTCATGATCGGCCTCAAGAGCTTCATCAACGAGGCTCGGCTACTCGCACAGTTCGATCACCCGTCGCTGGTCAAGGTCTACCGATTTTGGGAAGCCAACGGCACGGCTTACCTGATCATGCCTCTTTATGAAGGCTTGACCTTAAAGGAAACGCTCACGCAGCGCGCTGCGCGTCCGGACGAGGCGTGGCTCAAGACCTTGCTGTCGAATCTCGTGGAAGCCCTGCGCATCATTCACGCGGCGGACTGCTTTCATCGTGATATCGCTCCGGACAACGTCTTGATGCTGAAGAGCGGCACGCCGGTGCTGCTCGACTTCGGCGCGGCGCGGCGCGTGATCGGCGGTCGAACGCAGGCTCTCACGGTCATCGTCAAGGCGGGCTACGCACCGATCGAACAGTATGCCGAAGTCGAATCGATGCAGCAGGGGCCCTGGACGGACATTTACGCGCTTGCCGGCGTTGCCTACTTTGCCATCACCGGTGCGGCGCCGGTTCCATCGGTCGTGCGGATCGTCAAGGATCCTCAGCGTCCCCTTGCCGAGACCGCGAAGGATCAATACAGCGCGGAGTTCTTGCGGGCCATCGACCGCGCGCTGTCGGTGAAACCCGAAGATCGACCACAAAGCGTCGACGCGTTCGCGCGCGAGCTGGGTCTTGGTGCGATTCGCCGCCCGAATGTGGCGGATCAATCGCGTCCAGCGCAACCGCCGCAGCGTTCAAGCTGGCTCGCGCCGGCCCTCCTGGGTTTGGGGGCGATCATCGTTGCCGGGTCGGCTGCGTTGTTTTATTTCAAGCAACCACAACCGGCGCCTCCAATAATCGAGCCCCCGGCGAAGGCGCTTTTCGATCCGGTCAAGGCCATCGAGGCAGTGTACGAAGGGCGCGATCGCGATCACGTGGTCACCGTCTCCATGGAGCGGCCGCAACTGGTTATCGGAAAGGATAAGCTCGGCTTCAAGGTCCGATCCGCACGTGATGGATATTTGTATGTCGTTGGAATCGGCACCAAGGGCACCGACCTGTTTCTTATGTTTCCCAACGATCGGGACGGCGAGAATCTTGTGCGGGCGAACAGGGAGATCAACCTCCCGCGGGGGGATTGGCATTTTTCGGCTGAGGGCCCGCCGGGTACGAATCACTTCGTTGCGATCGTCTCGGACGTTCCGCGGAATTTTGCGGCGGCGGGCGCCGTCAAGCAGGGCGATTTTCTGGAATTTCCGCTCGATGTCGCCAAGCAGCGTTACGACGCCTACGCGGGGACGCTCCCGCTACTGGCTGGTACGCCGGAATGCGGTGACAGACGCCCCTGCGCGGAGGGATACGGGGCGATTGCATTCTCGGTTGCGGAGATCCCGCCATCCCAAGCGTCGGGGCAGCCGACCGCCCGATAACGAATCTGCGTGTTGCGCCGCGTCCTGGTCAGTTGACCTGATTGATGATCATGACCCGTCGATTCTCAGGGGCGGTCGGATTCTGCTTATTCATCAGCTCGCGATCGCCCTTGCCTTGCGCGGACAACCGTTTGGTGTCCACGCGATGCTGTGCGACGAGATAGGTACGCACGGCTTCAGCGCGTGCCTGGGACAGGCGCAGATTCAAATCCGTCCCACCGCGGGGATCGGCATGACCCTCGATCGCGAACGCAAATTCCGACAGCTCGTTTGAATTCAGTGCGTCGCCGACGACATCGAGCGTCTTGCGGGCGGTCGGCGTCAACTCCGCTGAATTGGTCTCGAAGATGATCTGCAGTGCAACCGCGGGCTTCTTGGTCGGTGTGATCGCCGCGCTACTTTCCACGCTGGCCGGACCGCCGGGCGGCTGGTTCGGACGAATTCGGATCGAGCGCATTGTAGGTTCCGGTGTCAGCCTGCGGATCAGATCATCGGCCGTCACATCCGCGGGCTTGAGCATGGGGTCGCCTTGCGACCAGGCGGGGAGGGCGAACGCAAGCAGCGCCAATGTCGATGCGATGGCTGCAAGTGATCGAGTGGATCGATTGACGATCGCGATGCCGTTCATGTTCGGGTCCTTAGCGGGTGAAAGCGTGGCTTAGCTATTGGACTTGCGCGCAGTTTCCAGATACGCACGAAATCCGACTATGCTGACGCTAAGTCCCCGCAATGTTACCGCGCATTTCTCACATTACAATGCTTTCGACGCCGGCAGCAGCGCTGCGGTGCAACCAAAGTGGAGCCCACGATGATTCGGTACAAGAAGCTTGGCTACATCGCGTTGAACGTGAGCGATTTGCAGCGCTCCCGCGCCTGGTACGAAAGCATGGTCGGGCTGCAGTTCAATCGCGTTGGCGCCGATGGCGAGGTCTACCTTCGCGCCGACGCCGATCACCACAGTCTCGTGCTTTTCCAGAGCGACAAGCCCGGCCTTAAGCGCGTCGGCTGGCAGCTCGAGGATGATGCGCAGATCGCGGTTCTCACCGGCACGCTCGATCGCCACGGCATCGCATGGCGCGCACTCGGTAGTGACGAATGCGAGGCGATCGGCATGCGTCACACGATTCGAATGACCGAACCGATTACCGGCACGACGCTCGATTTCTTCGGCTCCGGGATGAAGCAAATGGAAGTGCCGTTTCAACCGACGGTCGCGAAGCTCCGCTTTCTGTGTCATATCGGCATCGGCACGCCGCGCTACCGCGAGGCGGTCGAGCTCTACGAGCAGGTCCTCAATTTCCGCACGTCCGATGAGATCGATGGGCGCATTAATCTGATGCGCTGCTTCCCGAATCCGCTGCACCATAGCCTGGCGCTCGCCGCAACACCCGCCAATATGCTCCACCACTTCAACCTGATGGTGACCGACGATGAGGACATCGTCCGGGCCCGTGCGCGTTTCGAGGCGAATGGCATTCCGATGGTGTGGGACGGTCATCACCCACCGTCCGGCAACACCTTCCTGTTCTTCCGCGACCCCGACGGCTTGCCGGTGGAATTTGGACATGGCATGGAGCTGTTCCCGGAAATCGGCGCGCGAATGCACCGGGTGTTCTCCGGAAAGACGGAGACGCTTAGCGAACATATTTCGTTCGCGGATGCGCCTGTCGGTCTTTCGCAGGCATAGAAGTGCCTCCAGCGGAAACGAACCGTTTCGAGAGATCGAGTCTGATCCGAATGGCAAATACTTAACGTGCGCTGCTCAAGCCTCCGTTCGCCCTGAGCCTGTCAAGGTAACGCAGGCCTGTCGAAGGCGGGCGATCGTCCGCTCACGGACGTTCCGGCATTCACCCTTCGACAAGCTCAGGGCGAACGGTAAATCCGCTAATTCGCTTAAGCAGGGCCATTCGAGTCTGCCCCATTTCTCTCCCTACGGCGTTGCAATCACCCTAAGCGCCTTCCCTCGGCTCGAGCACGTAATCCGCCGCGTTCGCCCGCTCCGTCCACTTCCACATGTCGACGATCCTGAACGGATTGTTCACGACCACGCGGCCTTTGGCGTTGCGGTAGTAGGTGCTCATGCCGCGATGGGTCCACACCATGTTCTCGTGTGCCGCATCGACGCGTGCGTTGTAGGCATCGTGCACTGCGCTCCGCACTTCAACCGTACCGGCGTCCTTCTCGAACATCATCTGCAATAGCGACACGACGTAGTGGACCTGCCGCTCCACGACCGAGATCAACGACCCGCCGTGTCCGAACTGCGTATTGGGCCCATACAGGCAAAAGAAATTCGGGAATCCGGGGACGGTGGTGCCGAGGAAGGCGCGCGCATCGTCGCCTTGCCACACGTCGTGCAGGCGTTGTTCCTCGCGACCGAGAATCTCCATCGGCGCGAGAAAATGAATGACATCGAATCCGGTCGCCCAGATGAGCACATCGGCGTCGTAATGCGTACCTGCCGTGGTCGTCACCCCGTGCGGCTGCACGCTTGCCACGCTGTCGGTGACCAGCTCGACATGTTCGCGCGCGAGCGTGCGGAACCAGGCGTTGTCGAGCAGCATGCGCTTGCCGAATGGTGGATAGGTCGGCAGTACCTTCTCGATCAGATCCGGGCGAGTGGCGAGCTCGGATTCGATATAGCGAGTAAGCCCCTTGCGGTGGCTGTCGTTGAGATCATTGACGGCGCGGTCGGGATGCGGCCACGATGGATCCTTTTGCAGGCTCGCATGCGATTTGTCATTGAAGGCCCAGCCGAGGCGTAACCGATACCAGGCGCGGTACAGCGGCATTTCTCGAAGCAGAAATCGAATTGCGGGCGGGACATCGACACGGAATTTCTCGAATGGCGCGGCCCACTGTGGCGAGCGCTGAAAGACGATCATCGAACCAACACGGTCTGCGATCGCCGGCACCACCTGCATCGCACTCGCGCCGTTGCCGATGACGGCGACTCTCTTGCCGTCGAGACCAACGCCTGCCTCAGGCCACGCCGCGGTGTGCACCGAGGGTCCGTCGAACGACGCGAGTCCGGGTACATTGGGCATCCGGGGTTTGTTGAATGCACCGACGGCCGAAATCACGGCATTCGCGTGCAGAGTCTCCTTGCGACAGTTGCGATCGGTCGTATCGACCGTCCATTCCTGGGCTCTCTCATCCCAGGCGAGTCGATCGACCGACATGCCGAAGCGGATCCGGCTGCGAACGCCGAAGTCATCGGCAACCTTTTCGAAGTACGCATGGATCTCGTCGCGCAGCGCGAAGTACCGCGTCCAATCGTGCGGTGCGAATGCATAGCTGTAGAGGTGACTCGGGACGTCGACGCCGCAGCCGGGGTAGCGGTTTTCGAGCCAGGTGCCACCGACCGTGTCATGGCGCTCGAGGAGCGTGTGCTCAATTCCTGCCTTGGCAAGTTCTACCGATGCGCACACGCCGGACATGCCCGCGCCGATAATGATTGCGCGAAAGCCGGACCGCGGAGCAATCGGTGGACCGTCGGCCGCGTCGCCGGCGTTCGTGCCGGCGCGTGCCGTCGTTGCCTCGCGCATTTCGGCGGCAATCATCGGGCCATACTCGGCCGGGATCGGCTCACCCAGCGATATCCCTAACATTCTGACCAGGAGGTCTGGAGCCGGTTGCTCGAGCGCGGGCGAACCGCCGTTGCGCCATGCGAGGACCGCGTCTCTCGCGGCGGTCCTGATCGTGTTCTGAACGGTCTCGGGTAACCCGCCTGAATCGTTGTCGCCAAGCCCGCGTGTGCGCGACGGGCGATAGGGATCGTCCAGCCATCGCTGGTTACCAGTGAGATGAACGAGAACGAGGAGCAAGGTCGGGATGTTCGCGATGGCGATCGCGTCGCACCACAGACGCTCTTGGCCGGTCGCCTCGTTTTGCCCCGGACTGTTCAAGTACGTCTCCATGCTTGAGAATTCGTAAGTGTGTACCATCTGACGAATGATGCCCGAGCGTGACCCGCCCCCCGCTGCACTCGATAGACCGCACCATGATATTGCCGTGATCGGTGGTGGCACCATGGGGACCGGCATCGCCTATGTGTTCGCGATGGCCGGTCGAATGACGACCGTCGTCGAGCCAAGCGACGCGCGCGCCGAAGCAATGTCGGGCGAGCTGGCATCCGCCGCGGCCAACGCGGTTCGTCGCGGCAAGTTGGACGATACGTTGGCAACCGCGCTTCGCGGACGGATCCGGCGGGCACGCACCATCGCGGAGTTGGATGCGGGGCTCGCGCTCATCGTCGAATCGGTGCCTGAGAATGTCGCACTCAAACGCGACGTCCTCGCTGCGGCCGAAGATAAGCGCCCTACCGTGCTCGCATCGAATACCAGCTCGATATCGATCGATCTGCTTGCGTCATCGCTGCGGCGACCCGACACGTTTCTGGGAATGCATTTCTTCAATCCGGTATGGTCATTACCGCTCGTTGAGGTGGTACGGGGCAAAGCAACGAGCGAAGCGACAGTGGCGCATGCACGCGCGCTTGCGGGTGCCATTGGCAAGCAGAGCATTGTCGTGGCCGATGTGCCGGGATTCGCCACCAGCCGGCTTGATCTGATTGCCTCACTCGAAGCCATGCGCATGCTCGAGGATGGCGTCGCTTCCGCCGAGGATATCGATCGCGCATCCGAGCTCGCTTATCGCCATCCGGTGGGGCCGCTTCGATTGAGCGATATCGTCGGGCTCGATGTGCGTCTCGATATTGCGCGTCAGCTCGAAGGCGTGTTCGGTGAGCGCTATCGCCCGCCGCGCATTCTTATCGATTTGGTGGCGGCCGGTCATCTTGGGCGGAAGTCCGGTCGCGGTTTCTATGACTGGGTCACGCAACGCTCATCCTCTCCCGTCGAGGGTGAGGGTGACTAGATTCTAGGAATTTTCGATGGCTCATCACGCAATCGTCGGTTCGGATCTGATCGACACAGCGCCTCACCACGCACAGATCCGCGAAGGGGTCGCGAAGCTGGTGGGTGGATTCGGTCGGCGTTACTTTCAAGATGTGGTGCGACGCGACGCGAAGCCCGCCGAGTTGTGGCGGGCACTTGGTGATGCCGGCTATCTCGGCGTCTTCGTGCCAGAAGAATACGGTGGCGGAGGCGCGGGGCTCGCCGAGCTCAATGTCATCATCGAGGAGACCGCGGCGCAGGGTTGCCCGCTGCTTGCGATGGTGATCAATTCCATCTGCGTGCCGATTCTCACGCGTCATGGCTCGGATGCGCTGAAGCAGCAGTGGCTGCCGGGCATCGCGGCCGGAACGAAACGCATGTCGTTCGCCATTACGGAACCGGACGCCGGAACCAACACCCATCGCATCACCACCACCGCGCGCAAAACCGCGAACGGATGGTCGATCAGCGGCACCAAGTACTACACCTCGGCCGTCGATGAAGCGGATTCGATCCTGGTCGTTGCACGTGGCACCGAGGCCGCCGCAAACGGCCGTCATCCACTTTCACTATTTGTCGTGCCAGCCGATGCGCCGGGCATTACCGCGCATCCGATCGAATGCGAGCTGCAGGCGACCGAGAAGCAGTTCACCGTCTTCTTCGACAACGTGACGATTCCACCGGATGCGATCATCGGCGCAGAGGGTGAGGGGCTGCGGCAGGTGTTCGTCGGGCTCAATCCGGAGCGCGTATCGGCTGCGGCCATCAACAACGGAATTGCGCGTTACGCACTCGACAAGGCCGCGGTCTATGCGTCCGAGCGCAAAGTCTGGTCAACGCCAATTGGCGCCCACCAGGGACTCGCGCATCCGCTCGCCAAGGCGTATGTGAATGTACAGCTCGCGCGCATGATGACCGCCAAAGCCGCGGCGATCTTCGATGCCGGCGGCGATGCCGCGGAGGCCGCGAACATGGCGAAGTTCGCCGCTGCCGATGCATCGCTCGAAGCGCTCGATCAGTCCATCCAAACGCATGGCGGCAACGGAATGTCGAAGGAATATGGCCTCGCCGATCTGTGGTTCATCGCACGCTTGCATAAGACCGCACCGGTGAGTCGGGAGATGATCCTCAACTACATCGCGCAGCACAGCCTCGGACTCCCGAAGAGTTATTGAACATGTCGACAGACGATTCATCACTCGGCGCACCGGTCTGGATGCCCGCAACCGTGGCCGACATCGTTCGGCGCCATGCGACAGAGCGGCCCGATGCGAAGGCGCTTTCGTTCGGTGACAAGACATTGACCTATCGCCAACTCGACGAGCGCAGCTCCCGCGCGGCGAACGCCTTGATTGCGCTCGGCGTAGCACGCGGCGATCGCGTCGCCATCCTGTCAAAAAATGCGCCGGTGTTCTTCGAGCTCGCCTTCGCATGCAGCAAGGCGAACCTGGTGTTATGCGGACTCAACTGGCGGCTCGCATCGGCAGAGATTGCGGCAATCGTTGCCGATGCGGCGCCCACCGTGCTGATCGTGGCCGATGAGCAACGTTCGCTCCTTGCCGATGAATCGTTGCGCACACCGGGACTCAAGAAGGTAATGAGCCTCGAACGCGACTATGAACGCTGGATCGCGGACGCGCCACCGATCGATCCGCACGTTGCCACCGCGACCGATGACGTCGTATTTCTTCTCTATACCTCCGGAACGACGGGTGTCCCGAAGGGCGCAGAGCTTACGCATCGGAACATGTCGTACTCCGCGCGGCTGTCGCTGGAAACGTGGGGCTTCACGCCACGGAGCGTAAATCTCGTCGCGATGCCGATGTTCCATATTGGCGGGATCGGGTATGGCATGTCAGCCGTCATCTCGGGCGGCCACACGGTGCTGATGCGAGAGTCGGATCCGGCTTCGATCATCGCGGCCATCGAGCGGCATAAGGTGACGCACGCGTTCTTCGTGCCTGCCGTGATCCAGACGATCGTGTCGTTCCCTGGCGTCGAGGACGCCGATGTCGCGAGCCTTGAGCTGCTCAGTTACGGAGCCTCGCCGATCGGTGATGCCGTGTTGCGCCGTGCGATCCAGGTGCTTAAATGCAATTTCACGCAAGCCTATGGAATGACCGAAACCGCCGGCACCATCGTGTGCTTGCCGCCTGGCGACCATGATCCCGACGACAAGGAGCGCGCCATATTGTTGCGATCATGCGGCAAGGCGCTCGCCTGGAACGAGATCGCGTTGTTCGATCCGGCGACAGGGACGAAGGTGCCCACCGGAACCGTTGGTGAAATCTGGGTGCGATCGCCGATGAACATGC
>JANMUI010000613.1:0-12295 GCA_031391405.1 Betaproteobacteria bacterium
CTCGCGGCCATTGTGCTGAGCGCAGCATCGTTCAGCATCGCCGGCGCCGTTACCGCGGAAACGGTCAAACTATATTTGCTCGGCCTTCCTTTGATGCTGGCCGGTTTGTGGATGGGCCTCAAGATGTATGGAAGACTCGACGAAGCCACGTTCCGCAAGGTGATCCTGGCGCTCTTGTTTGTGTCCGGATTGGCGTTGATCGTGCCCACATCGATCGATCGATGACAGGACGCCCGTCGGGGGCATAAAGACTGCGCGATCTGCGGCGCAGATCGCAAGCCTCAATCCACAGTTGCCCCCGATGCTTTCACCAACGGACCCCAGCGCGCCAGATCGCGCTTCATCAGGTCGTTGAATTGCCCGACGGAAAGATTGAGCGCCTCGAGCGAGAACTTCGCAAGATACTGACCGCGAAAGCCAGGGGCGCAATCAATTTCGACATCGCCTGGTGAATCTGCTCCACGATCTCGCGCGGTATTCCACTCGGACCAAGCACGCCGAACCATGTGCCCGTTTCGAATTCGGGTACGCCGGATTCCGTGATCGTCGGCACGTCGGGGTGCGAAGGGTTGCGCTGTGGCGTCGCGAATGCAATCAGCTTGATCTTGCCGGCCCGGGCCTGTTGTTCCATCGTTCCAACGTGCACGATGAATGCCGCGATCTCACCCGCAAGCAGCGCATTGATTGCCGGCGTAGAGCCCTTGTACGCCGCGCGTTACGTTCGATACCTCGGAAACAGCCGCAGCGCATTCTCGTGTTCAATCGCGGCGAGATCGGCTCGCGCCAAGCCAAGTCCGAGGAGTGCCTCCAGGTCCCAGGCGATCGGCCAATACGGATAATCGCTGCCGAACAGAATTTGCGACATCGGCACCATCTTCGACAAAGCCGCCATCGATACTGCGTTCGCGGCGTTCGCCGTATCGTAGTAGAGCTTCCGCAGTTCCTCCATCGGTCCATTCGGCATGCGTGCGGCGATGTGCTTCATCGGTGGGCGCCCGACGATCCCCACCAGTCGCATCGCGAGCATCGGCAGCGTGCCGCCGCCGTGCGAAAAAATGAATCGGATATGCGGATAGCGTGAGAACGTTCCGCTAAAGAGCAGGCTCGTAATCGCGCGCATGGTGTCGGTGGGGAATTCGATCAGCGCGGGTCCGATATCCGGGATGCTGGGGCAGCAGTAGGCGGCGGTCGGATGGAAATAGACCACCGCCTTGCGCCGATTCAGCTCCTCGAATACCGGCGCGAACGCCGGATCACCCGGCCACTTTTCGCCGTAGCTGGTCATGAGTCCGATACCGTCCAGCTCGAGCACGTCGAGCGCATAGGCGATCTCATCGAGGCTGCCATCGATATCGGGCAACGGAATCGCGGCGAACATGCCGAAGCGATTGGGATAATCCTTCGCCATTCGCGCACCGAACTCGTTGCACACACGCGCGAGGCGGCGACCTCGTTGATCATCACCGAACCACACGCCGGGGGTCGAGATCGACGTGATCGAGGTCGCGACACCATTGCGGTCCATCTCCTCGATCGAGCGCGCTGGTGTCCATTCGAGAAACGAAGCGCCGACCATGACCATGCCGAGGATCCGCTCGCGCTCTTCGGCGAGATACGCGGGCGGCAGGATGTGGTGGTGGGTGTCGATGCGACATGCGGGGGAGTGCGTATGGACGGCAGCGGTCACGACACTTGTCTCCTCACGGATCGCGATCGGTGGCATTCTAGTCCGTACCGCTATGCCAATCAGGGTTCAACGAAAACCCAATCAATCGGCGTTGGCGCCCGTGGCGTGAACCGCCTTCGCCCCGCGCTCCACGGACAGCCCGTGGCCTGAGGCGGGTTCCGAGCGTGACTTGCATACAGTAGGCGGACAAGGGTGTTTGATCCTACTATCTCCCACCGCAGCAGCGCGGAGACATCCTGTCTGCTGACGCAGCACTTGCCAATGGATACCGAGGACCGCCATGACCTACCTCGACGCATCAATCAAACCGCATCGCTCGATGCGCGAGTTTCTCTCCGTACTGGAATCGCGCGGCCTGCTCAAACGGATTTCGAAACCGGTTGACCGCATGTGGGAGATCGGGACGCTCGCGAAGTGGATGTTTCAGGCGCTACCCGAAGAGAAGCGCTTCGGCATGATGTTCGAGAGCGTCTCCGGCTTTCAGATTCCGGTGGTCACCAGAGCGCTTGGTGCCTCGCGATATACCTACGCAGCGGCGCTGAACGTCGCACCGGAGGAGATCAACGACGCGTGGGTGCGAGCTTGCCGCAATCCGCATCGGCCGCAACAGGTGACACGCGCCGCCTGCCAGGAAATCGTGCTCACCGGGACGGAAGCGTGCCTCGGGATCCTTCCCATTCCCGTGTGGACGCCGGGCAAGGATGTCGCGCCCTATGTCACAACGACTGTCATCACGCGCGACCACGATACAGGCGTGCAGAACATGGGTGTGTACCGCACGCAAGTGCGGGACGACGCGAGCGTGGTGGTCAATTTCTCGCCGAATCGTCAAGGCACGCAGAACATCGCGTCGTGGATCAAGGTCGGCAAGCGCGCCCCGCTCGCGTGGGTGATCGCCGCGGAGCCTGCCGTGCAACTCGCCACGCTCGCGAACCTGCCGCCGGGCTGGGACGAGCTCGACATCGCGGGCGGCATGATGGGCGCGCCCGTGGAAGTCGTGCGCACGAGGACGAGTGATCTCCTGGTTCCCGCGAACGCGGAGATCATCATCGAGGGAGAAGTGCATCCCGGGGAGACGCAGCTCGAAGGTCCGTTCGGCGAGTTCGCCGGTTTCATGGGCCCTGTCGAAGAGCGGCCGATCGCGCGCATCTTGGCGATCACGCACCAGAGGAATCCGCTCTACTACGGCTATTCGAGCCAGATGCCGCCGTCCGAGTCGGTGACGATGCAAAGCCTCACCAATGCGGGCTATGCCGCGAGCACGATGGGTTCGAAGATCGTCGTGGATGCCACTGCGAAGATCGACGCCGGCCCGCTCTCGCTCCCGAGCAAGGAAACGATGATGAAAGGTCTGGAGTCGTGGAAGCAGGCGGGGCTGCCCGAGTTCGCGATTCCCCGGCGCGCGATGTTGAGGATCGATAAGGCATAGTCCTGCGTGCCTTGATACTGGTGCTCAGGTCAACCTTCATGGGTTCCCACCGCGATCACGGCGCGTGCCCGGCGCGAGACCGCCGACTATGGTCCTCGGATGCAGATGGCTTTGCGAGATCGAGATCGCCGTCCTGCACCGGCGCCGAGGCGGCGTCGCGAACACAGGGTTCGCGGATAGTCTGGACTGCGATTGCATGTAAGCTTGTTTGCCGTGTTCGCACTCGAGACGGCGTGTAGTGTTTGCCATCAGGAATCCGCGCGGTCAGCCGCGCAGATTCTTAGAGGAGATCAAATGTTGTCAAAACTTTTGCGAGGATTGGTTCTTGGAACGGCGAGTTGCCTGGTCATGGCATCCGCGTTGGCGCAGCCGTTTCCGTCGAAGCCGCTGCGAATCATTGTGCCGTTTCCGCCCGGTGGCACCGTTGACATCATGGGCCGCGTTGTCGCCCAAGGGATGGGCGAGGATCTTGGCCAGCAAGTCATCGTCGAAAACCGTGCCGGCGCGAACGGCACGATCGGCGCAGCCTTCGTCGCAAAGAGTCCACCCGACGGTTACACGATGCTGGTCACCGCATCGGTCCTGCTCGGGACGCCATTGGTCACCTCGAACGTCCCGTACGATCCGCAGAAGGATCTCACGCCCATTTCCAATCTGGGCTCCGTTCCGCTCCTGGTCGTGGTGCATCCGAGCGTACCGGCGAACACGTTCAGCGAGTTCATTTCAACGGTGCGGGCAAATCCCGGCAAGCATGCGTTCGCGACATCGGCGCTTGGTTCGGCGGGGCACCTGGCTTCCGAGATGATCAAGCGCGACGGTCGGCTCGATATCCTCGTGGTGGGCTACAAGGGCACGGCGCCGGCGATCATCGATCTGGTCGGCGGGCAGGTCACATCGATGGTGGATGCGATTCCCTCGGCCTATGCGCAGGTGAAGGCCGGAAAACTGCGAGCCCTCGCCGTGACGACATCGAAGCGCCTGTCGTTCCTGCCGGACCTGCCGACCGTGATCGAGTCGCGGGTGCCGGGCTTCGAGAACTTCGAGATGGTGTCGTGGTACGGCGTCTGGGGCCCGGCGGGCTTACCCAAGGACATCACCGACAAGCTCTCGGCGTCGGCGGCCAAAGCGATCCGGTCCAAGCTCGCCGAGGAGCGACTGGCCACGCAGAATTTTCTGACGGTGGGGTCGAGCTCGGCCGAGTTTGCGGCGTACATCGCATCGGAAACCGACAAGTACAAAAAGCTAGTCGACGACGCGAAGATCAAGAAAGAGTGATCGCAGGCTATCGGCACGTGCCCGCTCGGTAGAGGCTTACCGGCTCGTGCGATCGCGCTCGACCTGCATTCTCGCGAGAAACGGCACCAGCGGATGCACGCCGGCCGTGGTCATGGCGTTCATGTCGAGTGCAAGCAGCATCGGCGCATGTTTCGCATCGATGCGATGCTTGCGAAGATATGCCGTCGGATCTTCGATGAACAGTTTGCGCTCGGCCGGATCGTGCGCAAGGCCATGGATCGCGGCGGTGAGCGGAACGAGCGCCGGATCGATTGGCGGATAGTGCGGCGCCGGTGTCGCGGGCGGCGGTGACCACCATCCAAGCGATGCGTAGTTGTGGTGCCAGCTCGGATCCATCTGCACAACGTCCGGGGCACGGTCACCGAGCGCACCAGCCGCCACTGCCCAGCAACGGAGCTCGATGTTGCCGGTGTCATCGAGCGTTTTCTCGCTGTAGCCCGCGAGTGATTTGAGGTGCCCGCTTCGCAGCGGTTCGAGCACCGATTGGTCGAACGCGAGATTCGGATTGGCGTACTGCGCGGTGCCTGGGAAATGCGACATGCCGCCACTTGCGACTACGACAGCCCGCGCCCCTAGCAAAGCTATTGACCGCGCCAACGCCTGCCCGAACGCATAGCAGCGCTGCATCGTCGGCTGCGGCGGGAGATACGCGTTGACATAGAGCGGCAACACGCGCTGTTCGAGCGACAACCCAAGATGGGTCATCGGGATGCCAAGCGCGTAGTCGATTTCAGCCGTGCTGCTGAAGGCCGGATCGAATCCTTCGTCGTAGAGGGCGCGAATCAAGGCACGGCCGGTGTCGCCGGCAACCTTGTAGTGGAAGGCGCGGCCCGCGAACGCGCCACGGGCTTCACCGCCTACATGCAATGTGAAGGGCGGTGCGCATTGATGAAAGAACTGTTGGGCGTGATCATTGGCGATCATGACCCACACGTCAGGCTGCAAGGCCTTGAGCCGATCGCCAATCGTTCGCGCAACATTCTGGACGCGGGCGATGGCGGCTTTGTCTTCAGTGTCGGGTTGCGTGAAGAACTGCGGTGCGTGGGGTAGCATGGCGCAGCCGAGGATGGTCGTTAGCATGATTTGTTGAAGGATTGGCTGTCTGAGACCCTACGACCTCAGAAATTCACCACGGAGGACGCGGAGGACACAGAGGAAACGCTCGGAATGATCTCGCTTCGTTCCGATCATCCGTCGGGTGGAAAAGCGCAGCGCATTCCACCGGATGAAAGGTGATCGGAACCCTATCCAATCTACAGAGCTCCACACGGCGGAATGCGCTCCGCTTTTCCGCCCTACCGGAATGCGTTCTGCAACGGCGCTCAGTGGCGGATTCACGCCTCAAGCTCCCCCTGCACCGGCCCCTCCAAAGGCTCGGCCACTTCGGGTCCCTGGTTACGCACGCTGCTCACCTTCAAGCTCACGGGGTGCGAGGTCATTTCCTCGGCGGGGAATGAACGAATCATTGTCACGGCCTGCGCGGGATCCTTCATCGCCGGGTCGAGCCACCGATCGTAGTCATCCGGGGCAATGATCGCCGGCATGCGATCGTGCACGCGCTCGCAGAGCTCGTTCGGCGCAGTCGTGATCGTGCAAAACGAGCGGAGCTCGCCATCGGGGCCCGTCCAGCTTTCCCACAAACCACCGAATGCAAACGGCTCGCCGCTCGCCATTTTGAACAAGTAAGGTTGTTTGCTACCACCAGGAAGAACTTTCCATTCGTAGTACGCGTCGGCGGGAACGAGGCAGCGGCGATAGCGGAGCGCCGAACGAAAGGCTGGTTTCTCGGCGACTGTTTCGCTGCGCGCATTGACCGTGCGTGCGCCGAAGGATTTATCCTTGGCCCAGTGCGGGACGAGTCCCCACCAGAATGCCTCGATCCGGCGTACAGCATCGTCCTCGCGAACGATTGGGTCGAATGTCCCCGGCGCGATGTTGTACTTCGGCTCGATCTTCACATTGCCCAGGATCGCCGCGAACCGTGCGGCCAGCGCATCGGCGTCGAAGATCAATTTGTAACGACCACACATGGATTTTAGCGAACAAGGGGGCTTGCCCCTCGTAGCTCCCTGAGAATTCCGGTCACGCCGATTATGCAAGAAAGCGCGATCGGCGTTTTCATAGAGGAATGGCACTTACTTAAGCGAAATAGGGGATCTACCGTTCGCCCTGAGCCTGTCGAAGGGTGAATGCCGGAGCGTCCGTGAGCGGACGATCGCCCGAATTCGCCAAGCCCTGCTTTACCCTTCGACAGGCTCTGGGCGAACGGAGGCTTGAGCAGCGCACGTTAAGTAAGTGCCATTCTTTTCATAGAGTGGTTTTCCGTCGATGTCTTCCGGGGAACTATAATCGATGCGTCTCCGCTCCCTCAACTGATGTACCGATCGTGAGCCCCCGTTGAATCAAGTCAAGAAGAATGTCACCGTCCTTGCAGCCTGCCAGGCGCTGCTCTTTACCAACAACACCACCATCATCGCCGTCAGTGCTCTGATCGGCGCCAAGCTCGCGCCGGCAAGCGGCCTCTCAGTTGCCTATGCAACCGTGCCCGCCATGTTCTGGGTGATCGGGGCGGCCGTCGCGGCCATGCCCGCCGCCCATCTCATGAAGGCGGTGGGTCGGCGCGACGGGTTTACGGTCGGCCCGATTCTTGGCATCGCCGGTGCCTTGATCGTGAGCGCCGCGATCTACTTCAGCAACTACTTTCTCTTTTGCCTGGGCACGCTGATCTTCGGGGCGTACAACGGCTTTGCACAACAATACCGGTTCGCCGCTGCCGATGCCTCGCCGCACGATTTCAAGGCGAAGGCGATTTCCTATGTGCTGGCGGGCGGCCTGGTTGGCGGCGTGATCGGGCCCGAATTGAGCAAGGTCACCAAGGATCTGTTCGGTAAAGACCTTGAGTATCTGGGATCGGTCATCGCATTGATCGGCATCATGATTCTGGTCATCGTCATCTTGCGCAAGCTCGATATTCCGATCGAGAGTCGTACCGAGACTAAAGAGCCGATTCGCCCGACGCGCGAAATCATCTCGCAGCCGGCGTTTTTCGTTGCGGTGATTGCAGCGGCAATGAGTTACGCGGTGATGAATCTGCTGATGGTGTCCTCGCCACTTGCCATGACCGTGTTGTGCGGTCACCCCTATAGCGCGGCTGCGTCGGTGATCGGATTTCATGTGATCGGGATGTTTGCGCCGTCTTTCTTCACCGGTGATCTGATCAAGAAGTTCGGTGTGCGACAGGTAATGTTCGCGGGTGTCGTTCTCAATTTCGTAACGGTGGGCATCGCGCTGTCCGGCGTCACGGTCTCGCACTTCTGGTGGTCAATGTTCATTCTTGGGGTCGGATGGAACTTCGTCTACATTGGCGCGACCACCATGCTGACCGAAACCTACCGGCCCTCCGAACGGGCCAAGGCGCAGGGTATCAACGAGTTTTGCATCTTTTCGGTCATGGTCGTCACGGCGTTTTCGTCGGGATTCCTGCTCGACGGCAGTGGCTGGGAGCTCTTGAATTACATTTCGATCGTCCTGATTACCATCATTGCCGTGGTGCTCACCTGGTTCGCGTTGCGACGCGTCCCGGCGCCCGCATCAGCGTGAAAGGAATTCCCATGCAACTCGACAAGCAGGTTGAAGCGGTTCTCGAGCGGGCGGCGAAATCCCCCTTGCCACCGTTTTGGCAGGTCAGTCCTGCCGAGGCGCGCAAGATGTATCTCGAGACCCGCACCGTGCTTCAGCCGCCGGCCCCGGATGTGGCGCGGGTCGAAGATCTCAGCATGCCGGGCCCTGCAGGAGAAATCGCGCTCAGACACTACCGCCCCATCGACTCGAAAGATGCCGATATCTTGCCGGCGCTGGTGTACTTCCATGGCGGCGGATGGGTGATCGGCGATCTCGACACCCATGATGTCCTTTGCCGCGGTCTCGCCAATGCCGGGCGTTGCGCGGTCGTCTCTGTCCACTACCGGCTCGCTCCCGAACATAAGTTCCCCGGCGCGTTCGATGATGCGGTCGCTGCGACCCACTGGGTGCATGGCAATGCCGCGAAACTCGCGATCGATCCGAAGCGTATCGCGGTCGGCGGCGACAGCGCGGGCGGCAATCTTGCAGCGGCGGTTGCGATTGCGTTTCGCGATACCTGGGCGCCGGCGCTGAGCCTTCAACTTCTGATCTACCCGGTCACGGATTTTCGGATGAACACGCCCTCGTATGCGAAGAACGGCGACGGTTATCTGCTCACCCGGAAGACCATGGAATACTTCGCCGCGCACTATCTGCGAAGCAATGCGGATGTACAGGATTGGCGTGCATCGCCGCTCCTCGCGAGCGACCATTCGAAGCTGGCTCCGGCGTATGTGATCACGGCCGGGTTCGATCCTCTTTGCGATGAAGGCAATGCCTACGCGGACAAGCTGCTGGCGGCCGGCGTTACAGTGACGCATGAATGTTTCGAAGGCATGGTGCATGGATTCATCGGGATGGGCGGAGTGGTCGCGACCGCGAACCATGGCGTCTACCGCTGTGGACAGGCACTGCGTAATGCGTTTTCCACCGCGACGACGGGAGAGCAGGCGGCGATTCGTCGATAGAGCGGCGGGGTCAGAACCGTTCTATCGTCATACCCGCGAAGGCGGGTATCCAGAGCGTAGGATCGGCCCTGGATTCCCGTCTACACGGGAATGACGACTGTATCGGGCGTTCGTTGGGAAATATCGATTCGCAACAACAGGAGATTTACCATGGGCAGCGACGACATCCGCACATCCGTTCGAGCATTGAACGACGACACTGCCGCCCAGGAGGTTCGCGTCGTCAAGGGTGCTTGCCCGCACGACTGCCCCGATACCTGCGCGCTCGAAACGACGGTCGAGAAGGGCGTTGCGATCAAGGTCGCGGGCGCCAAGGATCACCCGTTCACCGATGGCGTGCTATGTACGAAGGTCGCACGTTACCTCGATCGTACCTATGCCAAGGATCGCGTGCTGTATCCGATGCGTCGCATCGGTGCGAAGGGTCGCGGCCAAGGTGAATGGAAGCGCATCTCCTGGGACGAAGCGCTCGATGAGATCGCCGCTCGGTTCAAGGCGATCGCTGCGTCGCCCGACGGCCCCCAATCGATCGTCCCATACAGCTACGCGGGGACCATGGGGCTACTGAACTACGCGGCCATGGACCGGCGGTTCTTTCATACGCTTGGCGCATCGCTGCTGGATCGAACCCTGTGTTCGTCGGCCGGCAAGGTGGGAACTAAGATCACGTTAGGTGCCGGTGTCGGCATGGATCCGGAGCGGGTGGAAGACGCCAAGCTCATCCTCATCTGGGGCTCCAATCCGATCACCTCGAACTTGCATTACTGGTCACGCGTGCAGGAAGCCAAGCGCCGTGGCGCCAAGGTTATCGCGATCGATCCATACCGCAGCCTCTCTGCCGAGAAGTGTCATGAACACATCGCCCTGATGCCCGGTACCGACGCGGCGCTTGCGTTGGGGATGATGCACGTGATCATCAATGACGGCCGCATCGACGCAGACTACGTTGCCAAGTACACGGTGGGCTTCGACGCGCTCAAGGCGCGCGTGCAGGAGTATCCGCCCGAGAAGGCTGCGGCGATCTGCGGTATCGACCCTGCGACGATCATTCGTGTGGCCCGCGAATACGCAAGCACGAGGCCCGCGGCGATTCGCATCAACTACGGCCTGCAGCGCCACTATGGCGGAGGGATGGCGGTGCGCACGATCACGTGCCTGCCCGCGTTGGTCGGCGCATGGCGTGATGCGGCCGGTGGTGTGCTACTCGGCACTTCCGATTTCTACTCGATGAATCACCAGGCGCTCGAACGCCCGGATCTCATCTGGAACAATCCCCGCACCATCAACGCGAGCTGCATCGGCGATGCGCTGCTCGAAGCCGATCCCCCCGTTCGCGCGCTCTACGTCTACAACTCTAATCCGGTGACTGTCGCACCCGACTCGGAGAAGGTGATCCGCGGCTTCTCGCGCTCCGATCTGTTCACCGTCGTGCACGATGTCTTTTTCACCGACACCGCCGATTACGCGGATATCTTTCTGCCGGCTACCACACAGCTTGAATGTCTCGATATCCACAAATCGTACGGGCATCTCTATGTGATGTTGAATCAGCCGGCCATCGCACCGGTCGGTGAATCGCTTCCCAATACCGAAGTGTTCCGGCGGCTGGCGAAGAAGATGGGATTCACCGAGCCGTGCCTTGCCGACACCGACGAGCAGATGGTCGAGCAAGCGCTGCAATCGACACATCCGCGGATGGCGAACATCGAGCTCGGTGCGTTGAAAAAAGCAGGCTGGCAGCGGCTGAATGTGCCCGCCCATTTTGCGCCGTTCGCCGAAGGTAATTTTCCGACGCCCTCCGGCAAGTGCGAGCTCTACAGCGAGTATGCGAAGAGCATCGGCTTGGACCCGCTGCCCACCTTCACGCCGCCTGTCGAGTTCGCCCGCACGGCGCCCGCCCGTGCGAAGCAATTTCCGCTCGCGTTCATCTCACCGCCGCAACGCAATTGCCTGAACTCATCGTTTGCCAATCTGCCGCTCTTTCTCGATAGCGAGAAGGAGCCGCATCTTGATATCAATCCGATTGATGCCGCATCGCGATCGATCAAAGACGGCGACTGGGTGCGAATTTTCAACGATCGGGGTTCGCTAGGTGCCCGGGCGCGCGTGACCGACCGCGCTCGACCCGGCTGCGTGGCGGCGGTGTCGCTCTGGTGGAAGAAGCTCTCGCCGGATGGCGCGAATGCCAACAACCTCACCTCGCAGCGGGTGGCTGACATGGGTAATGCCGCGACGTACTACGACGTGCTGGTCGAGGTGGAGAAGGCACGGCAGGCGGTGCCGGGGTAGAGCTGGTCGACGGGTAATGAAATAGATCTGTTGGCGGAGCGCCGCGAATCGATGGTACGCTCGTGACCATAGCGTGTGGTCACGACGGAGGTCGCAATGGAAATTTCCGCGGCGCAGTTCAAGGCCAGGTGCCTGAAGCTCATGGATGAGATCGCTCGCACGCGCGAGCCCATCGTCATAACGAAGCGTGGCAGGCCGGTCGCGAAGCTCGTTCCCGCGGATCCGGAGCGGCGCAAGCCGCTGTTCGGCTGCATGGCCGGAACCGTCACGGCGGAAGCGGACATCATGGCACCCCTCGATGTGCAATGGGAAGCCGTTACCGGAACGGAACCGCCGCTGCAACCGAGGAGGCGTTCGAAGGCTGGTCGTAGCTGATCGTGGCTGAGGCGCCGTTCTACCTCCTCGACACCCACGTCTGGTTCTGGTTCGTCCGCGGCACCGAAGGAAGGCTCGACGGCAACACTGCCGCGAAGCTGGAGCGCGCCGCTCGAACGAGGCCGCTCGGGGTGTCCGTGATCTCGCTCTGGGAAATCGCGATGTTGGTCAAGAAAGGCCGCATCGAATTGGGGCTGCCGGTACGCGACTGGGTCCAATCAGCGCTTGATCGCCGCGGATTCGCGCTGGTTGCCATCGACCAGAAGATCGCGATCGAGAGCTGCGATCTCCCCGGCGAATTCCATCCGGATCCCGCGGATCGCTTTCTCGTGGCGACCGCGCGATTGGAGAATGCGGTGCTCGTGACGCGAGACGAGCGAATCCTGCAGTACTCCGCATCCGGACACGTAAAGACCATTGCGGCGTAGGCGCAGGGCTTCGCGGTTACCCGTCATTTTTCCGGGCTCGCCCACTGAGCCAGTACCGCGTGTAATGTGGGCATTGTCCGGTAGGTGAGCGCAACATTCTCGACCATAGCCCTGCCGTGTGGGGGTTGAAGAAGATCGAAGGCTGAATTGGGGGCGGGCAGACGGGGGGCTTGAATGGGCGATAGAGAAGTTTTCAAGACAG
>JANMUI010000722.1:0-2247 GCA_031391405.1 Betaproteobacteria bacterium
TGAAACGTTTGATCATCGCGAAAGTGAAGATCCCAAAAGAAGGACGCCGTATCTCCTAGCTTGTATACCGTTCCGTCACCGACGGAGGCTAGTTCCCACCCTCCACCGTAGAGATCAAGAAGTGGATTAGGTGTTGTATCGGTTGCCAGTGATCGGGCGTTTATCTCACGTGTGAGAAATGCGCCAATGAGCGCATACGCGCTAGAGATAGCTCGTTCGGCTGGCGGACCCTCCAGCAGCAAAGGAGGTCCAAAGTCAGCGGTGCTCGGAAAGTCGATCGAGCCACTGCCAGCGTAGATGCACGGGTGGAAGCGCGGATTCGGCCGCGAGTGCACGTTATAGCCAAAGAAGTCAAACTCTCGCCCTGAGATCGCGGTGATGCCAATCAACGCAACGTCCGCATACTCCGAATCCGATCGGAGGGCGGAGAAGAAGTCCTCTCTACGTGCAGGCGAAAGCTTCTGATCTCCGACGAGAGACTGAAACTCCGAGATTAGGCCCTTTGCCGCTATGTATCTGCCACTCCAAGCTACTGCCGTGAATCGGTTGATCAAAAAGAGCTTCTGACAAAGGGAGAGAGAAAGTCCCCAGCCGGGTTCAATGATGTCCCGGGAGTCCCCAACGGACGGCAACTCGACATGCCGCTCGCTGTCATGATGACTGTGAACGAGTAGGTCGCCCAATAGCATTGGGACGTTCTCGAAGGAGAGTCCGGCGATCAGTGTCATGCAGTGCAGCTTCGGTCAAGTAGGCTACGGCGAAAGAGCGAATGTGCTGTCCAGGTGCTGAGGAATTAGCGGAAGGGGCAGGGGACTGAGATGCCTAACGTCGCGCTTGAGGGGCGGCCGCGGAGCGAAGCGACAAGGGTACCGCAAGCACGCTTGCGGCCGTCCCTTCGAAGCGCTGGTTGGGCGACGGTGCATGCATGGCACAAAACCACTTCGCATGCTGATGGCGCATGCCAAATACGCGAAACTGAGAATGGCCGCGAGACACGCGGTGCCTCGCACTTGCGCTGAAGCATGGCCTGCGCCGCGGTGCTTGCACTGCGAGTGCCCGAATGCTGCCGATGCCTCGGCGCACGGGCCCGTGCAGGCAGGCTGAGCGATCCACACGGAGAGAAGCAACGCGCACGCTGCGGAGGACGCGCTGCACAAACCTCGATCGGAGAGGAAACGTTTGCAACCACAGGACGGTGCCGATTACAGCGTGCAGCGCCGCCGGTGAGCGCGACAAGGGCCCGGGCGCATGCGCAGATGACCGCACGCGAGCAGCACGTGCAGATTCGACACTCGGCGATCGGGGGCTCATGTTTGCTTTTTCTACGCGCCGCGGGGGCGCCCAACGCCGCATTTCACCGGCCGCCCGCTCGGCGCTGCCGAGACGGGTACCGCGAACGTGCGTAGCGCGCTCGCGGCGGTCCGAGTGGAAATGCTTGTTAGGCCGCATTTGGTTCCTCAAGATCAGTAAGGGTGAGTTTCCCTTGATAGACCGCGAGTCGAAACCTGCGCTTTGTGGCCGCCGGACCACCGTATGCCGAGAGTAGGATCTCGTAAGTGCCCCTGGGGATGCCGTTCGGATAATGCTGTGTTTCGTAAGCAAGCACGATCTCTGATTTTGGATTCCTTTCATCGAGGAGCGCGACTTCCACTAGTTTTGATTCGCCAGGCCTAAGGTCGAACCTGCCTCCCGGCCGACCCTCTCCGGCTTGGTGTTGCGTAAGGAGAGGAATGGGCACATAGGCGGCTACAAATTCCGAATTATCGATAGATCGTAGTTCATCGAGTTTGACCAGACACCCGCCAAGGGTTTGCGTTCCTGTGTTTGTTACTTCGATTCGTAGCTTTCGTACTGACGGACCTTCGTTTTCTGTCGCGCGATACGGATCGGTGGTTGCAAGGGGGTGCTTGCTATCGAATCTGATCTTCAACTTGGGTTCTTGAGACTCTTCCAGAAGAACGATTCGAGAAAGGAAAGCCGTAATCACTAACAGGAGAACGACAAATGTACCGATCTGCCAGCTCGGGAGATCTGGCAGGACTTGAAAATGCCCTCGCATGAATTCGTAGGTGGCAACTCCTGCGGCAACCGCCCCCGCCAATACGTATCGCTTGACGCCAATGGCCGAACTTGCAGCGCGAAGATGTCGCTTCATTGGTCGCTCGACATGCGGCCTAACGTCGCGCTTGAGGGGCGGCCACGGAGCGAAGCGACAAGGGTACCGCAAGTGCGCTTGCGGCCGTCCCT
>JANMUI010000764.1:0-2394 GCA_031391405.1 Betaproteobacteria bacterium
TCCTGCCGGATCGATGCGCTTCCGGAAGGCTGTCGACCGGCCGATCGGCCCTCAGGCTATGCCGTCCAGCGCGAGATCGCCCGGCTGTCGGGTCAGCGCGTTATCGGCTGGAAGATCGCGGCGACCAGCGTAGCCGGTCAGAACCATATTGGCGTTGACGGGCCATTGGCCGGACCGCTGCTCGCCAACAAGGTGCTCGCATCCGGCGCGAGCATTCCGCTTGCGGACAACATCATGAAGGTGGCTGAAGCCGAGTTCGCGTTCGAGATGGCGATCGGATTGCCACCGCGGAAGACACCGTACGTGCTCGAGGACGTGTTGGCGGCCGTTGCCAGTCTTGCGCCAGCCATCGAAGTACCGGACACACGGTTCAACGACTTCGCGCACGCGGGCGCGCCTCAACTCATTGCCGATTGCGCATGTGCTTGCTGGCTCGTACTGGGAACGATGACCCGCGCTAACTGGCGTTCATGGGATCTCGTTCGGCATCAGGCGACGGCCTATCGCAACGGATCGATCGCATGCACCGGTGAGGGCGCCAACGTTCTGGGTGATCCTCGCATCGCTCTCACCTGGATCGCGAACGAGCTCGCAAGCTATGGCGATGGCCTCAAGGCGGGCGACATCGTCACGACCGGCACATGCATCGTGCCGGTAGCCGTTGTGCCGGGGGACGAGTTTCGAGTCGATTTTGGCGAGTTGGGGAGTGTCTCGGCGCGGCTCGCTTGACCCTTCTCCCTTCTCCCTTCCCCCTTCTCACCGCAATTTCACGGCCTCGGCCGGTAGAAATCCGGATAAGTCATCTTCACCACCTCGCCATCCTCCGCCCACGCCTTGCAGCCGTTGATGAAACCGGGTCGCGACTTGTCATTCGGATCGGGCATGGTGTTCGCGCGTTTGTCGTTATTGCGCCGCCACCCGTGGATCGTCTGGAACGCCACGGTCGCGAGCGGCTGCATCAGCTCGCGCACATGGGTACAGCCTTTCGTGCCGCCGGCTGCTTCATTTACCGATCGGCGCCATCCTGCACCGATCTGCTTGCCGACCAATCCCTGGAACGCCGGTGCCGCCGACTCACACACCGCATACGGCGTGGACGGCATGACGACCTCGACGCCGCGTACGATCATTTGCGGATCAACCGTGAGCCGCACGGCCATGTCATGCACGCTGTCGCCGGGTTTTCGCTCGCCACGCAAGGTCTCTACATACGCATAGCCTTTCGTGTCAATCATGTGGGCCTCGATGTCGTACAGCCCATCCTCGCGCTCGAATCCCTCGCAGTGAATCGTGCGGGTATGAAGATGGCGGCGCGGGACCGGCGAAGAAATTGTCATGCAGAGCTCCTGAGGTGAATCGGGCCCGCGTCGTGGACAGTGACAGTTTGCGAGGCGCTGGACGCGGGACAACCGAGGAGTCTACTGAAGGTATCCGTGTGGTGTTGTGGCGTATCACGCTTTCTATGTTTTCAAGGGCTTACGTGCTGGCGTGTATCGCCGCGTCCGGGGGATATTGGGGTGTAAGGTGGCACGAAAGTAGCAAGCGTGCGGTTGCCACGATGCGCCACCGCTCGCTGAAATGTGTATGTTGGGAAGGACGATCCAACCTCGGAAACCTTACCGCACGTGTCGAACGATGCGGCTACGGACATTGACGCCTACCGACGGGTCAACCATTCGAGCAGGCTCGTAGGCATACCTTCGTCC
The DNA here is from genome assembly GCA_031391405.1 of Betaproteobacteria bacterium. Classification (GTDB taxonomy): domain Bacteria; phylum Pseudomonadota; class Gammaproteobacteria; order Burkholderiales; family SG8-39; genus SHXR01. Next base: position 1,707 of record JANMUI010000764.1, read on the forward strand.
TTTACGATCCCATCGGCGGCCGGGCGAAATAGTGCATCGAATACGGGCTTCAACATGTCTTTGTCGGGCCCCTTTCCCGACTCCATCAGCGCGAGATAGGTCGTAACCATGGTCACCCGCTCATCAGCGTCCCGCGTCAAATGGATATGGCTCATCAGTTGCCGCACAAGAAGGCGCAGCATCCAAAGTGCGAGGGTGGTAAATACGACGAGTACACCGATCCGCCACGCCTGAGGCGGTCGATCGAGGATTACGTCCTTGAGTAGTTCGGGAAGGCCACACCATGCAGCGGCTCCAACTCCGAGCATAGCCAATACGACCGCACCGCCGAAAATTTTCGACCACCTTCGATGTCCCTTCTGCTTATCGCGCCAATATGAAACCGGCGCCAGGAGCGCGATCTGCGTTTTGACAAGATTCTTGAATTTCTCAATTTCGTCCTTTTGGGCGAACAACGCGTCCTCGAAGTCCTTGTTCAGTTTCGTAAGGAATTTCTTGAAGTCCTCCCCTTGCGTAACGCGCTCGCGCTTTAATGCCTCGTGGTCATCGTTGATTGACCGATGAACGCCATCAAATCCGGTCCGCGCGACCGACATCTCGGATTCCCACTTCGCCCTCTGATTCTCGAAGCTCCTCGTCAAAGCATCGAGTTGTGTCCCAGCGAGTGAACCGACCCCGTTCTCGAATG
>JANMUI010000860.1:0-2185 GCA_031391405.1 Betaproteobacteria bacterium
GAGCCCCTTGATACGCCATCACGACGAGCACGACGACTGCTAGGGCGCCCGAGAGGCGCTTGAGCCAGATAACGGCGCCCGGATACTTGTGATCGACAATGTCCACCACGATGTGGTCCTCGCGGAGAAAGGCGGCCGGCAGCGCCAGAAAAAACGCTCCGGTCAGGAAAAGCTCGACGATTTCGATGACGCCATGGATCGGCCAATCGAAAATATGGCGCAGCACCACGTCGCCGACCGTGATCAGCATCATTACGACGAGGCACAGCGCGGCGAGCCAGCCGCAAAAGCTGGAGACGCGCGCTCGGATCGGAGTCATGGTGATTTGGGAATGAAGAGTGATCGAGTCATGGCGTCAGCAACAAGGAATCCGGATGGCCCGCCGCGCAGAATCCTAGTTCCAGAAATTTCGCGATGATTTTGAATGCTTCTCGGCCAACGATTTCATCAAGGTATAGGCGCCGCGCGCGGGCAGACCCTTTGCTTCCAGCTCCTTCACCTTTGCTTCAGCGACGTCCGCTCCAACCTTGCGGAATTTCGCGTCTTCTTCCGGTGATAGACGGAACGCGTTCGCTCCGCCTTCGACGAGGAGCTTCTTACCGGGTGCGTCGATCGTATCGATTCCGTCACCCAGCTCCTTGGCCTGACCGATCATGCTGTCATCGATCACTTTCTTTAGATCGGGCGGCAGCTTGTTGTAGAAGTCGGGATTCATGGCCACGCCAAAGGAGGCCACGAACGAGTACATCTCGGATACGTGCTTGACGATGCCGCCCAGCTTGAATGCAATCCCGGCGCCGCCATAATCGATGAAGGCGCCGTCGACCGTTCCCTTCTGGAGGGCTTCGGCGATCTCGGTCGGTTGCACGCCCACCGCGGTGCCGCCGAGCGCGGTGATGAACTCGCGGATCGTCGGCGATGAAAAGCGAACGCGCATGCCCTTGAAGTCCTCGACGGTGCGGATCGGCTTCTTGACCGTCATGACCTGCCCGGGTTGCACGGTGAAATACACCAGCGCCTTGATACCCTTGTGCTCGGGGTCGAGGTACTTGGCCCGCATTTCCGGATCGTTCAGCACCTTGGCGCCGATATCGCCGCTGCCGATCAAGTACGGGAGATTGACGAGCTCAGTGATTGGAAAACGCCCAGGTGTGCCGCCATGGAGGAAGAAGGCGACTTCAGTCTGTCCGGTGCGGGCCATATCGTAGTACCCGGGTGCCGGGCCCATCTGGGCGCCGGGGAAGCGCTTCACCGTGATGCGTCCGCCCGATGCTTTCTCGATGCCGTCGGACCAGCGCACGAACCACGCACCGACGGGATGCTGGTCACCAATGAAATAGGCCACCTTCATTTCGTGCTTCGACTGCGCGGATGCGTAGCCGGACATGGCGAACGCCGCGAGGCCGGCGAGTATCGCCAGTGCATACTTCATGTGACTCCCCCTCAATTTGATGTGCTGTATCACTCGCCGCGGCGGGTGGCCGATCTCCATGGCCCCGTATTTCCTCTGTGTCCTCCGCGTCCTCCGTGGTGAAATTCTGAGCGGGGTACGCGGTTGAGCGCGCGGCGTCCTAGTTCCAGAAATTCTTGGATGTCTTCGAGTGCTTTTCCGACAGCGACTTCATCAACGCGTACGCCGCGCGTGCCGGAAGGCCCTTGCCTTCGAGCTCCTTCATCTTCGCCTCGGCGACGTCCGCGCCGATCTTGCGGAATTTCGCGTCTTCGGCCGTTGAAAGGCGAATTGTTTCAGCACCGCCTTCGACGAGCAATTTCTTGCCCGGTCCGTCGATCGAATCCCACGCTTCGCCGAGATCCTTCGCTTTGCCCTCGAAGCTGTCGTCGATGTATTTCTTGAGATCGGCGGGCAACTTGCTGTAGAAATCCGGATTGATGGCAAAGCCGAACGATGCGACATACGAGTACATCTCGGTCGTGTACTTGACGATGCCACCCAATTTGAACGCGATGCCCGCGCCACCATAATCGATGAAGGCGCCATCGACCGTGCCCTTCTGCAACGCCTCCGCGATTTCGGTGGGTTGGATCCCAACCGGTGTTGCGCCGAGCGCGGCGACGAACTCGCGGATCGTGGGCGATGAGAACCGAATGCGCATGCCCTTCATGTCCTCGACGGTGCGTATCGCTTTCTTGGTCGTGAAGATCTGTCCCGGCTGATGCGTCATGT
>JANMUI010000865.1:0-2125 GCA_031391405.1 Betaproteobacteria bacterium
GCCTGGCGCGTGGGGACATCCATCTGTGCCGTGCTGTAGCGTAACAACAACATCGCCGCCGCCCAGGGAAAGGTAGGCATGAGCGGCGTCAACAAGAGAAAGACATTGGCCGGAAGATGCGTAAACGCCATCGTATTGATGAGGCCGATACGCGCCGCCACGCGGGCGGCGACGAGCGCGGAACAGCCCGCCAAGATATTCGCCCCAAAGAACAGGGTGCCAAGAGCGGCGGGCTCCACCCCAAAACGCGCGTGGAACCAGTAGGCGAGCAAGCTTTGTATCACCAGCGCGCCAGCGAAAGAATCAAAGGCAAAGAGGATCGAGAGATCGCGAATGATCTTCCACGAACGGTGTAAACCAAAGAACCGGGACGGCCCTTGTATCGGGACACTTTCCACCTCGATCCGCGACGATAGGCAGCTCAAGACCACACCCAGCAAGAGACCGCAGCCGGCATAACTCGCGAACATGAAGTGATAGCTGCTCAGGGGGGTGAGCCCGGTTCGTTGCAGACTCGTGACTACCATGCCACCACTCCACGCCCCAAGCCCGGCGGCGAAGGAGCCGACGAGGTTGTACCAGGCAAAGACGCGTGTCCGTTGTGAACCGGGAGTAAGCTGCGCGAGCGCGGCTTGTTCGAGGGGAAGAAACGGACCAGCCTCATGCCCGGTCGGACTCAACGTGCCGATAAACGCCGCGACGATGAGCAGCCAGGTATCGCTGGTCATCGCGAATGTGACCCCAGCAAAGATCATCAGGCTCGCGCTGACGACGAGCATCCGCCGCCGACCGACCCGGTCCGCGATTTGGGTCACTAAAAGAGAGAGCGCGGCATCACCAATCAGGGTCAGGGTTAGAACAAAGCCGATCTGTTGCTCGGTCATGCCCACCACGGCCAGATGCAGCGCCAGAATGATCGACAAGAATCCGTAGGCGAAAAGCCGCACGATGCGCGAGGCGAACAGCAGCCCAACGTCGGAAGGGAGGCGGGTTTCGGGTTTCGGGTTTCGGGTTCCGGGGTTCACGTTTCAGACTCAGGTGTAGGCCGGCAATGAGCGGAGCGAATTCCAGCCTGGAGGCCGTGCGCGCTAGGCTGGAATTCCCGTTGGTCATCCCAGCCTACCTTGCTTCTTCTTTCTTCACTTTTGCCTTTTGCCTTTTGCCTTTTGCCTTTTGCCTTGCTTCTTCCCCTCTCCACTCTTCCCTGTCGAGGGCGCGTCATGCTATGGAACCGTCTACATTTCACATCGGGATCGGAAAATGAAGGACATCATGCCAAAAATTCAGGCGGTGTTATTTGATTTTGGCGGGACGCTGTTCGATTACGAAACGGTCGCGCCAGGTGAACGCGAGAGCATTGTTGAGCTGGCGGGCTGGGCCGGAGCAACCGGAGAACCGCGAGCAATTCTGCGTGCCTATCGTGGCGCGCTGAAGCAGGTCTTCTATGAATACCTCCCGCGCCCCTATTATCTCCATCGCGATCTGTTTCGCGATGTCTTGCAGGCGATGGCGCGGGAGTTGGACATCACCTTTACCGAGGAGCAGTTCGCCCGCTATCGCCAGAGCCAATGGCAACGGCGGGAACGCGACTTCACGTTGCGTGAGGGCGTCATTGAGACACTGACCACGCTCCGCGAGCGCGGCTGTCATCTCGGCATCGTCAGCAACATTGATGATGACCAGCTTGCGCACATGGTTGAGCTGAGCGGGCTCCAGCGGCACTTTGATTCCATTTTGTCGAGCGAGTACGCGCAGTCATGCAAACCGGACAGTCGTATTTTCGCGGAAGCCTTACGGCGCGCGGACAGTCCACCAGAGGCCACATTTTTTGTCGGTGACTCACTGCAACAAGACATTCCCGGCGCGAACCGCGCGGGGATGCAATCGGTCTTGATTTGGAACAACACTGACAGCGAGCCCGCTCCCGGAGAAGACCGGCCTCGGCATATCATTCGTCAGATTCCCGACTTACTGGACTTACAGCACCGCATGGTATCGTAACCCACAACTCGAAACCCAAAGAAAGAAAGAAGGAGGAGTAGCATGAGTGCAGCAAACGAAAAAACGGTGACGGATTTTTGCAATTCACTACTGAGCCGCGACATGAACACGCTGGTGTCGTATC